>JBHOQQ010000058.1:0-51342 GCA_042408955.1 Thermomicrobiales bacterium
CTGACGAGCTACATGGGTCTCGGCCAGCAAACGGTACGACCGCTGGTGTAGAGGCTAGGGGCTGGGGGCTGGGGGGTTAGGGGCTAGGGAAGCGGTGAGCTTCGAGCTACGAGCTTCGAGCCATCAGCCGTCAGCCGTCAGGGGTCAGGCATCAGCCGGCAGCCGATAGGACGCGATGCATCCCACCCGTCCCGCGAGATTCGCCCGACGGCAGCGCGCGGACTCGGAGCGCGGGGCTAAAGACCCCGCGCTGACCCAACCAAGCCGGCTCAAGCCGGCTGGTCTGTTGGGATGAGAGATTCCTCGCTCCGCACTCCCGCGCTATCGCGAACGGAATGACGATGCCGACATTACGCCTTCCGACGAGCGTACCAATAGCGTGGTGAGCCCCCTTGAGGGGGCTTCGTCTGCTTGGTGAGCCGTGTCCCGAGCGCAGCGAGGGAGCGGGGTATTTCGCCCCGTGCTCCCGGTCCGCGCGATGCCGTCGGACGGATGGAAGCGGGACGGGCGCACTGCATCGCGTCCCTACGATTTCCAAACGGGCGCGATGAATCGCGCCCCAACGGATGGCTGACACACTACGACCGAAAGCTCACAGCTCGCAGCTCGTAGCTCGAAGCTTCCCCAGCCCCAGCCCCCATTTGACCCCTGCCCCCCGACTCCTGGCCCCTCCCTAGCCCCTAGCCCCTAACCCCTAGCCTCCAGGCTGACCCCTGCGGTCGGGTACCGGTCTCGCTTCTACCAGCCATCGGCTACCGGCTACCGGCTCACCGCTGACAGCTAAAACGCGGGAGGACGCTCACGCAGGCCGTGCAGCGGTGGGTCAATCGGTGCGTCTTTCGCCATAAGGAGCACCCGGAATCGCCCCAGACCACCAGGGTCAATCAGGCGCAGCACGGCAGCTTGCGCCCGCAGGTAATCAGGCAGCGTCGTCTCGGGATCCTGCTGGAGCCGCAGCAAGAAGTCCCCTAGTCCCAGACTTGCCAGGAATGCGCCTTGCGTGGTGAGCCCCGCAAGCTGAAGTCCGGCAGTCTCGCCCGCACGCTGAAGCGCCGTGAAGTCCACGTGCGCGGTCAGATCCTGCTCGCCGGCGCGGATCAGCGGATCGTCAGTGACGGTATGGGCATGATAGGCGCGCACCGTCCCCGCGAGGCGATGCGCTTGATACAGCTCCCGCGCGGGATAGCCATAATCAATGACAATGGCGTAGCCGCGCTCAAGTTCCTGTGCCGCCGTGGCAAACCAGTCCGCGGCCGCAGGGCTGACGTCAATCACGCTTCCCGGCGGTAGCTCGACTCCCTCGGCGAGTAGAGCCTGAAGGGCGCGCAGCGCCGCGTTGGTGAGGGCACCCTCGGTCTCGACGAACCGTCCATCGCTCCAGGCAACATAACGCTCCCGAACACCATCCGGCCCGACCAGCAAGCGGTGAACAGGGAAGGCATCCGCCACCTCGTTGGCCAGCAGGACACCCACAAACGGCGACCGCTTGGCGTCGGGAGCCTCCACGACGACTTTATCAGCGAGACCCACTTCCGCCATCGCCGCGGTCGCTTCAGCGCGGCGATGGGGATTTAGTTCGATGAGGCGGTAGATCAGCGCGGAGAATACGCCAGGCGCCGCTTCCGACAGTCCGGCAATCACATCGTACGCAAGCCCGCCGACTCCGCCGCCGTATTCGCGCACTTCGAAGCGCGCTGGCTCTCCGAGGCGCTCCCAGCACTCCGCGATTTGCCGCGCAAGCGTGAGCCCGAAGTAGGGCGTCGCCTCTGGGGCGGTGATGAAATCTCCGGGGCGGCCCGGACGTCGCTCCGGTGACAGGTAGTAGCCGTGGACCGGATGGTACAGCGCAAGCTCCATGAACCTGGCGAAGCTGATCTTTCCACCTTGCCGGGCGATCTCATCGCGAATGATGGTGATCAGGGGTGAGTTGCCAAGCTCGGGAGCAATGGGGTGACGCTGTGCGCGATCGTTCATGGACACCATTGTACGCCCTCACCATGGCGCGGCGCGATCGCGCGGCAGGACTTGCCAGCAGCGTGTGGCCCGTGTACGGTAGGCGCGCCAAGCCTGTTGCAAGAGCGAGGCGTCCGGGGGTGTCCCGCGGACCGATGGTGCGGAGGGGGATGGGCGGCGCGGCCGCTTCGATGAAGGGGGAACGTATGTGCGTGCTTTACCGTCGGATTCCGTCGCGCGCGGTGGCGCTTGCTCTGCTCGCAGCCATGGTGCTCGCGGGATTCCTGCAGCCGGTGAGCGCTCAGGACACGGGGACGCCAGTAGCCTCGCCACCAGCGCAAGAGCCAAGTGCCCAGCCGGCACCAAACCGGGACCTGCTCATGGTTCCGGTGGCGATCCTCCGGAGCGATGCCCTCAGTCGCCCGAGCCTGTCCGGTCCCCACGCCGGGACACTGACGCAGGCACAGGACACCTTGGACGGGTACTTCGCTGGCGTGAGCGTTCGGGAGTTCTATGCTCGGGCCAGATTTGTCAATCCGGTAGCTTCGACCGAGCATCTCTTTGATATCGGCATCGGCTTCCGGCACGCGGGACCAGATCGCCACTGGCGGATCATCGTCCGTTCGGACGGCGCCTGGTTTCTCTCCTTCGCCGCGGGCCAACCACAGGCCGCGGGCCTCGTGGATGGCCTCAATCTCGGTGCTGGCCAGGTCAACGAGCTTGAACTCGCCGTGATCGGCAACACGGGCTACCTGGCGGTGAACGGTACCTTCGCCGCGATGCTCGACTTGTCCGCGCACTCCGAACCAGGTGATATCTGGGTGGGCTCGGGATTTTTCCGCGAGTCCATCGTTGATGGCGCCCAGACACCGTTTGAAGCGTTCCAGGTTTGGGCGCTTGGTGAGGACGCCGCGGCCCCAGGCGGGACGCCAGTCGCCACGCCGGCGGGCCAAGTGAGCGCGGCGGTAGCCCTGTCGCGCCTGCGCGCCCAAGCGTTAGATGGACAGCGCCTGGCCGGGCCATTCGCGGGTTCGATCGTCCAGAACGTCGGCCCGCTCAACGGCTACTTCGCCGGGCTGACCGTGCGAGATTTCTACGTTCGGGTGCGCTTCCAGAATCCTTTCCCAGCGTATGAGCATCCCTGGGATGTCGGCATCGCCTTCCGTCACACCGCCCCGGACGAGCATTACCGGCTCGTGATTCGGTCAGATGGTGTCTGGCTGCTTGCCAACGGCGCGAATCCAGCAACCTTCACCGGCCCAGTGCCAGGGTTGCGCACCGGCCCAGGGCAGATCAACGTGATCGAGATGGCAGTCATCGGCACCACGGGCTATCTTGCCGTCAATGGCTCCTTTATCACAACCCTCGATCTCAGTGCCCGGCTGGATGCTGGCGATATTTGGGTGGGATCGGGCTTTTACAGCGACAACGCGGTCGTCGGCGCCGAAACCCAGTTCGATCAGTTCCAAGTCTGGGCGCTCGGAGAATCGATGCCGGCCGCGACACCTGAGGCGACGCCTGCCGCGGGGTAGCCGGCAACCACCAAGCGATCAGGGGGCGCTCTGGCGCGGCCGTAACGCGCAATGGCCGTGCCACTGCGCACCCGGTTCAGAGTTTGGTCGGATGGCTCGTGTCATCCGGTGAGGTGGAGCCATGCTGAGCGAGGCAATTCCTACGGTGCGTGCGTTCATCGAGATCCCTCGCGGCAGCCGGAACAAATATGAGTACGACGAGGAGGCGCGCATCTTTCGCTTGGACCGCGTGCTGTACTCCTCGGTTCATTACCCGGCTGACTATGGCTTCATTCCCGAGACGCTCGCTGAAGACGGAGACCATCTCGACATTCTTGTTCTGGTGCAAGAGCCGACCTTCCCCGGTTGTGTCATCGAGACCCGGCCGCTGGGCGGCTTGGAGATGCACGACGAAAAAGGCTCGGATTTCAAGGTGCTGGCGGTGCCGATCGGCGATCCCCGCTACGCGCACGTGGCGACGCTTGACGACGTGGGCGAGCATTGGCTTCGTGAAATCGAGACATTCTTCGCGACGTACAAGCTATTGGAACCCAAACAGACAGAAGTTCTCGGCTGGCACAATGTACACACCGCTCTGCGCGTCATCGCTGAGTGCCGCGAGCGCTACTGGCGAACGCGATGACAGCGCGGCGAGGAACGGCAAGGCGTGGGAGCGCCCGTGCCAGCGTTGCGTCCCTGCCCTGGAAAGGCAGGCGTGATGTCATTGGGAGATGCAGAGATGCCAGCGGCGATGTTCGTGTGTGGTGGATGGGAAGGTCATCAGCCGCGACAGTGCGCGGAACTGTTCGCGCGCTCCCTGCATGATCGCGGGTTCGTGGTCGAGATCGGGGAAACGCTCGATGTCTATCGTGACGCCGAGCGGCTGCGCTCGCTCGATCTCATCGTGCAGGTCTGGAGCATGGGCGAGATAACTCGGGACCAGGAGATGGGGCTGCTCGCGGCGGTGGAACGTGGCGTCGGCATTGCTGGCTGGCACGGTGGTCTGGCTGACAGCTTCCGCAACAATCCTCGTTATCAGTTCATGGTCGGCGGGCAGTGGGTCGCGCATCCCGGTGACATCATCGACTATGCGGTCCATATCGAGCGCCCGGACGATCCGATCATGGTAGGACTGAGTGATTTCCGGATGCGATCCGAGCAGTATTATCTCCACGTCGATCCGTCGAACGAGGTGCTTGCGACCACGGCGTTCAGCGGAGAGCATGTGCCGTGGATCGCGGGGACGGTGATGCCGGTTGTCTGGAAGCGCCGTTGGGGCGCAGGCCGGGTGTTTTACTGCTCCATCGGCCATACGGTGGACGATTTTCAGGTGCCCGAGGCGCGGACGATCGTGGAGCGAGGGATGCTGTGGGCCGCGCGGCAGTTGCCAGCCGAGGCTGAGTGAGCGACCTGTAACGAGGAGACTGCCACGTGAAGATCGGAGTCGTCGGTTGCGGCAAAATCAGCGACGTGTATCTCTCGAATCTCCAGCGGTTCTCGTCGCTGTGCGTCGTGGCGTGCGCCGATCTGATCATGGAGAGGGCGGTTGAGAAGGCGGATCGGCATGGCGTGCCGCGCGTGCTGCCGGTCGAGGCACTACTGGCCGATCCCGAGATAGATCTCGTGCTCAACCTTACGATCCCCGCGGCGCACGCGGAGATCGCCTTGGCAGCCGTCCGAGCGGGGAAGTCGGTGTACAACGAAAAGCCGCTGGCAATCGAGCTTGCCGAGGCGAAACTTCTCTTGGAAGAGGCGCAACGCCGTGGTGTGCGCGTCGGGTGCGCTCCCGATACCTTCCTTGGCGCTGGTCTGCAAGCCTGCCGAGATGTGATTGATCGTGGCGTGATCGGTACCCCGGTCGCGGCGACAGCCTTCATGCTCTGTCATGGGCATGAAAGCTGGCATCCTGATCCAGCGTTCTACTATGCGCCGGGTGGCGGACCACTCTTTGACATGGGACCGTATTACCTGACCGCGCTCGTCGCGCTGCTCGGCCCGATTCACCGGGTAACAGGTGCTGCTCGCGCCAGCTTCCCCACCCGGACGGTGACGAGCGAGCCGCGCCGGGGTGAGACGATCCCCGTGCGCGTCCCGACGCATGTCTCAGCAGTGGTCGAGTTCACCAGTGGTCCCATCGCCACGCTCGTGACCAGTTTCGATGTCTGGGGGCACGAGGCGCGCATCGAGATCTACTGCAGCGACGGTACCCTGAGTGTGCCCGATCCGAACACCTTCGGAGGACCCGTGCGCTGGCGGCACCGGCCAGAGGACGATTGGACCGATGTGCCACTCCCCTCTCGCTTCACGAACAATTGGCGGGGATTGGGCGTAGCCGAGCTTGCGGCCGCTGCCCGGGCCGGCCGGCCACATCGGGCATCTGGCGACCTTGCGTATCACGTGCTTGAGGCAATGCACGGTATACACATCGCTGCCGAGACGGGTCAGCGCGTCACCCTCGCGTCCTCTGTCCCCCGGCCGGAGCCGCTGCCGCCTGGCGAATGGCCTCGAGATACCGGGGACTGACCTCGCTTCTGTGTTGGCTCAGACCCGAGCCATCGCCTCGCTAGCCGGCTTCGGGCCGAGCCGGCCACTCTTGACTGCTTCCATCAAGCCGCGCATGTAGCCAATCGCGTACAACCGCCCGCGCGTCGTGTAGCCGGGCGTATCGTTCGCGTCCCCATACAGGGTCGGAACGTGATCGGGCCGCATCGGTCCGGTAAAACCGATCGCTTGATACGTTGCCATCGCTTCGAGCATGTCGGTCGGGCCGTCATCGTGGAACGTCTCGACGAAATTGTCCGGCGTTCCGCGTACGTCGCGGAAATGAACGAATGGGATGGGCCGAACCGCCGCCATCCGGCGAATCGTAGCCGGGATATCGACGCCCATCGTAGCGAACGAGCCCTGGCAGAAGGTGATGGCGTGGTTCGGGCTTGGGCTCAAGGCGAGTGCTCGCTCAAACGCCTCTGGCGATCGAAAGATCCGGGCAACGCCCCGGATCGGGGAGAGGGGAGGATCGTCTGGATGCAGGGCCAGCGTGACACCAGCAGCCTCGGCGACGGGGATAATCTCCTCGATGAACGCGGCATAGCTGTCCCAGAGGCGTTCCTCTTCGACGATCCCTGCCTCGGTCAGCGGCGCGCGCTCGGTCAAGCGATGATCGTAGCTCGTCACCAACGCCCCACCGCGGGCGCGCGTGGTGACCGACGTGCGATACCAGTTGAACGCGGCCATCCAGTTGTAGCACCAGACGCGGAACCCTGCCGCTCCCATATTGGTGATGAACTCGGCAACCGCGGCAAGCTCGTCTTCCCAGCCCGGCTGGCGCAAGCGGATGCGGTCCATGGGCGGACTGTCTTCTATGACCATGGCCTCAATTCCCTCGTCAGCGAAGGCCTGGCGCAAGTGAAGCAGGCTGGTGAAGTCCCAGCGCTTCGGTGCGCCCGGTCCGTCGGTGGGAATTCCGGTCACGGCGACATCCACGCCAAGCTGCGCGGCGAGTGTCCACATTTCTGTTCGCCAGGGACGGAGATAGAGCGCGAGGCGCATCGTTCACCCTTTCCTTCCACGCTAATCCACGCGGGGTCATTGTACGAAGAGAACGGCAAGCGCGAAACCGGCTCTGGTGGCGATAATGCCACTCATAGCTGGTGGTTGCAACGCGGAAGGAGCGGTGGTCGGTGAAGCTCTTTTTGATCAACCTGGGCTATTGCGACGTGGACAAGGGCCGGGTGCTGACGCCAGGGAGCGGGGTGGGCAACCGGATCGTGATTCCCATCGTTGGCTATCTGATCGAGACGGACGATGGCACGCACATCCTGGTTGATTCAGGGATGCATCGGAAGCACATCACTCAGCCAGACGCTACCTTCGGTGGAACAGAATTCGGCAAGTACCTTACGCCGGTCATGAAGCCGGAGCATGACATCCGGAACCGGCTCGGCGAGCTCGGCCTCACCCCCGACGATATCGACATCTTGGTCAGCACGCATTTCCATTTCGACCACGCGGGTAACCACGGTGATTTTGGCAACGCCCGGATCGTTACTCAGCGAGCGGCCTACGAGTATGCGAAGGAGAATCCGGCCCGGTTCCCGGCAGACTGCTGGGATCTGCCGCACCTGCACTATGAGCTGATCGAGGGAGATGTCGAAATCAAGCCGGGCGTAGTCTTGCTCGCTACGCCGGGTCATGTGCCTGGTCACATGTCGGTCCTGGTACGGCTCCCGAAAACCGGTCCAGTGATCCTGGCGATTGATGCGATTTACACCCTTGAAAATCTGGAAACGGACAATTGGAGCGGGTATCACGATCCGGACGAGGCCAAGCGCAGCGCTCACCGACTCAAAGATCTCGCAGAGCGTGAGGGCGCACTGCTCATCACCGGACACGATCCTGGACAGTGGGCGGAGCTGCGATTGGCTCCGAGCTTCTACGACTAGTGCCGGGAACCGCGTCCTCGCAGGCGGCGCACGCGCATGTGGTGAGCCACCGGCTTGCCAGGGCCGTGGTTGTGCACGACGGTCTTGCGCGAAATCTATTCTTTGGCGAAGATAACGAATTGGGCAATAGAGGTGCATTGGGCGCTTGGACCGGGAGATCGGACGATGTGGTCCGGTATGGGTAGGCGTGGGGCTGGGGATGGCTGACGAAGAGATTGACCGGACCGTTGCGGTTTTGAAGTTCTTGGGAGATCGCAACCGGCTTCGCATTGTGCGCGAGTTAATGCAGGCCGAGCGGTGTGTTGCTGAGCTCATCGCCACGCTGGGCATTCCGCAGCCGCTCATTTCGTATCACCTCGGTAAGTTACGGGAGTTGGGCTTGGTGCGAGCGCGGCGAGAGGCACAGTGGGTGTTTTATTCCCTCGATCCTGAGGCATGGTCTGCTTATGTTGCTCCCGTGCTTGCGCTGCTGAATCCTGGTCCGCTGCCACCACAAGCTGCCTATGCTGCGCGCCAAAGTGCTGCGTCCCGCCGTCAAATGATCGCGGCAGGAGACAAAAAGGCAGCAGATGCCTGAAAATAGGCGGAGCATTGGCGCGGGGTTTGCAAAGCTGAAGCAGGCAGTACTGAAGTGGGAGGGGAGCGATGTCAGAGTTCTTCGAAAGTCTGCGGCAAGTTCATGACAAATTACAAGGAGATGATTCGGATTGGCCGCGATCGTTCAAGGTGTACCGAGTGCGTAATGTATTTGAGATTGTTGCGCACAGCGAGGAGCAGGCGAAGAAGCGCTTCGAAAATCTTATGAGTTTTCTTGGATCATTGGCTTTGTACAGCGAAGGGAGTTTCCCGGCTACTCGGTATATGAGAAATCCTGGCGTAGTGGAAAGTGTTGAGTTTGATTTCGAGGAGGTAACCGAGCGTTGGTCAGACGTTGGCGTCTCGATGCTCTCGGATATGGAGTATCTCTTCGATTGGTGGGATCCCGACTCCGATGCCGGCTATGACCCGGATGCGCTTGCCAAGCGTGTCTTGTGGGATGACGAGGAGGACGAGGAGTAGCGCAACGCGGGCAGGTGCCCAGCTAGTTACCGTCGAGAGTAGGGATCCAGCGCATCCCGGATGCCATCCCCCACGAAGTTAATGCTCATGACGGTGAGGAAAATCATGAGTCCCGGGGCGATTGCGAAGACAGGTAGTGTGCGCATGTGCGCCTGAGCATCGCGCAGAAGATTCCCCCACGATGCGGTCGGGGGCTGTACGCCGAAGCCAAGGTAGCTGAGACCCGATTCGGTGATGATCGATGCGGCGATGAGCAGTGTGGCCTGCACCACGATCGGCCCCACCGCTCCGGGAAGCACGTGTCGCAGGATGATTCGCGCGTGGCCGGCGCCCGCGGCCCGCGCGGCCTCGACGAACTCCTTTTCGCGAAGAGCGAGAAAAGTCGCGCGCACGATCCTGGCCAGTCCCATCCACGACAAGACGCCAATCACGATGGCAATGGGGGCGATGCTGCCTTGCAACACGCGAAGCGAGGTGGTGCGGATCAATGTTGCAGCAACGATGAGCACGAAGAGTTGTGGAAAGCAGAGGAACACGTCGGTCAGACGCATCAAGACCGCGTCGGTCTTGCCCCCGAAATATCCCGCCAGTGCCCCGATGGCCGTGCCAATCACGAGGGCAACGCCCGTGGCAGCGAGACCGATGATCAAGGAGATACGCCCGCCCCAGAGAGTACGCGCGAAGATATCGCGCCCGGCCTTGTCGGTGCCGAGCCAGTGATCGCGTGATGGCCCTTGCAGGCGCTCGATGGGTGAGAGAGCGTTCGGATCGTGGGGCGCGAGGGGAGCGAGGATCGCGGACAGCGCCAGGGCAAGCAGGATGATCAAGCTTGCCGTGGCCAGTCGGTGGCGGAGAAACCGGCGCGTGATGAGGCCAAGCATCGTCTCCTGGCGCCTGCCTGGGCTTGTGGCCAGATCCTCTGGCATGCGCATCCTGGTTGAGGGGCGCGCATGGGGTGATGCGACGGTCATTGGTCTCGCTCCGGCTGGTGAGAGAGAAGGAAGCAGGCCCTTGGCATCACCTTACGAGTAACGGATACGCGGGTCAAGCAGCGCATACATCACGTCCGCGAGGAGATTCGAAAGCACAATCAACGTCGAAGTGATCATGATCACCGCCATCAGCACGCCGTAGTCGCGAAGCTCGGCGGCGTCATAGAACAGCCGGCCCATGCCGGGCCAGGAGAAGATCACCTCGGTGAAGACCGCGCCAGAGAACAAATACGGGAGGTCCAAGGCCATCAGGGTGATGAGGGGAATGGCGGCGTTGCGAAACGCGTGCCGGAGAATCACGACGCGCTCGCGTAACCCCTTGGCGCGCGCCGTGCGCACGTAATCCTGATGGATAACTTCGAGCATAGAAGCGCGCAGGAAGCGCGAGTACCAGGCGACCCACCCGGCGGCAAGCATCGTGACGGGAAGGATCAGGTGCCGAATGCGATCCCACAGCGAGAAATCCGCCCCGAGCGTCTTGACACCACCAGCGGGGAGGAGCGGCTCGCCGGTCCAGGGGTTCTCCAAGGTGAGGTAAAAGATCAAAATCAGAATGAGTCCGAGCCAGTAGATCGGTACCGACTGCCCGACAAAGGTCAGGCCGGTGACCAGATGGTCAAACCAGGAATACTGGCGAACCGCCGAGTAGATTCCAACCGGTATGGCGATCAGCAAGGTCACCAGCCAGGCGGTCGTCATAAGAACGAGCGTGTTGGGCAGCACGCTCCAAATTTCCGTGGTCACTGGCCGCTTCGTCTTCGAAGACTGACCCAAGTCGCCCTGCAACACCCGGCTGAGCCATTTCCAGTACTGCACATACAGGGGATCGTGGAGGCCAAGTCGCTCTTCCATCGCGTAGATCGCTTGGGGATCGAGCCCGGCTGCGCGGTACATGTAGGCCCCGGTTGGCCCGCCTGGCGCAGCCTTGAGCAAGCCGAAAACAGCCATGCTGACGAGCAGTAGCAGCGGAATGGCTCCGATCAACCGCCTGAGGATATACCTGCTCATCGTTCGCCCTCGGAGATTAGGGAGCTACCAGCCGCTAGGTGTCAGGTATCAGGGGCTAGGGGCTGGGGAGGGGTCAGGAGTTGGGGGTCAGGGAGGGTTCGAGCGCCGAGCTTCGAGTTGTGAGCTATGAGCCGATCGCTGATAGCCGGTAGCCCATAGCACACTTACCCTTACTCCCGACTCCCGACCCCCGACCCCCGACCCCTGGGGCGGCTACCGGTGACTCCCTTCCCGTTGACGGATGGGCGCGATGAATCGCGCCCCTACGGATAGCTGACACCTGACGACCGAAAGCTCACCACTCGAAGCTCACCACTCGAAGCTCGCCGCTCGTAGCTCGCACCTTCCCCAGCCCCTAACCCCTATCCCCCAAGCCTGACTCCTACTCCTGCTCAAGCCACCAGTTCTCGGCATCCCACGTGCTCCATTCCCAAGTGCTGACAGTAAAGCCGTGGAGCTTGTGGGAATAGACGCTGCCTTCGGCGAATTGCAGGATCGGGAACGTGACAATGTCCTCGCGCAGCGCGTTGGCGACCTTGCAGAAGTTCTCGCGTCGGACATTGATATCTGGTGTGCTGTTGGCGGCCTTGATCCAGGCATCCACATCCTGCCGGTTCCACCGGTAGATGTTGGTGCCGCCCTGATTCGTCTCCGATGGGATCATGTAGGAGGCGAAATCTTGCTCGATATCCGCGCCTGGCTCGGCAAAGAGCCCAGCGTCGTAGATCAGCAGGTCATAGTCGCCGAGCATGCGTGGAGATTTGTCCGCCCACGTGCCAAAGATGACCGCAAAATCTTGGTTTTCGATCTTCACTTCGATACCGACGTTCTTGAGATCTTCCTGAACAGCGAGCTCGACCAGCTCAAGGGTCGAAAAGCCGGTGTAGCCATTCATCATGAGCGACAGCTTCGTGCCGTCCGCCACATCGGGGATCCCGTGAGCCTCGCGTATGCCGTCGCCGTCGTCGTCCCTCCATCCCACCTCATCGAGCAAAGCCTTCGCCCGCTCCGGGTCGTAGGTCCAAGGTTCCACCTGGCACGCCATCCAACCGACAGCAAGCGGAGAATCGATATCGTAGACCGTTGTGTCTGCCAGGAGCTCGTGGTTGATGCGCTGGCGATTGATCGCCATCGTGATCGCCTCGCGAACGCGGCGGTCGCCGAGGATCGGGTGCGGCGGGGTTGGGCCGGGATCGCCGTCGAAGGGCTTGGAGAGGTTGAAGCGGAGTTCCAACACCCAGATACCAGGCGCGGTGCGGCCCGTCGCGACTCCTGCTGCTTCGATCTGCGCCTCGGCGTCGTTCCCCGCCCAGAGCATGATGTGGGCGTCCTCTTGGATCATCATCGCCGTGCGCGCTTCTTCAGCAGGGACCACCAGGAAATTGATGCCGTCGATGTAGGGCTTGCCGGCAGCCGCTTCCCGGTAGCGCGGGTTCTTCACGACCGTGATGTGGTCACCAGAGACCCATTCTTTGAGCATGAATGGCCCGGTGCCGATCGGATTGCGATTGAACTCCCAGTTCTGCATGTCATCCACTGGGCCCGCGAAGCGGGGCAAAATCCACGGGAACTGATCGAGATATCCCGCATTGAACTCCTTGTAGGTGATAACCACCGTGTGCGGGTCTGGCGTCTGAATATCGGCGATTTGCGCGTAGCGGCCAGCCAGGATCGCGCCGTTTGCAGGATGGACGGCCGCCTGCCAGGTGAATTTCACGTCCTCCGACGTGAACGGTTCGCCATTGCTCCAAACGACATCGGGCTTGAGCTTCCACGTGACCGTCGTCAGATCCTGGGAGACGCCGCCGTTCTCAAGCGTTGGCAAGTCTGCGGCGAGGATCGGCACGTAATTTCCGTCTGGGTCGTTCTCCGTCAATCCTTCGAGAATGGTGGTGACGACCTGAGCGGCGATAGAGGTGTTGCCAAGCACTGGGTTGAGGCGGTCTGCATCTTCGTACAGCAGATAGTTCACCATGCCGCCGGGTTGCGGCGGTCCCTGCGTGTCGGAGTAATACGGCTTTTCCTCTTGGGCGAGCGCCGCGCTCCCACCGTACAGCATGAGCCCAAGAATCGCGATTGCCCAGAGGACCTGCCGGCCAAGCCGGTGACCGACGCTGCTTCTCATCGACGCTCCCTCCAGTTGACGCGATCGCTCCAGACTCGTCAGGAACCACCGGAAAGGCCGCTCCCCAAGACGTGCGTCCGTCCTGAGCCTTGCGAATGCGCGGTGCAGGCGAATGCGCGCTGTCCAGGAACGCGCCGTTCACGGGTGATGACGAGCACGTGAATCGTAGCAACGCCGGGAAAGTTGCGCCACTGGCTCAGAGGAAAAGCCACGGAAATGGCTTGGCAGGCCCAGCCAGGCTGGCCGGAGCCGGATCTCTGTCCGTGTACGGTGCGGCATCCAATCTTGGTACAAGAGGCGCGATGCGAGCCAGGCATCGCGCGGCGGGAGTGCGGGCCTCAAGACTCGCGCTGATCCCGCAAAGCCGCCTTTAGCCGGCTGCGTAGCTTCGCAAGTCGTGAGGTAACTAGACCCTTCAGGGGGCTTGCCTGCGTGGTGAGCCGTGTCCAGAGCGGGGCGCGGGCGACGGCAGCGCCCTCAGACACGGAGAATCCGCCAGCCGCTGATGCTGGACCGCTCAGTCGGTGATGCGAGCGGCGCGTACGACGACGCGCTCAAGGTACTCCCCCCGCTCGTAGTCGAACGGGCCACCGCAGGTAATCAGCGTCACGGATTCTTCTTTGGTCTTGCCAACAATTTCCTGAACCGCCTTCGCGCTAAGCTCTGCCACCTTGTAACTCTTGACCCACTGCACCGCGTAGCGATAGACCTGCCCATCATCGCCGGTGACCTCGATAACGTCGCCTTTCTTGAGCTTGCCGACTTCGTAGAAGACGGCAGCGCCGACATCCCAATAGTCGAGATGGCCCGCCATCACGATGTTGTTGTCTTCACCGAGCTTCCCGGTCTCCTTGTACCAGGCGACGACGAACGGGCCCGATGGATCCTGCATGACGCCGTCGACGATGTCCTGCTGCTCGACCTGCGCGTCGACGTGAGCCTCCTTGATGCGGATGGCGACGGGCCGCACACCGGTGACTCGGAACGGGCGCGGGCTGGCGCCGATCGGTCCGGGGCGCAAGGTGCCGGTTGTCGGCGGCTCTCCGAGGCCGCGCGACGTTACCGGGTCTTGGGCGCCAGCGAGACCAGGTGTCAGAGCGAAGAGCAGCGCCAACGCAACCAGGAATCCCCCAAGTCGCGATCCGCTCTCTCCAACTCGGCTCGGGGTGCTGAACCCGCTCGTGCTCATTGCCAATGCTCCTGTTGCTCCTTCGTCAGCCGTTTGGCCATGCCTGGCAAGCGGCGATGCTGCGCGCAGTGTTCGTCTCGTTGCGGTTGGCGGCGAGGGGTGCCACCCGCCCGTTAGTATAAAAGGCCATCCTTCCCTCTCGTCATGACGGCATACGGGAGAGGCGCCGGTCGCATTGGTAACCAAGCCGGACATGCCGCATCCAAAGCCGGAAGTGCCGCGAAGAAACCGGATCGCGCCAGCTAGCGTTCCCAAGAATGTGGGAGCCGCTGGGAGCGGGACCTCGCCGTGGCGCGCGGCATGCCTTGACGATAAGCGCGCTGGCTGGCAGCATGGAGCGTGCAAGAGCGTGTCGCGCTCTGGTGCCCCGCTCCGAGTTCCCGCCCGTCGCAAGGGGTGAGATCGCTCCGTCGAAGAGGATCGTCTCGGGTGTCTCGGTATCACTCGATCTATGCCGCCCAAGAGCGATCGGCGCGCTGGCCCTGGGTGGTTGCCGCGTTAATCGTGCTGGCTGGCATCGGCGTCGCGGTTTGGATCCTCTCCGGGGCATCGGCCGATCGCCTGCTTGAGGCGGCGCGGCTCCAGACCGTCTCCCGCACGACGCCTGAGCCGTCAGCCATGGCTGGCCTGGTGCCGGAGCCATCCCCGACCGCCCGCCCAGAAGAGACGAATCAGAGGACCGCGACCGCCGAGCCCACACCCGTGCCTCCGGCGACGCGCACTCCCGAGCCAACAGCCGTGAAAGAGACGTCGCAGAACCTTCACGCGCAAAGCCAGGAGGCTGCCACACCAGCACCGAGCCCAGTGTCGCCAAGTCCTGCGCCTGCCGACCCGATCTTCATCACCGACGCTGTCCAGGAGTGGGCCGCCCGATGGGAGGCAGGAGACTACGACGGCATGTTCGCGCTTGTCTCAATGGATTCGTGGCAGGCGCTCGCCCGCCGCGTCTACGTCGATCAGCACGGCAACGATGAGGGCTTCGAAGCGTTGTCCGAGGCGCAGCAGCGGCAACTTGCTCGTGATTACTTCGTTGGCAGATACCAGGGCATTGCCGAAGAGGCTGGGCTGACCAACGTGAAGATCACCGAGATCGGTGAGCCCGATCTGGAGACGCAAGTGCCGATCCATGTCGTCATGGAATCGAGCAAGATTGGGACGATCGAAGAAGACAACCGCATCCAACTGCGATGGGAAGGCGATGGCTGGAAAGTCGCGTGGACGCCGTCGCTCATCTTCAAAGACCTCGGTGATGGTTGCATTGATTTTACGACAGATCCCGTAAAGCGGGGGGCAATTCTCGACCGGAACGGCGAAATGCTCGCCTACGATGGCATCGTCAATGAGGTCGGCGTCATTCCCAAGCTGTTCGAGAATGAGGAGGCGGAAGTCCAAGCGCTCAGCAAGCTGCTGGGCATCAGTGTCTCGGACATCAAGGCGCGGTACAAGGACGCTAATCCGGATTGGTTTGTCCCCATCACGGACTTGCCCGAGCCGATGGAGCAGCGGATTCTCAATGGGTTGTCCCAGTTGCCGGGGGTGGCGGTCCGCGATAAGACCGCCCGGATCTATCCCTACGGCCCGATTGCCGCGCATGTGACTGGCTACGTGCAGGCGGTGACAGCAGAGGATCTCGCAGCGGATACCGAAGGGCGCCTGTCAGAAACCGATGTCATCGGGCGGGCGGGCATTGAGGCCGCGGCCAACGATCTCTTGACCGGCAAGCCTGGGGCGCGCCTTCGCGTTGTGGAGTGCCAGACGCGGGCAGAGCGGGTGGTCATTGCCAAGCGCCGGCCCGTTCCTGCGAAAGATCTCGTGCTCACGATTGATATTCGCTTGCAAAAGGCGGTTGATGAGGCCCTGGGGAATGTCAAGGGGAGCGCGGTCGTGCTCGATCCGCGCAACGGTGCGGTGCTGGCGCTGGTGAGTCATCCCACATTCGACCCGAACCTCTTTGTCAAGGGACTGACCGAGGCTGACGCGAAGTACATTTTCAGCGAGCGACAGCGCCCATTGCTGAACCGGGCTACCCAGGCGGCCTATCCGACCGGCTCGATCTTCAAAGTGATCACGATGGCGGCCGCAATGGAGCATCTCGGCTACACCGGCCAAAGTGAGATTGATTGCCCGCAAGAGTGGAGCATTCCTGGCACAGAATCCGTGTTCCGGGACTGGACGTATGAATACGGCACCGGCCCGCAAGGAGTCCTGACCCTCCACAATGCACTCGTGCAGTCCTGCAACACGGTCTTCTACGAGCTTGGCTACGAGCTGGACAAGAAGGACAGCCGGCTTCTGCCCGACATGGCCAAGGCGTTCGGGCTGGGCGCCCCTACCAATATCCCCTACTTGCAAGAGATCGCCGGGACTGTGCCAGATCCGGCGTGGAAGCTCGATGTCTTGAACGACTATTGGGCGCACGGCGACGCGGTCAACCTCGCCATTGGTCAAGGCTATCTCGAGGCGACGCCACTGCAGATGGCGAACGCCTATGCGGCGATCGCCAATGGGGGAACGCTGCTCCAGCCATTCATCGTCGAGTTCAGCCGCGATGCCGATGGCACCCAGACGCGGATCGGGAAGCGCCGGGTGATTCGCGAGCTTCCAATTTCTGAGGCAAATTTGGAGGAGATTCGCTCGGCCCTTCGCGATCAGACGAGTAATCCGTGGGGAGTTGGCTCGGCAAAGGTCTTTGGTGATTTCGATTGGCCCATTGCCGGGAAGACGGGAACGGCGCAGAATCAGCTCAACAAAGCCGAAAAACCTCACTCCTGGTTCGCCGCGTTTGGCCCGTATGGTGGCCGGGCCACGATTGCGTCCATCGTGATGGTGGAGTCGTCGGGTGAAGGGGTCTCGTTCGCCGCGCCCCGCACGCGGCAGATCTACGAGGCCTACCTCAAGCTTGATCTTGCCGACGCGTAGGGCGGCGCCGGGAGTGGACGGACGACGTACCGTCCTCCCTCCGCTTCCACCGTCACGCCAAACTCCCGGCTTCGCTCCGCCAGGAGTGTCACCGACCGTGCATGCGGGTCGGGACGTGGCACACCGGCATCGTCCAGAAACACGGGCACGATCTCGATCTCCGGCAGCATGTTCGCTCGCAGGAGCATGCGCAACACGAGGGATTCGCGGCTGAGCCAGGAGTGGCGCGGGAGTGAATCGACCCAGAAGTTGCCGAGACAGTACGCGATGGGCCGCTCACGGTAGATCTCGATGCCATGAAGCTCATGCGCATGGATGCCGAGGATGGCATCTGCTCCAGCCTCGATCAGCTCATGGGCCAAATGCCGCTGGTAGTCTTGGATGATAGGCTGGACTGGCGTCCTCCAGGGAGCGGGTACGCCCCAGTGCACCACGACGATCGCATGATCCGCCGCTGCCTTGGCCCGCGCGACGTCGTCGCGCGCCCTGGCGAGATGGCGCTCGTCGGGCCAGGTGCGCACCGCTGGCATGCTGCCGGGTTGCTCCAGCGACAGGGATTCATCGACATGGTAGGCCGTGTGGATGCGCACCGGAGCGATGCCGGGCGAGGAGGGCCCGGCGGCCGATCCTTCGGGAAGGGTGCAGGAAATACCAAGAATGGCAACAGCGCGTCCGCGCACGTCGAAGACCGCAGGGGCACAAGCCTCAGCAAGCGTGCAGCCCGCGCCAATTGGCCGCACGCCGGCTGCCTGCAGGGCCTGGCGCATGTCCAGCATGCCCTCGGCGCGGAAGTCCATGGCATGGTTGTTCGCGAGGGAGACGACATCAACGCCCAGCGCGTGCAGATCCCAGGCAGCCTCGCGCGGGCCACGCAGATTCACCCACTTCGGCACTGGATCGCCGCGGGAGGACAGCACCGCATCAAGATTCGCGATGGTGATGTCGGCGTCTGCCAGGAGGGGATGCGCGGCCGCGATATCGGTTTCGCGCAGCCGTTGCTCAAGCATGATATCCCCGACGGCGGCAATCGTGATCGCCTGGTGATCGCGTAACACAACCATGTGCTCCTGTGTTCAGGCTGTGACCAGCGCAGGGCGCTGAGATCCGGCTCGCCACTCGGCCAGCGTCGTTTCGGCCTCGATCACGCGCAGAAGGTGGAACGCTCCCGCAACCAGGCCCACCGCCGCAAGGTACGACCCGGCGACCAGGTGATACGGATTTTCTGCAAGGTATCCATATGGCCCGGCTGGAGGCCCGAGTTCAATATCCCAGTTGTTGAGCGCGGTCTCGCACATGGTCGTTGCCGAACGAAGCAGGGCCAGGATGCCCTGGAAGCCCCCATCCTGGTCCCATTCAGGGGCGCGCTCAGCGAGCGTCAGGCGGTCGGCAAGCAGGAGTGTGTCCTGGATGGTGGGGCGGGTCGCATCGTTGCTCAGCTCGGAAAGCGTACTGAGGCGTGAGTGGAGCTGGAGAGCCAGTGCAGCAATGCGCTCGGCCAGGGTCTGGATTTCGCTCAGCGCCTGATGCCAAATCTCGACTGGGGATAATCCGAACACGGACAACGCGTAGGCTGGCGCCAGCCACGATGGTTGTGGATCGAGACTCCGCGCTTGGAGCTCAGCGGCCCGTTTCGTCAGGGGCCGCACCTGGTCAGGCACGCGAATAAGGGCACTGCCCGCGGGCAGCGCGATGCTGTGACCAGGGAAATCCGATTCCATCACTGGCTGCGGACAGCGTACGGGAGACGCGGTGGCTTGCCAGAGCACGGCATTGGCCAGCATGCGGGCAGGTGCGCCCCACTCGGTCATTGCCAAGTCGAAGCCAAACTCTGGATGGGAGCCGAACGCAACAACACGGCCGAGTCCGAACTCACCAGCGGCAATTGCAAACCGGCGCGCTGCCACGGCCCGGCTGATAAACGTATCCTCAGTGGGAGCCTGGCCAGCAAACGCTTCTGCAGGCGTAAATCGCTCCGTCCAGCCAGCGAATTCCGCGAGACCGATGGCACGTGAGGCACCGGTGACGACGCGCTCGGAAAGAATGTCCAACACTGGCCCGTTGTAGTGGACGATGGGGAATTCGTCTGGCATCCCCCACATGACAGGATGATCGTGCCGGGCAGCCCGAACGCGGATCACGCCAACACCGGGCGATTGCACGCCCAAGAACTCTATTGCCTGATCGGCTCGCCACGGTGCGGCGTTGATGATTTGGAGGCATCGCTGAGGTGGCAATGACTCGACAAAGGCAGCCGTGTTGACAATGCAATCATATGAGCCAGCACAGCAGCCAATGTACATGCCGCCGCGCCGGACCCACTCCGCAATTGCTCGGCATCCGTCCTCACCAAGCGGTTCAAGCTGGCCATGCATGGCTCGGCCACCGCCGCCCGGCATGATGAAGACGTCAACGGTGGTAAGCTCGCCGGCATTCACATCCGCTTCGTTGAGAAAGCGAATCGGGAAACCGCAAGTGGCAAGAATCGCCGCATGGTTGAACGGTGCGCCTCCACCTCCATAGAGCCCGACCCGCACGGGTCGAAGCAATGAGGCGATGACAGAGGCTGATTCGTCGAGACGAGCAAGCTCGACCCCGGCCTGATCGGCGGCGCGGCGCAACGTGGCTTCGTCGGGTTGTGGCGAAAGCCCGACATCGTGCGTAGGGATGATGAACGTGCCCGCGGGCAGGCGAGATGACGGATCTGCTCCGCTCACCAGGACGCGGCCGCCTTCCCTGAGCAGGCGGTTGATGAAGGCGAATGCTGCTGGCCAGGATTGCACATCTGGCCGTACGATCCAGTGGCCGGAAAGAGGCAAATGTTCCCGATGTGCTACGGTCATGGCTCATCACCTCTGTTGTGTTATCGCCGGCCAGCGGCGAGCAAATCTCGGATGCCATCGCCCGCGAGGTTAAAGCCAAGAACAGCGATCATAATCGCGAGGCCAGGAAACACGACAACGGATGGCGTCTCGCGCATGAAATCTCGTCCCTCAGCGAGCATGAGACCGAGGGAAGGATTGGGCGGTTGTGTGCCGAGGCCAATGAACGAAAGGGATGCCTCAATCAGGATAGCGATTCCCATGCTGATCGAGGCTTGTACCACCAGGGGGCCAAGACTGTTCGGCAGCACGTGACGCAACATCACGCGCAGGGCGGAGGCTCCGATCGCTCGTGCGGCGTCAACGTACTCCTCATTGCGAACGGTGAGTACCGATCCACGTAGGACTCGCGCCATGATGGGAGTCCAAATGATAGCGAGTGCCAAAATCGTGACCGTTGTTCCGGTTCCGAAGATAGCCACCAGAGTAACAGCGAGCAGAATCGGCGGAAAGGACATGAGGAGATCAAGCGGGCGCATGACGAGGTTGTCGAGTGGATTGCCAAAATACCCCGCCAGCATGCCCAATGGGAGACCAACGGCGATGGCGAGGGCAACGGAGGCAACCGCTACCGCCATCGAGACGCGGTAACCGTAGATGACGCGCGTAAACACATCCCGGCCGAAGTTGTCTGTCCCAAACCAGTGTTTCATGGATGGGCCGGCAAGAAGGTTGTCGAAGTCGCCATAGGTTGGATCGAAGCGCTCAATAACCGGCGCGAGCGTCGCCAGGATTGTCACGATAACGATGATGATCAGGCCGATCGTCGTGCGGTTGCTACGGCGGAGCACGTGCCACCAGCGGCGAGAGCGCCCACCGGTTTCGCCTCTGGCCAGGAGCGGCACACCAACGACGGCTGAGCCTGTCACCTGCACGGTGTTGTCCTTGTCGAATCGCTTACGGTTGAGGCTTTGCCATGATACCGGTCATGCGCCCCGAATCCGTGGGTCGAGCAGCGCGTAGAGAGCATCGGTCAGAATATTGACGAGCATGAAGAGGAAGGTGACTAGCAAGACAGCGCCTTGGATAACAGGATAGTTGCGCTCCAGAACCGCGTTCAATGTGAGCCGCCCCACACCGGGCAGCGCGAATATCTGCTCGATGATGATCGCTCCTCCAAGAATGTAGCCAAGCTGCAATCCCAGGACAGTCACGATGGGAACCGCCGCGTTTTTCAGCACATGGCCAATCACTACCGCGCGCTCGTGCAGACCCTTCGCCCGCGCGGTTTGAACGTAGGGACGGCCGAGGGCGTCGAGGACTGCCGCGCGGGTCGTTCGCGTCAGCACCGCAGCGAGGTTGACAGCAAGGGTAAAGGAGGGCAAGAGCATGTGTCGCACGTTGTCCCAAACAGATTCTCGCAGCGGAACGTAGCCGGAGGAGGGCAGCCATCCGAGGACGAGTGCCATGAGGAGAATCAGCATCACACCGAGCCAAAAGTCCGGGATGGAAATGCCGAGCAAGCCGAGCGTGGTTGCTCCGGCCTCGGCGGGTCCGCGTCGCACCGCGGCCAGGATGCCGAGCGGAATGGCCATCACGATCGACATGAGCATAGCGAGGATGGCCATTTCCAGCGTTACCGGAAGCCGTGTAAGCAACTGTTCGCGAATCGGCTCATGGGTACGGTAGTCGATGCCAAGATCGCCTCTTAGCACCTGTCCAAGCCAGTGAGCATATTGCACCCAGATGGGCTCGTCGAGGCGGAAATCGCGGCGCAGGGCCGCGACGCTTTCGGGCGTCGCCCGGAGCCCGAGGATTACTAACGCCGGATCGCCCGGCACAAGCCGGATGATGGCAAAGACGAGCACAGACATCGCCAGCATCGCTGGCACGGTAAGGAGAAATCGCTTCGCCACAAACCCGAGCAGCATGCGCTGGCTCCATCAATCTAGTCCGTGCTTGCGATTGGCATGAGCGCACCGGACCGAGCCTGTACTTTTCGATCAGGATTCCCCAACGATGTAGACGGGTTCCATCCGAATCTCCATCGAGGGAAGCGGCGTCATGCCGTACACGTTCGTGCGGACCCAGTATTGCTGGATTTGGTTGTCCAGTGGAATCAACGGCGCATCGCGCTGATACAGCTCGATCAGGGCCTTGTAGGCTGCTTTGCGTTTCTCAAAATCGGTTTCCATCGCAAAGGCATCAAGCGCCGCGTCCATCTCTGGCGTGCCGTAGCCAGTGATATTCCATGGCGATGTGGAAAGCAGTCCTGGATAGAGGAAATGAGCAGGATCGAGCGTGGCGCTCCAATAGGAGACCGTTGCCGTGTACTCCTTCGTGAAGAGGCGAGTAATCCACTCACCAGACTCGTAGTTTTGGATCTCCATCTCGATCCCGGCGTTCTTCAACTGCTGCTGGAGCACCTGCGCCGTCTTGACTTGGGTTGGCACTTGGGGCTGCCCATCGAAGGTGAATTTGAGCCCTTCTGCGCCGGCCTCTTTGAGGAGCGCCTTCGCCCGCTCGTAGTCTGGGCCATCTGACCAAAGGTTCACGCCTGAATAGTACGGATTGCCGTCATAGACCGGTTCGGTCGCGGGAACGGCCTGGCCGAAGAAGGCCACCTTGACGATCTGCTGGCGGTCCACGCACCAGGCAATTGCCTGGCGAACGCGAACGTCGTTAAACGGGGGCTTGCTGGCATTGAGATAGATATGATCAGGCAGGTACGGCTTGCCCACCGTTACCTTGATCTCATCGGTGTCGTTGGCTTTGAGTTCCTCGACTTTCTGTAAGGGAATTTGCATCGCCCATTGCAACTCGCCAGTTTGGAGTCCTGTCAGGCGGACTGTGTCGTCGGCGATCGCCTTGAAGATCACGCGATCCAGGTATGGCCGGTTGGGAATGTGATATTTCGTCCATTTCTCAAGAGTGATATGGTCGTCCTTCACCCATTCGACGAAGCGGAATGGCCCGGTGCCAACCGGCTCGAGGCGTGGATCTTTGCTGGCAATCGCTTTCTCGTTCACAATCTCTAGCACAGCAGCGAGATCGCTGAGGAAGGAACCCCATGGGTGCTTGAGAATAAAGCGGACCTTGTAGTCACCCTGTGTCTCGACACGATCGATCGCGCGCAGAAATACGGCATTCGGAGCAGCGAGATTCGGATCGAAGATCCGCTCGATAGTGAAGGCGACGTCGCGGGAGGTGAAGTGCTCGTCGTTATGGAAGTAGGCGTTGTCGAACAACTCGAAGTCCCACGTCACGGGGTCAATCTGTGTCCAGGATTTTGCCAATCCCGGAATAAAGTTGTAATCGGCATCCACATAGACGAGTTTGTTGAACACGTTCTGGTAGACCTGCATGGAGGAGTACAATTCGGCGAAGGCTGGATCCATGTTGACGGGCTTGTCAATGGTCGCCGCGACAATCGTTCCGCCTGGCTGAGGCGGCGGATCCTGCCGGCGTGCTTGGCGCCCCGGAAACCGGCCGTCGCGTGGAGCGGCCAGCCCTTCGCGGAGCGCGATCGAGGTAGCCAGCGATCCGCCAAACACCGCGCCAGCGCCAAGCCTGGCCAAGCGCCGGGCAAGTTCGCGTCGAGAAAGTTCTCCGCTGACAAAGGCTTCAACAAGGGTTATCGAGTCGTGATCGTGCCGGCTTGCCATGGGAGCCTCCTCTCTGGCCCACTGCATCACTTCCGGTCGTCCTGCCGCTCCGGCACGTCTTGCGCGTGCCAGCCCCTCACCGGGGGAGTTGGTATTACGCCCATTGAAACCCAGTCTCTTGCGGCGTAACATGATACGGGTTAGAGTTTGTTGCTGTCAAGTACATCGTGACATTTTTACGAGCCGCTCGCCAGTGGCGCGGCCGCAAGCGTGCTGGCAGCAAGAGCAATCTGGAGAATGACGTGGCCATGACTCGCTCCTATTTCCTCGAAGGTGTCGATCGCGCCATGAAGGTGCTGGATGCATTCTCCGCGGAGACACCCGAGCTTCGTCTCACCGATCTGAGCAACCGGCTCGGCATCCCCAAGCCGCAAGTTCTCCGGATTGTCTCAACACTCGAGCACGGAGGCTACCTCGAGCGCGATCCCCAAACCAAGCGCTATCGCCTCGGCATTCGCCTCTTTCAGCTCGGCATGGTCGTTCAGCAAACCATGGACATCCGCCGTATCGCGCTGCCATGGTTGCGTAAGCTCGCTGACGAAACGCAAGAGACGGTCGGATTGTTCGTGCCTGACAGCTACGGACCAGTCTGCATTGATGTCATCGATAGCCCAAAGGGATTGCGCGTCTTTGCGCAAGTCGGACGGCGGATGCCGTGGAATGCCGGCACCGCCGCCAAGGTGATCCTTGCCTATCTTCCCGATGACCAGCGCGAGGCGATTCTCACCCGCGACGCCTTCAAGCGCTATACGCCGCAGACGATTACCGAGCCAGAGCATCTCCGGGAAATTTGCGAGACAATACGCTGCCAGGGCTTTCACGTGGCGATACGCGACCTCGACGACGATGCGCTGGGTGTGGGTGCACCAATTTTCAACTATGAAGGTCAGATCGCCGCGGCAGTGAGCATCGGCGCTCCGGTCAGCCGGACTTGTGATGGCGATTTGGCGCGCTACAGCACGCTCGTTCGTGAGGCCGCCTGCGCGATTTCGCGCCAGCTTGGCTACCATCGCGACGATGACGACCCATGGCACCTGGCGCGGCCTGATGTGGTAAGCCAGCACATGGACGCAGGCGAGGATAGCGGGCAATGAGTGTTCACTATGACGTGGATCAGGTGCTGGCGCGATGTGAGGAGCAGCGGGAGCGCGATCTCGCAGGGCTGATACGCTTGCTCCGCCAGCCCAGCATCAGCGCGCAAAATGTCGGTGTAAGGGAATGTGCCCAGCTCGTCATGGAACTGCTGGAGGAAGCGGGTTTCGCCCCCCAGATGTTCGAAACCCCAGGGCATCCAATGATTTACGCCGAGCGCTGCGCGCGCCCCGGGATGCCGACCGTGCTGATCTACGGGCACTATGATGTCCAGCCGCCGGATCCCCTGGATCTGTGGCACTCACGCCCGTTTGAGCCGGAAATTCGCGACGGTAAGCTGTTCGCGCGCGGTGCCGGCGACAACAAGGGGCAATTCTTCGCGCAAATCTGCGGTGCTCGTGCTTGGCTCGACGCCGCTGGGGAGCTGCCGGTCAATGTCAAATTCATCCTGGAAGGCGAGGAGGAGACCGGCAGCCCGCATCTCGACCGGTTTGTCGAGGATCACCGCGACCTGCTCGCCGCTGACCTGGTCTACACCTCGGATGGCCCTGTCTTTGACAATCGCTATCCTATTGTCGTCTACGGGGTGCGCGGCCTGGTCTACGTGGAGCTTCACGCCCGCGGCGCCAAGCACGACCTACATTCAGGCAACTGGGGCAATGTCGCGCCGAATCCTGCCTGGACGCTTGTCCGCCTGTTCAACACGATGGTTGATGAGCAGAATACCATCACGATCGCTGGCTTCTACGACGACGTGCTGCCAGTCTCCCCACGAGCCCAGGCCGCGATGGAGCGCATCCCGCTTGATCTGAGCCGCATCCTGAGCGAGCAAGGCATTATTCGCATGCCCCCGCCACCCGAGGCTTCGTACTTCGAGCGGCTGATGGCCCGGCCGACGCTGAACATTGCGGGCTTCCACAGCGGCTACGGCGGTCCAGGTAGCAAGACCATCATCCCCGCAACGGCGACGGCAAAGATTGATATGCGCCTGGTTCCCGACCAAGACCCGGCGGATATCTACGCCAAGTTCGTGGCGCACGTGGCGCACTTTGCTCCAGAGGTCGAAGTGCGCTTTCTCGGTAGCATGGATCCCTCGTTTACTCCGCTCGACCACCCCTTTGCCGAACCAGTGCGCCGCGCCGTGGCAACAGGCTTCGGCACCGAGCCGCTCGATGTGCCGTTGCTCGGCGGGAGCCTACCGGATGCCGTTTGGACGAAGACCCTGGGTCTGCCGTCGTTCCTCGTTCCCTACGCCAATGCCGACGAGGACAACCACGCGCCGAACGAAAATATCGAGGTCGAGCGCTTCTTCGCCGGCATCCGAACCGCGGCCGCCCTCTTGGCAGAACTGGCTGAGGTAACTTCGCCAGATTGATCCACGCCTTGGTGCGTTGCCACGTCCCGCGCGGGAGTATGGCTATTCCGCCGGCAGACACGTGCGCATGCTCGGCACGCCTCGCCAGTCCGGATACGCGCGGGCCCAAAGACCTGTTCTGACACCACGAAGCCGGCGAAAGCCGGCTCATTCTCCGCACAGGGTGTCCCAATTTCGCCCCCTTGAGGGGCCTTCTCTGCGTGGTGAACCGTGGCCCGAGCATGTCGAGGGAAGAGACGGGCCCCGTGCGAAGCCGGGATCGAGTTGCGCTTCCTGCGTCCCCGCGCGGCGCAATGCATGCGGGGCAGCGTTGCTCAGACGCTCTCCGATGGGAGAGGCACGGGCGTGGGTTCGCCAGGGACGCCGTAGGCCGGAGCCGCTGCCGGATTGAGCGCTCGCGTCACGTAGTCTGCCATCTGTGGCTTCCACAGCTCCCATAAGCGGGCCAGCTCACCGATCGGATCATCGTCGGACCAATCAACCCGCAGATCTGCCACCGGCCAGGGAACCTGATCGACGATCAGCAATCCCGCGGAATGGACCGGACCCGCTTCCCCGCCCGCAACGAGTCCCATGCCAAGGGCATACATGAGGCGGTCGCCCAAATCGTCCTCTTCCCTGGCCATAAACGCGGCGAGCATTGCCACGGGAACGTCGGGGCTCGCCAGGAGGTTGCCTGCCGCCACAACCCCGTCACCTTCCACCGTGTTGAAGATGCCAAGGGTTTTGGCGCCGGAATACGATGCCGTGGCGCCGGTCGCGTCCACTGCTGTGAGCTGCCGATATTCGATGTGCTCCGTCTCATTGATTACCAGGTGCATTGCCGCCGGCGCCGGTATGCCTTCCGCCATAAGCTCGAGCAGCCGCGGTCCTAAGCGAGGATCGGTAATGTTTTGCGTGCAGGCTGCGCCGATGCCCGCGCGGGCGTACGCGCAGCGCGCGGCAACCGCCGGACTCGACGACGAGATCACCACCCCAAATTGCCCGGTTCGCGGGCACCGCGCCGCGAGCGAGAAGGTCATCGGTGTTCGCTCCCTTCAACCAGCCGTCAGGAGCCCGCATGCGGGCCAAGGGCAGATCGCTCACCTGATCACCTCTCAGGATAGGCGGCAGCCTGCCAGCTCGCAACATCGCGGCGACGCTTCTCCGCTCCGTATCACGATTCCCCCTGGCGTGGTCCCCCTTGCTGCCGGTGCTCAGGGATGACCGCCGTGACATCAATCTCGACGAGCCATTCAGGCCGGGCGAGCGCGGAAACGACGACTCCCGTGGAGACCGGGTATACCCCTCTCAACCAGCGGCCGATCACCGGGTAGACGGCGTCCCGATACCGGGGGTCGGTGACGTAGACCACGATTTTGACGATGTCCTCGAGCTCAGCGCCCGCCTCGCGAAGCAAGGTTGCGACGTTCTTCATGGCTTGCTCGGCCTGGGCTGCCGGGTCGCCGATGCCGACCGATTGCGCCGTGTCGAGATCCTGCCCCACTTGGCCGCGAAGGTAGACCGTGTTACCGGCCACGACCGCCTGGCAGAGATCATTGTCCAAGTTTTGGCCGGGATACGTATCGCGCGTGTTGAATGGCCGAATGCGACGATGACTCATGCATTGCCTCCTGGGACAGGTGCTTTGCTTGCCTCATGTCCTGGCAGCACGCGCTCGGAGAGTCCCGCAGCCCGCTGGGTCAGCTCAAGCGCCCGGTTCCAATCGAAGGCCCGGTATACCGCCGCGAGATTGGCAAACGGCGGGGATTGTGCAAAGAGCTGGAAGGTCAGCCTGTGACCAGCGTAGTCCGAGTTCAAGAGATCCCGAGCATACGCAAGCAGCTTGCGCCGGTCTTCCGCGACCCATTCGTCATTGATGGTGTAAAACTTTTCGAGCCATGGACCTGTCTCAGGATTCCGAAACGCGGCAACATCGGGCGTGAGGCAGATTTGCCCACCGCAAAGCTCGCGGGCGATGTGCATCATCGCGGGCAACTGGGAGCTTGCCAGCACCCTGCCCGTGTACAGCAGCGATTGGTTCGGCATCAGCAGGCCGCCCGGACTTACCTCCGCCTCGGCGATCGCCGCGGTCAGATGCGCGTTGATGCCTTCGCGGTAGCAGGCGAGCATGGCCAGCTTTTCCTGAACCGCCTGCTGCTTCTCCAACCCAGTTTGCCGGACATTCAACAAGGCGGTGCCGATCATCAGGTCGGCTAGCCGCAGCACGCGCTGGACGAAGGGGAAGGCGCTGTAGCGGTGCAGCGTCGCGCGGATGTACGCTGCCGCCCGCGTGTGCCGGTAGAACAACACGTTTTCCCAAGGGATTTCCACGTTGTCGAAAATCACTAGCGTATCAATTTCGTCGAACCGGTTGGCGATGGGATAGTCTTCCGCCGGGGCGCGGCCAGCGAAGCCCGTCCGGCAGATGTGCTTGATGCCAGGGGCTCCCATCTCCACGATGAAGCCGACCGCGTAATCGGACAGCTTGTCGTCTCCCCAGTTCGCGATCGTTGGCTTCACGAACGCCTGGTTCGCGTAGGCTGCTGCCGTTTCGTACTTCGCGCCGCGAACGATAATGCCGCGGTCGGTTTCCTTGACCACATGGAGGAGCATGTCGGGGTCCTGCTCCTGCGGGCGCTTGGAGCGGTCGCCTTTGGGGTCGGTGTTCGCTGAGACATGAAACGGATCGTTGCGCGCGGCTCGCTCAACGTGGCGCCGGATGTTGTCTGAGAACGTCGGGTCAATCTCGATGAGCACATCCTGACCGTCATAGAGCGACCACATCTCCCCCACGGTTTCATCGCCAACGCGGGTGACTACGCCGCCGACGTCATCCATCACCGTGTCAACGGCCCGGCGCTTGGCATGCCAGTCTTCACGAGTGTAAGGGAGCTTCGGGCCGATCGCGTTACGCTCCCCTGTCTCTGGGTCGACATAACTCATGATGTCTTGGGTGGCTGCTTCGTGTGCGAGGTCGTAAATGCGGGCACGGATGTCCACGGCGGGCTTGAACATGGGATGCGTGGTGACATCCTTGACGCGCTCGCCGTTGATCCACACTTCCCGCCCATCACGAATCGACTCGCGATACTCCTCGCCCGTGCGAATCATTCCCAATCCTCCAGGTGATCCTCTTCGTCCTCGATGAAATGGAGAGGGGGCAACGCGGTTGCCGAGACAGAGCGGGGAAACGCGAGTAACTCGCCATAGCCCCGCTGCGCATACACGAGCGGCGTGCCGGGATTGACGCTTGAGGAGAGCACCCGGCCGATGAAAATGCAGTGCGATCCGGCAACATGTGCCGCATCGAGCGCGCAGTCGAATCGTGCCACCGCGCCAGCCAGCAGGGGCGATCCCGTGACCGCGGTCTCCCACGTGGCGACGGTGAAGTCGTACGGCGTTCCCCACCGTGGCCGGCCAGCAAAGACCTCGGCAACCCGCCGCTGATCTGCCCGCAGGACGTTGACCGCAAAGACCCGGTTGCGGGAAATGGCGCCAGCCATCGGACTCCTCCGGTTGATGCACACCAGCAGCATCGGCGGGTCGGCGGAGACAGAGCACATCGCGCTTACCGTCATGCCAAGCTGGCCAGCCTCGCCGGCCGTTGTCACCACGGTGACGCCGGTCACGGCGCGGCTCATTGCCTCGATAAACGCGGTGCGCGCTTCTTGGCCATCGGTTGCTGGCATTCCCGCGATCACCATGTCACGCGCGAAACCATCGCTCCTGCCCATATGATCCTCGATTCCCGGCTCGCTTGTCGCCTCCCGGACAAAAGCCTACCCGAGGAGGAGGGGATTCGTAAAACAGAATTCGCTGCGCTAAAACATCAAAAATGATGATAACCTGACTTGCCCTACGGCAGTGTGCAGACGCGGCGCACCGCGGTGGCGTTGCCCACGAGCAACGAATGTCGCACACTCATAGCGTTAGGATGCGAAGGACAACAGGAGATGCCTCGCGACACTTGGGAGATGACGGGATGCACGACGGGCTGCGGCTGGCCCTGATCGCTCACGATGGCAAGAAAGCCGACATGATCGCCTTTGTTCGGCAGCACCGTGCCACGCTCGGGCGCATGCGCTTGATTGGAACAGCCACGACAGCCAGGCTGATCCGCGAAGCAACCGGACTGCCGATCGAGAGCGTGCTGTCTGGCCCACTCGGTGGCGATGTGCAAATCGCCGCCGGTGTCGCGAGCGGTGATGTCCACGCCGTGATCTTTCTCGTCGATCCGCTCAATGCGCACCCGCATGACCCGGATATCCAGGCGGTGCTGCGCGTCTGCAACGTCCACAACGTTCCGCTGGCGACCAACCTCGCCACGGCTCGCTTGCTCCTCAATGCCGAGACGGTGACGCAGCCGTGACATCGTTCAAGATCGTCGCCCGTGGCTTGTCCGACACCCTCGAAGCGCTGCTGCCATTCACGCTTGCCAGCCTGCTCTGGTGGACGTGCGTGCTGAGCGTCATCCCGGCGCCGGGGGCCATGCTTGCACTCTTCCGGTTTGCCGATCCGCGCTTGATCGCGCCAAGCCACGAGCGGCCCGGCCTACGCGATAGTCTCGCCTACGGAATCCGCCAGTCTGGAAGGGGCTGGGCGCTGGCGCTGCTGACTGGCATGATCGGCGGCATCCTGGTGTACAACCTCCGGTTTTACGCGGCTCATGGGGGGAGATTTGCGCTGCTCGCGCCCGTCTGGTTGGTGTTGCTCGTGATTTGGATACTCATCACGCTGGCAGCGTTCGCACACTCCGCGCTCTTCGACCTCCCGGCCTTGCCGGCGCTCCGCCAAGCCGCTGTTGTGACCATGGCCTTCCTCCCGCGCGGCGTTATCGTCGGGGCATTGCTGGTGATGCTCCTGGCCGTGAGTGGCGTGCTTGTCGTGCCCTTGGTCATGTTTCTGCCCGCAACCTGCGCGGCGATTATCAACCGGCTGCTCCTGACGAATTGGCGCATTCCAATTCCCGATCCTCTCTCCCCGACGGATGAGCGTAGGATCGAGGAGGAGCAAAGCCGGGCGGCGCGCCGCTTTGGGCCGTGAAGTCGTGGAACAGACGCTGTTGTGGGGTTAGGTGCAAAGGAACTGCTGCTACTATGCTTAGTAGCAGGAGTTGAGCGAGCGGATTGGCGGCTAGGCATGCTCCGTCGTTGAACCGGGTGCTGCTGTCATCATCAAGCCGCTGCGGGTATGCGCTTTGAAGTACAGAAATTGAGGGTATCGTGTCCACAGAACGCCGAGTCAAGATCGTTGCGACGCTGGGGCCGGCGACGGCCGGCCGCGAACGCCTCAAGGAGCTTCTACGCGCTGGCGCCGATATGGTCAGGATCAACGCGGCTCATGGCTCGCCAGAGGAGCGAGCGCGGATGATTGACGATGTCCGCGCCGCGGCGGGTGAGCTCGGGAAGATGATCCCGATCCTGTTCGATTTGCGCGGTCTGAAGATCCGCACCGGTCCGCTCGCGAATAACGAGCCGGTGCCATTTGCTCGGGGCAGCGAGGTCATCGTCGTCCCAGAGCCGGTGCCAACGGAACCTGGAATCATCGGCATTGATTATCCGAACCTCCTCGATGTGATCGGGCCCGGCTCGCGCATTCTCATCTCCGACGGGCTGATCGAGCTCCTCGTTGATCGCATCGAAGCCGACCGGGCCGTGTGCCATGTTGGCCGCGGTGGATTGTTGCTTGGTCGCCAGGGCGTCACGTTGCCAGGGGCAGCAATTGTCGGCGGAGCTCTGACCCCGGCGGACCGCGAGGATGTCGCGTTCGCGGTCGCACACGGCGTCGATTTTCTCGGCCTGAGCTTCATCAACGATGCGAGCGATCTGGTCCTCGCGCGGGGCGTGGCGGCGGCGCATGGCCCGAACCCGCCGGCGTTGATTGCCAAGATCGAGCGCCCTGATGCGTTGAACAACGTGCGGGAGATCGCCGCGCAAGCCGACGGGCTGATGGTCGCGCGTGGTGACCTCGGCGTGCAATTGCCGCCGGAACGCGTGCCGCGCGCGCAGAAGAACATCATCGCGGTGGGCAACCATCTCGGTGTGCCAGTGATCACGGCCACGCAGATGCTGGAATCCATGATCACCCAGCCGATGGCGACGCGCGCGGAGACGAACGACGTTGCCAATGCGGTCTGGGATGGCACCGACGCTGTGATGCTCTCGGCGGAGACCGCCGTTGGTCGCTATCCAATCGAAGCGGTCGAAACGATGGTGCGGATTATCGTTGAAGCCGAGCGGGATGGCCCCATTCGCACTCCTGCTTCGGCCGAGCCGCTGCCAACAGGCCGCGACGTCAGCCTCGCGTTCGCCGACGCCATCGCCCGCGCGACCTTTGCCCTGGCCGAAACAGCACCGGCCGAGCACATTGTCGTCTTTACGCTGACAGGCGCGGCCGCTCGCCGGATCGCGAAATACCGGCCTCGTCCTCCCATCATCGCCGTCACCACCGAGGAATCAACCGCGCGCCGGTTAAATTTCGTCTGGGGAGTACGTGCTATCGTCGTTCCGCTGGAGACGGACCCGGACAAGATGTTCCGGATCGCGGGCCGGGCAATCATCGAGGCAGGGCTTGCCCAGCAAGATGAATACGCGCTCATCGTTGGCTCGTTGCCGATGACCAAGGTCGCCGGGCGCACGAACCTCGTCCATGTGCGAAAGCTCGGCACGTAGCGCGGAAGATGAACGGCTCCGCGCGCGGCGTGGGCCATCGTTTGCGCGGGCCGAACGATCCCGCCCTCAAGCGACGAAACTCCCCTAAGGGGCAGGAAGCGCCCGTCATTCCTCCACGTCATCCCGTTCTCGGGAGCGCGGGAGTGAGGAAGGGGAAATCTCTATTCCCAAACAGGACAGCCGGTGTTCTTGCGTGAGCCCGCGCGAGGGCCGGCGGCCCGCCAAGTCGCTCGCCTTGCATCCGTAAGGGAACAGGGCTGCTCAACGGTCCCAAGGATTGTCACCGGGTACCTGCGGGCCACCGAACTGGCCGCGCTCATTGCGGTCGGCCTCGGCAAGCTCAACCAAACGGTCAAGGAACCCATCGAAGGTTGCCTCGGTCGAGAAGAAGTGGAAGCGGCCGATCTCGTATGCGGTCTGCTGGCCTGGAGCGAAGATGTCGCCTTCCATGGCGAGCGTGCGTAAACGTTGCAACCGTGGGTCGTCGGGCGGCAGATGACATACGTAGGCGGCCAATGCCTCAAGCGCGGCGGCAGATTGCAGATTCCGTTGGTCGCGGAGATCGTCCTGGTACCTGCGCCGTCGCCAGGCCGCAATCTCTCGCAGGTAGTTTGCGATTGCTTCATTGATTCCCGTGGTCATCGCTTCCCATTCAGGCCACACTCATATCGCTCATGAGACGTGCACACCGCGTGAGACCAAGTGAGCGCGTCACGGTGATTAGGCGTGTGCCAGGCGAACCGGTCTGCCGGTGCGGCGCCAGGAGCCGGCACCTGGTTCATGATAGCCTGACGCGTGCTGACATATGCCCGCCGGCGTAGCTGGCAATCGGACGCGCCGCGAACGAAGCGAGGAAGGCATCTGATGCGCATCGGCATTGGAGAGTTCGCACACGAGACGAATACGCTCTGCGCGGGTCTGACTGATCTCTCCCATTTCCGCGCGAGGCACTGGAAAGACGGCGAGGAGATCTTGCGCTTCCACGCGGGTGTGCGCGATCCCCTCGGCGGAATGATTGCCGCCGGACAGCGGCTCGGAATCACCCTGGTGCCGCTGCTTGCGACGTCCACTGAGCCATCGGGGACGATCGCGCGAGGTACCTACGAGGCGATTCGCGACACCTTGTTCGACCGCATCCGGGTGGCAGGGCCGCTCGATGCCCTCTGTCTCTCGCTTCACGGCGCGGGCTCCGCCGAGGGGATCGACGATTTGGAAGGCACGCTCCTGCGCGAACTCCGAGAGATCACCGGACGGGAGCTGCCGGTTGTGGTCACGCTCGACCTCCACGGGCATACGACGCCGGAGATGGTTGAGCAGGCCGATGCCCTGCTCTATTGTCATGAATATCCCCACGTTGACGGATACGACCGGGGCGTCGAAGCCGTCGAGCTAGCGGCACGGATGATCCGGGGGGAGGTGCGGCCGGTGATGTGGCTAGAGCCGCTGCCGGTGCTCCTGCCGCCTTCGACCACCATGCATGGGCCGGCGCGCGCGGTCAACGAGCGGTGCTTCGCTTGGGAGGCGTGGCCAGGCATACGCGATTGCGCGTTTGTGCACGGCTTCCCGCATACGGATGTGCCCATCGCCGGGGCGGGCGTGTTAGCAACCGCGGATGGCGACCGCGATCTGGCGCGGCAGGCGGCTCAAGACGTGGCCGCGTTCGTCTGGGAGATGCGCGACGCGTTTCTCCAGCCACTCCCAGGCGCGGATGAGGCAGTGCACCAGGCGATGGCCGAGCAGCGCGAGCCGGTCATCATCGCGGAGGTGTCAGACAACCCCGGCGGTGGCGCGCCGGGCGATGGAACGCACCTGCTCCGGGCACTTTTGGCGCTCGATGCGCCACGAACCTGTTTCGGTTTCGTTGCCGACCCGGAGACAGCCGCGCAGGCACATGCGGCCGGAGCGGGCACCACGATCCGGGTCCGCCTCGGCGGCAAGACGGATCGCCTGCACGGTGAGCCGGTCGAAGCAGATGCGTATGTGAAATGCCTTACCGATGGGCGCTTCCGCTACACGACGCCGATGGGAGCAGGCACGGAGGTGAACCTTGGGCCAATGGCCCGTTTGGTGATCGGCCAAGTGGATGTCCTGGTCTCCTCGGTGCGGACCCAAACACTCGATGCAGAAGTGTTTCTGTTGCACGGGATTGACGTGCGCCGGTACCACATCGTGGGGTTGAAGTCGCAGCAGCACTTCCGCGCCGGATTCGAGGGGATCGCGGGAGCGATCATCCGCTGCGATCCTCCCGGCTTGACGACGAGCAATCTGGCGACGCTGCCGTTTCAGCGGATTCGCCGGCCTATTTGGCCGCTGGACGAGCTGCCTGAGCGGGTGGCCAGCCACTCGGGACCGGTTCGTGCGTGACTGTCTCCCAGCGAGGCAGACCCAAACCGCGCGGGTTGTAGACGATCGCGCCGGCGCGAATGGTCAGCACGCAGGTCAGGCGCTGGGTGCCGGTGAGCGTGGTCTGTCCGCAATCGACAAACGAGAATTCGCCGTGCTCCAGCGCGAGAACCGCGACGTCGGCCTCGGCGCCAGGGCTGAGCGTGCCCAAGTGCGGGCGCCCGATCTCCCGAGCCGGCGCGACCGTGGCTCGGGCGATGACCTCGCCCAGCGGTATCCCGAGATTCAGTATCTTGTTCATTGTCGTCAGCAGGTCGATCACCGGGCCGTTGAGATTACCGGTATGCAGATCGGTGCTGATCGAATCCGGCCAGAAGCCCTGGGCAATGGCGGGCGCGGCGTTGCGAAACCAGAAGCTGGCGGCGCCATGGCCGACGTCGAAGATGATGCCACGATCGCGCGCAGCCCAGAGGAAGTCGTACACCCGGCCATTGGGATCAATAATCGGGAACTGCTGGGCGAAGACGTGGGTGTGAATATCGCCGGGGCGCAGCTTTTCCAAGATGAGCTGCGGATATGGACGCTCCGGGAGCCAGGGATAGAAGTCCACCATGACCGGCATGCCGCAGCGATTGCCAGCTTCGACCGCGGCATCGACAGCGGCCCACGGTGCATGCTCGGCGTCGAACGGCCGCTTCGCCCAGTAGTGCGCGGTCTTGATTCCAACCACGACGTCAGCATAGACCTCGGCGGTCGCGGCCGCGAGCTTGGGCTGCATCTCGCGGACGTCGTGTTCCCATTCGCCACCCATTCCCGGTCCGACAATATTGACATAACTAAGAACCCGGATCGTGGAACGGTCGATGACCTCCGCCTTGAAGTCGGCAAAATCACGCCAGCCGCAGGTGCCGGCATCGACGACGGTAGTGACGCCGGAGGAGAAGGTGTTGACGAGGGGATGGAGCGAGAGGGTCGAGCGGTGGTGCGTGTGCGCGACGTGGGCGTGCATGTCGATCAGCCCGGGAGTGACGTAGTAGCCGCTGACATCGAGAACGGATTCGTCCTCAGCCGGAGCGAGGCCAGGGCCGACCTCGGCGACGCGGCCATCGCGGATGCGGACATTCGCCGGACCGTCGAGGCGATTGGCGGGGTCGAGGACATGCCCGCCGGTCAGCAACAGATTCGGGGAAGTTCGCGTGGTCGTCATCGAGTGTGTTCACTCCGTCTGGCGGCGGCCGCGCTGCAACAGCGCCGTCGCTGCGAACTCGTACGAGGCGGCCTTATCCGGCACGTCCACGACGTGGACGGTGAACCGGGCAGGAACGCCGTGATCCGGGAGCTCGGTCGCAAAGAACGAGGAATACGCATCGGCGTAGGCGGCGCGGAGCCGTTCCAGCTCGGCGGCATAGCCGGTGGGGTCGACAAGCGGGTTTGGGGTCTTCGGCTGGCAGCCGAACGCGTGCACCTCAAGGAAATCAATGTCTTGCAGCGACTGGCAAATTCCTGCTTCCTGGAGCCAGTGTTCCCAGCAGCGAAAGACGAGGGGAATCTCCCGGTGGGGATCCATGGTGACAAGCTCGTCCAGCCCGAGGATATTCTTGGCCGAGTACCCTCCAGTCAAGCCTGAGAGGTAGATCTTCAGGTCGCCGTCGGGAAGCTCCTCGGTGACCAGAGCGGACAGGACCGGTCGCTCACCGTGGTAGTAGTACGTCAGCTTGCCACGCCGTTTGACGTTGAACGGCATATGCACCTCCGTGTTTGCGTCATCGTGGAACGGCCGCCTGGGCGATCCTGGCGGCGTGGACGGCATTGTCTCATAGGCGGCCCGTCAGCCGGTTGTTGGGGCAACGGGAGCAGCAGCGGGTCACGATCGCCCGCCGGGAGGAAAGGTGGGTTGGAAATTGTGGGAACATGCCAAGCCGGCGCGTGGGAAATCGCGTAGCCTACATCCAGCACGTCGGAGGTAACGGGCCGCGAGCGACGACCGCGCTCGCGGCTCCAGAGAAAAGAATGGGCAGGATGATGGCGGAGGTTCGTGCGTTTCGGGCAGTGCGGTATGGTGAGCGGGCAGCTGGGGAGCTCGGGCGATTACTCGCTCCGCCGTACGATGTGTCATCACCGCATCTGATCGCTGATCTCCGCGAGCGCCATCCGTACAACATCGTGCACTTGGAGCACGTCGCGCCCGATCCGGGTGAAGACCCGCACGTCACGGCAGCAGCACAGTATCGGACGTGGAGAGCGGCCGGCATACTGGTGCGCGACCGCAGGCCGGCGCTGTACGCCTACGAACACACGTTCACGACGAACGGGCAGCGCATCACGCGGCATGGCCTCTTCGCCGCAGTGCGCTTGTTCCCCTGGCACGAGCGCGTCGTCTTGCCTCACGAGGCGACGTTCCCTGGACCGGTGCGGGAGCGACTACGGCGGTTGCGCGCGGTGCGGGCGAACACAAGCCCGGTCTACTTGCTCTACCGCGATCCAGCCGGGGTAGTGGCGACCGCGCTGGAGGCGCACCGGTCGCTGGCGCCGGTAGCGGAGGCTGCCGATCCAGATGGCGAATGGCATCGCCTCACGCCGATGGGGGACGCTGAGACCGTCAATCGAATCGCGACGGCCTTTGGCTCGATGCGCTTGTACGTGGCCGATGGTCACCACCGGTATGAAGCCGCGGTTGCCTACCGGGACGAGCGCCGCGCAATCCTGCAGGGCGAGGTCAACTCCGATCCAGATGGGCCAGCAGCCGCGGAATTTCTGCTGGCCTTGCTGGTCGAAGCCTCCGATCCGGGCGTGCGCATCTTGCCGACCCACCGGCTCGTCAAAGGAGTGCCCGGATTCGACCCGCTCGCTGTCCGGCAGCGAATCGGACAATGGCTCCAGATCGTGCCCGCGGCCGGGCAGGATCATCCCCGAGCGGATGCGCTGGCGATGTTGCACTTCGCCGGGGAGGCGCACGGCTGGGAAGTGCGCGCCTACCCAGATGGCCGTCACCTGGCGCTACTGCCTGCGGGCCGAAGCCTGGCGTGGCGCTCGCTCGCCGTCGCGGTGGTCGAGCACGTCATGCTGCGGGGCGCGCTGGATATCGAGGCGGCGTCGTTCCCAGAGCACGTCTCCTACGCCCACGATGCCGAATCCGCCCGCTCGGCCGTGAGCACGGGCGAGGCTCAACTGGCGATCGTGCTTCATCCCACCTCTGTCGAGGAGGTCATCGCCGTCGCCGAGGCTGGGGAGACGATGCCACCCAAATCCACCTATTTCTGGCCAAAAGTTCCGGCTGGTCTCGTGCTGCGAGATTTGATGTAGGCGGGTCCTGCCTCAGCCCGGGAAGCCTCGGCTACCATGCTGCTTTGTCGTTCGAATGAACGACGTGGAACCCAAGTCGCAGTGCTAGGGTTGGGTGGCATCGCGCGGCAGGGAGACCGGGTTTGTCCGCGATTCCCGTACGCGCGCACCGGAGGAGGAATCTGCTGTGTTTCACCGCTTCATGGGAATGATCGTTCTGATGGCGCTGATGCTCGCAACTACTGTCCCGGCTTTGGCGCAAGACGCTTCGCCGCCGGCAGCGGCGCCACGCGACACCACGCTCGTGCGCGGGCTCGGTCTCCCTGAGATCAACCTGGTCGCGACGAGCACGGACCTGACCGGCGTGCCGGACAAGCTGGCCGCCGGTCGGTATCTTGTTACGCTTGAGAATCAGACGGCCGATCAGGAAGTGGAGATCATCTTCTCGATTCTGCCTGATGGCATCACGGCTCAGCAGGCAACGTCCGACCTCAATGAGGAATCCGACACGGTGCCTTCCTGGGTCTACGATGCAACCTTCGCGGGCGGGCCGAATGCCTATCCGGGGCAAACGGACGCGGTCGTGGTCGAGCTCAAGCAGGCCGACTGGTGGGTAGCTGTGGACCGGATTTCGGAGAGCGGCCAGGTCGCGACAGACACGGCGCTAACGCTGAAGATCACCGGGAACATGCCGGCAACGCAGGAGATTGCAGGCGCTGTCTCTGTCACTATGAAGGAGTATGCCTTCGAGATCCCGGCATCCATTGCAGCAGGGCCTCAGATCTGGCATCTGACGAATACCGGCAAACAGCCTCATTTCATCGTCCTGGGCCAGGTGCCGGCAGGCACAACCTTCGCACAGGTGATGGCCACACTCGCATTTGAATTCTCCTCTGGAGGCACACCCCCGGCAGACGCTCTTGCCGAGGGCGATTTCCACGACGTCTACGATTCGAGCTTCATCTCGGCGGGGGAATCCCTCTGGTTCCAGCTCAATCTCGAGCCGGGCACGTATCTCGCGATGTGCTTCTTCCCAGACCAGGATTCGCCGTTGCAGCCGCACGCAATGCTGGGCATGGTGCAGCTTTTTGACGTGGCCTAACCGGCAGCCAGATTGATACCGCGGTTTCCGATTGCCTGGGCCTGAGTTGCACGCCGCTTGGTATGCTTCTCTCACCGTGACCGCCGGCCTCGCCACTCTCAGGCGAGGCCCTCACCTTGGGCAGGAGCAGCCGGCCACATGGCGAACCGAGCGGTAGATTGGCTGGCGCAAGCTGAACGGGATTTGCAGCACGCGCGGCATTCGCTCGAAGCAGGTGATTTCGAGTGGGCATGCGTCGCAGCGCAGCAGTCCGCGGAGAAGGCGGCCAAGGCTGCATTCCTCGCTCTTGGTGGTGAAGGGTGGGGGCATAGCGTGACACGTCTCCTCATTGATCTATCCCAGCGACTGCCCGTGCCCGATGACGTGTTGGATGCAGCGCGACGGCTCGACAAGCACTACATCCCGACCCGCTATCCCAGTGGCTTCCCGGCCGGAGCGCCCAAAGACTACTACACGAAGCTTGAAGCCGAGCAAGCGATCGCTGATGCAGCCGCCATTGATGACCTCTGCCGCAAGCCGGTTCATCAATCGTGACGCCGTCGTGACTGCGCTCCGGGAGCTAGCACACGAGGCGGCGCGGCGCTGTCCCGGCGTTGACGCGATCTTTCTGTTTGGCTCCTTCGCCCATGGTATACCGACTCCGCGGAGTGATGCCGACGTGCTCATCGCCATTCATGACGCCGCCGACCGGGATCGGGTGCGAGAGTGTTGCCTCGATGTCTTTCTTCGCCTGCCGGTGCCCGTCGAGCTCTTCGTCAAGACGTGGTCGGAGATCGAGGAGAGCCGTCGCGCGGACCGGGGGCTGGCCGCGACCGCTCTCCGGCACGCCGTGCGCCTGATTTAGTCACCCCTCGCTGGGTTTGGGCAGAACCTGCCCTGGCGTGCATAGGGTATCGCCTCAATGCTGCATCGCTTTAGGACAGACCGGCCATTGCGCGACCGGCACGTTTGTGCCACCATCGAGGCGCGGCTGATCCAGTGGTGAGGGTCGTGACAACCGGGCAATCTTCAGGTATCTGGCAGGCCAGGAGCCGCGAAAGGGTGGTGCGGGGATGTCTCGGCGGTCGTGGAAGACCTGGCTGCTCAATATTGTCCTTCCCGGCGGCCTGATCCTGTTGATCGCCGGCCTCCCAGGCATCTTGCCAGCGCCCCGTCTGCAAGAGACTGGCCTGGCCCAGAGTGTCTCTGACCGGTATATTGTTGTCCTCAATAGCGACGTGCCCAATGTCGCACCCTTAGCCGCGGACTTGGCGGCAGCCAACGGCTTTTCGGTCGAGCAGATCTACCAATATGCCCTGAAGGGTTTTGCGGCGCGGCTCTCCGACCGTGCGGCGGCTCGCCTCGCCTCGCATCCCAGAGTCGCCTTCGTCACGCGAGACCGGCCTGTCTCGATCGCTCAGAGCACCAGCCAGGTGCTTCCAACCGGTGTCAATCGCATTCAGGCAGATCACAACGCCACCGCTGCCATTGATGGCAACGACACGCGCGTCGATGCCGATGTGGCCGTGATCGACACCGGCATTGCTGGACATCCCGATCTCAACGTTTTCTATGACAAGAATTGCATCGGCTCTGGATCACCGGTGGACGACAACGGTCACGGAACCCATGTGGCAGGAACGATCGGAGCACTAGACAACGGCTTCGGCGTGGTCGGGGTCGCGCCAGGAGTGCGGTTGCACGCCGTGAAAGTGTTGAACAGCCGCGGCAGTGGGACCTGGGCGACCGTCATCTGCGGGTTGGACTGGGTGACCGCGCATGCTAGCGAGATCGAAGTCGCTAACCTTAGTCTCGGTGGCTCCGGGTCTGATGACGGCGCATGCGGCCAGATCAATGGCGATGCGCTGCACCGCGCGGTCTGCGGAGCGGTCGCGGCAGGGGTGACGGTGGTGGTGGCAGCCGGCAATGAATCCGCCGACGCGAGCACCTCGATTCCCGCGGCATACCCAGAAGTCATCACGGTCTCAGCGTTTGAGGACGCGGATGGCCAGCCGGGTGGGGAGCAATTCGCGTGGTTTAGCAACTATGGCGCCATTGTTGATCTTGCCGCTCCGGGAGTAAACATCCTTTCGACGTCATATACCGGAGGGTATACCTACAAGAGTGGCACGAGCATGGCCGCGCCACACGTCGCGGGCGCAGCCGCGCTGGTCATCGCGAGCCAAGGGCGGATCAGTCCCGCGGCCGTTCTCTCCGCATTGCGCAGTAGCCGGGAACCGCTTGCGCTGCCAGGTGACCCGGACGGCATTGCCGAAGGAGTGGTCAACGTCGACACCGGGTGGTCTCCCGCTGCCTCGGCTACCCCAACGGCGACTGCTTCCGCGACGGCAACGCGAACTGCCACCGCGCTGCCAACAGCCACCGCGACCGTGACCACCTCGTTATCGCCTACGGCGACAGCCGTGCCGTCCTCGACGCCGGCCACAACGCCAACTCGCACGGCAACCCCGACCCGCACGCCCACTCCAACTCGCACCGCAACCCCGACGCGCACTCCGACCCGCACTCCAACTCCGACCAAAACGCCAACACGAACGCCGACCAGAACGCCGACACGGACGCCAACGCCGACGCGGACTCCGACGGCAACGCGCACTCCAACCCCGACGCGCGCGCCGACGCGTACCCCAACGCCGACAAGGACACCAACCCCGACGCGCACCCCGACACCGAACGTGGTCAGCAGGGACATGCTCCTTGCCACCCTGACGGCGGTGGCAGAGCCATCTCCAACCGAAGCGGTAGTGGAGGAGCGCGATCTGGTCGAGGAGTCCCCTGCGCCGGACTCTCCCTAGCTCGATTGCTTAGGTGAAACCGGCGCGGAGGACGGGCCTGCGCTCATGCAGGCGGCGAGATGTCGATCCAGGAACCGTCGCGGCGGCTCCGGGTCGCCGCGTCGGAGACCAGCACCGCCTGGTAGGCGTCGCCGATGCCTGGGGACGGTGCTTGATCGGCCAGCACTGCGTCCACGAATGCTTGCAGTTCAAGCCGGTAGGCTTCGCGGAAGCGCTCGACGAACAGGAAGTGGCGATCCCACTGGCCACCGCGCTCGGTGTAGAGCCTGGTCGGCACGCGCTCGTCAAGATCGGTGACGACTTTGCCGAGCGAGCCATGCACTTCCGCGCGGATGTCGTAGCCGTAGGGAGCGCGCCAGGCATTCTGCACGACTCCCAAACCGCCGCGTTGGAAACGCAGCAGTACGATCCCGTGGTCAACATCGTCGAACGACGCGAGCTCAGGCTCGATCAGAATGGAGCCGGTCGCGTGGACGGACGTTATCTCATCTTCCATCAAAAAGCGGGCAGCGTCGAAATCGTGAATGCCGAGGTCCCAAAACAAGCCACCACTTGTGCGCAGGTAGTCCACGGGAGGCATGCGGTCGCAGGTGAGCCCGCGAAACATCTCGGGTGTGCCGATCGCTCCCTCGTCAATGAGCGCCTTTGCGCGAGCATAGCCCGGATCGAAGCGGCGCTGAAATCCAATCTGGAATGGCACGCCGGCTCGCCTCACGGCTTCTGCTGCGGCCAACGCGTGATCCACCGAATCGGCGAGTGGCTTTTCGGCGAAGATCGCCTTGCCACGCTCAGCCGCCATGATGATGTGCTCATGGTGGGCGCTCGTTGGAGAGACGATGACGATCGCGTCAATAGCGGGGTCGGCGATGAGCGCCTCTGCACCCGTGACAAGTGGCCACGGTGCTCCCCCCGCCTTTTCCAGCAGCTTGCGATGCGCCTCATCAACGGCTGCCGCGACAAGCCGCGCGCCGCGGATGGCGCCACTGAGGTGCTCGGCGTGGAGCCAGCCCATGCGTCCTAGCCCGATGATTCCCACTCGCAACTCTGCCGCGGCCACGGATGGTCTCTCCTCTGCCTTCCCGGTTTCGACAGACGCCATTGTTTGGGGCGCGGGCGCCCGGCCCGCCAGCGGTCAGGTCGCTGGCAAGTCAACAACGCGCCGCGCGATCATCCTCGCTGATCACCCGGTGAGCCGGTTGGTGGCTCCCTCCTTCAATAATAGAAACGCTGTGCCGCGTGGGCTTGCTCATAGGCGGCGCGGGCTTGCTGAACACCCGCCTCTCCGGAAACAGCCGCCACTGGGACGTCCCACCAACCTTCGAAGTTCGGAACGCGCGCATCCTTGCGGACCGGGACATGAATCACGACCGTGTGCGTCTCCTGCTTGGCGCGCTCCAGCGCCGCGCGGAGCTCTGCTTCAGAGTTGGCACGGAAGGCAACGGCACCCAGGCTCTCCGCGTTCTTCGCGAAATCCACCGTCAGGTAATCCCCATCGAGGCGGCCCGTTTGCGGGTTGCGCAGGCGTAGCTCGTTGCCGAACGGCGGTGAGCCGCAGCCCATCTGCAAGCCTTTGATGGACTGGAAGCCGCCGTTGTCGACCACGACAATCGTCAGCTTGATACCCTCCTGAATCGCGGTGACGATCTCGGTATGGAGCATCAGATAGCTTCCGTCGCCCACCATGACGTAGATCTCCCGAGACGGATCGGCCATCTTGGCGCCGAGCCCGCCAGCGATCTCGTAGCCCATGGTGGAATAACCATATTCAAGGTGATACCCCTTCGGATCAACCGGGCGCCAGAGCTTCAGCAGATCGCCGGGCATGCTGCCCGCCGCGCAAATGACGACGTCGCGTGGGCCGCTGACGTCATTGACAATCCCGATGACGTTGGCTTGTGTGAGCTGATCGGGCGTCTCGACTTGGCGGAGGCGATCCACCGCCGCATTCCACTCGGCTTTGAGCGTCTCCACCCGGTCCCCATATGCCGGCTCGGTTCGATACCCCTGCTCACGCAGTATCGCCAAAAGCGCGGTCAATGCTTCCCGTGCATCGCTGATGATGGGCAGCGCGCCAAACTTGTGCGCATCGCGGCCACAGACGTTGATCCCAATGAAGCGCACGGCCGGATTCTGGAAGGCGGTGTGTGAGGCGGTCGTGAAATCGGACAATCGCGTGCCGACCGCGATGATGAGATCGGCGTCGCGCGCGAGCCGGTTGGCGGCGAGACCGCCGTTGGCCCCAACCGGACCAACGTTCCACGGATGCGACCACGGCAGCGCGCCTTTCCCTGCTTGCGTCTCGCTCACCGGGATGCCGAGGCCATCCGCAAAATCGGAGAGAGCTGCGGTTGCCTCCGAGTAGATCACCCCACCGCCCGCGATGATCAGTGGCTGCTTCGCCTCGCGGATCAGCGCTGCCGCCCGGCGTAGCTCCGATTCCGGAGCGACCTGGCGCACGATCTGGTGCACGCGCTTCTCGAAAAAGTTGGCTGGATAATCGTACGCCTCCGTCTGCACGTCCTGAGGGAGCGCCACCGTCACCGCGCCGGTTTCGGCCTGGTCGGTGAGCACGCGCATCGCCTCGGGCAAACTGGCGAGAATCTGCTCGGGCCGGTTGATGCGGTCCCAAAAGCGGCTTACCGGCCGGAAACAGTCGTTGACGCTGACATCCAGGCTTCCAGGAAACTCTAGTTGTTGCAGGACCGGATCCGGACGGCGGTTAGCAAAGATATCTCCTGGTAGGAGCAAGACTGGCAGCCGGTTGACGGTCGCGGTCGCCGCGCCGGTGATCATATTCGTGGCGCCGGGGCCAATTGACGAAGTGCAGGCAAAGGTCTGCAAACGGTTCTTCATCTTGGCATAGGCGATCGCTGTGTGCACCATCGCCTGCTCATTTTGCGGGCGGTAATAGCGTAAGGTGTCGCTGTATTCCTCCAGCGCTTGCCCCAAGCCCGCGACATTCCCATGGCCGAAGATTCCCCACACGCCCGCAAAGAGCGGCTGCTCGACGCCATCGCGCTCGACATACTGTTGTGCTAGGAAGCGAACCACCGCTTGTGCCATCGTCATCCGGATCGTCTGCATCGTTGCTCCTTTCTCGCCGGTAGCCGAAAGCTGGCAGGTATGAGCCGATAGCCAATAGCCGGTAGCCGCTGGGGCTCGGGAGGGGTCAGGAGTCAGGGGTCGGGGGTCAGGTTGGGGCTGGGGGCTGGGTGTTAGGGGCTGGGGAAGCTTCGGGCGACGAGCTTCGAGCGACGAGAGATAGGCCGTCAGGCATCAGCCGATGGCCAATAGCCGGTAGCCCATAGCACACTGACTCCTGACCCCTTCTGGGCTGATACCTGAAGACTGACACCTGATCGCTCCCTGACCCCTGACTCCTGACCCCTAGCCGCTAACCTCCTCTCTCACTCTCGCCGCCCAGCGCCACGGTTCACCCGCTGGTCGATATCCTGCCAGCTTTGCGCCCCCTCGTTCATCTCAGGACGCCATGTGCTCCGAACCCAGGCATAGGCGGGATCGTCCGCCGGTTGCATCGTGCGGACCGGCTCGTTGCCGGCCAGCACGTTAAGGTAATAGCCCGTGTAGCCGTGGGCCACGGCAAACGCGTGGTAGCCTTCAGGGACGAGCAGCAAATCACCGTCGCGAATCACATATGCCTGGTCGGTTCGCCCATCCGCAGTGTAAAGACGTTGGAGCCCAAAGCCCTCTGCTGGCTCAATGCGGTAATAGTAGATCTCTTCCAAATCAGCTTCGTGTGGCAGATTGCTGATATCATGCTTGTGCGGCGGGTAGCTGGACCAGTTGCCGCTCGGCGTAAAGACTTCCACAACCAAGAGGCGATGAGCGGGAAAGTCCGGCTTGATGATGTGGTTGATCTGGCGGGCGGCGTTTCCCGCGCCGCGGATTTCTACCTCGACGTCATCTGGTGAAATGAGCTTCGGCGGGAAGCTTACCTCTGCCCGCGTGCCACAGATCGCGAGCTCAAGTGGCGACTCCGCGCGGACCTCAAGCGATGTGCCGATCGGCAGGTAGAGGCCCCAGGGTTTCCCGGAGAATACGCTTGCGCGCTCACCAATGGTCCAGGCTGCGCCGGCGGCCACGACGCGGCATCGTCCGCCGAGTGGGACAAGCACGACCTCGTCGTTGCCCGTCTCGTGTCGCCAAATGTCACCCGCGGCCAGTCGAAGCACAGTCAGGCTCGTGTAGAGCCAGCCGGCTTCCTCGGGGGTGACGCTGATGAGCGTTCCTGAGCCAGTGGTGTCTTGCGAGTGCAGCAGAAGCTGCCTGGGATCCACGATCGTCATCCGTGCTGTCCTTTGCGAGCAAAGCGATCGAGTGAGACCGGACGGCCTTCCCTCCGGGAGGCTTCGCAGGCATAGGCGAGCGCCATCGCCGCGCGGCCGTCGGCGCCCGTCACGGCGGGCTGCCGGTCCTCGACAATGCACGCGATGAACTCCCGCAGCTCATCCACATACGCCTGATCGAAGCGTTCAAGGAACCAATAGACATGATCGCTCTTGATGCCATCCTTCGAAAGATGAAGGATTGGGGTATCCCGCGAATAGCCAATGAACAGCGCGCCCTTTGAGCCGAAGACTTCGGTGCGGCAATCGTAGCCGAATCCGGAGCGGCGCGAGTTATCAATCTCGCCGAGCGCACCGTTCGCAAACCGGAGGGTCACGATGCTGGTATCAATGTCGTCGAACTCGGCGAACATGGGATCGACCAAGACCGTGCCGACGGCAAACACCTCGGTCACTTCCGCGCCGATGAGCCAGCGCACGTTGTCAAAATTGTGGATGACCATATCGCGGTACAGGCCGCCACAGGTCGACAGGTACTCTCGAGAGGCGGGTGCCGGATCGCGCATCGTGTCGCGAATCATCTCGACGCGCCCGATCTCTCCGCGCGCGATCATCTCCTGTGCGCGGCGAAAACCCTTATCGAAGCGGCGCTGAAAGCCGATTTGCAGGCGAACTCCCGCGCGTTCCACGGCATCGAGTGCGGCATCGGTCGCTTCCAGATCGAGCGCGATCGGTTTCTCGCAAAAGATGTCCTTGCCCGCCTGCGCTGCCTTGGTGATCAGCGGAGCGTGACTCTCGGTGGACGATGCGATGACGACTGCCCGAATCGTGGAATCACCAATGACCGCGTCCGCGTCCGTCGTCCAGCGGTCGAGGCGCACCTCCGCTGCCGCTGCCTTGGCGGCTTCGGGCACCGCGTCGCAAATCACCGCGAGCTCGGCGTGCGGAATTTGCGCCGCAAGTGTCAGCGCATGGCGCCGGCCGATCCGGCCAGCCCCGATCAGTCCGACTCGAATCCGGTCTGTCATGGCCCCTCCAGGAGCGTGCTTCGCCGCCAGCACACTGGCACCTGACTCCGTGACGTATGCGGTGGTATTTTCGCGCAATTCGAACGAGGCGTGTCGCCGTTTCAATGGAGCTGCTTGAGAAGCGTCTCGGCTGCCTCAGCGATATGGCGCGGCGTGAGCCCGTATTTTTCAAGCAGCGCCTCGTTCGGGCCAGACTCCCCGTAGGTGTCTTGCCAGCCGATGCGCCGCTGTGGCGTGGGCCGGTGCTCCGCAAGCGTTTCAGCGACCGCCCCGCCGAGACCGCCGATGATTGAGTGATCCTCGGCCGTGACGAGCGCACCCGTGCGCTCGGCGAGAGCGACTATCGCCTCGACGTCGAGCGGCTTCAGCGTTGACAGATGGAGCACGCTTGCATCGATGCCACGCTCGGCGAGCAGATCGGCGGCCTCCAGTGCGCGGATGGTTTCCACCCCCGTGCTGACGATACCGATATCCGTGCCATCGCGCAGCAGAATCGCCTTGCCGATGCGGAACTGATAGTCGGGCGGAAAGATGACCGGGCTGGGATCGCGGGTCAGGCGGAGATAGGTCGGGTTCTCATCGCCCATCATCGCGCGCATCGCGCCCCGTAGCTCGTTGGCATCGGCGGGAGCAATAGTGACCACGCCGGGCATCGCCCGGAAGATCGCGATATCTTCCACGGATTGGTGCGTCTTGCCCGTTTTCCCGGTGAGGATTCCGCTGTAGCTGCCGCACAGCTTCACGTTGAGGTGCGGCTGCGCGATCACCACGCGGATCTGATCGAGTGCGCGCTTGGCGAGGAAGGCCGCAAAGGTGCTGATCCAGGGCACGAATCCCAGGGTAGCAAGACCGGCCGCCACACCGATGAGATTTTGCTCGGCAATGCCCATCTCGAAAAAGCGGTCGGGCACGGCAGCCGCGAAGATGTCGGCGCGGGTAGAGTTCGCCAGATCGCCATCGAGCACGAGCAATTCCGGGTACTCCGCGGCAAGCTCGACGAGGGTGTGGCCCCAAGCTTCCCGCATCGCCACCTGGGGCGCGTCAGTCAACGAGGGGACGGTCAGCGTCGCCATCATGCTAGCTCTCCCGGCCATTGTGGCTCACTGGCGTGCCGAGCTCAGCGAGCGCCTGCTCAAGCTGTTCCTTCGTCGGAACCTTGGCGTGCCAGTTGAAGTCTCCCTCCATGAACGACACGCCTTTGCCTTTGATGGTGTGCGCGATGACGCACACTGGCTGACCGTGGTGTGCCAAAGCAGCCTGGAAGGCACGGCGAATATCAGCGTGATCGTGGCCATTGCACTCAACCGTGTGCCAGCCAAAGGCTCGGAACTTTGCCCCTGGATCGTCGATCGGGCGCGAGCGCGTGAAGCCGCCGGTGAGCGGCCAGCCGAACTGCGGAAGCCGGTTGTAGTCGAGAATTGCGGTCAGGTTATCCAGCTCGTAGCGGGCAGCCGTGAAGCACGCTTCCCAGATCTGGCCTTCCTGGATCTCCCCGTCGCCAAGCATGACCCAAGTGTGAAACGGAAGACCCTTCAGGCGCGCGCCAAGAGCCATGCCGACCCCGGGCGATAGCCCTTGCCCGAGTGACCCGGTGGACATATCGATGCCAGGCAGGCTCTTCATGCAGGGATGACCTTGCAGGCGCGAATTGATTTGGTCAAAGGTTTTGAGCTCGTCGACTGGAAAATAGCCGCGCAGCGCCATGACCACATAGAGCGCGATTGATGAATGCCCTTTGCTTAGGATAAACCGGTCGCGCTCGACCCAATCTGGCCGGGCTGGATCGATGTTGAGGACATCGAAGTACAGATTCACGAGGAGATCGGTTGCGGAAAGTGGTCCACCCAGGTGGCCTGCGCCGGCGTGGTAGATCGTCTCAACGATCAGCCGCCGAGTCTCAGCGCTCAAGGCAGCGAGCTCGTCGAGCGAGCGGGTGAACGGGGCGGTAGTGGTAGTGCGAGCGGCCATGCCGTCCTCCATGCGTCATCCAACGCGGCGAAAGGATCGTACGGGGGGCGTGGCCCAGGTGTCAAACGAGCCTGAGCCTCTAGGCAAGAATGCGCGCTCCCCTCAGCGAACCACGGTCAAGAGCATGACCACGATGGCCACGGCGACGATTGCAGCGGCGGCCGCAAGGGCGACCCGGCCCTTGGCTACTGGCGCCTCACCCGTGACTTTGCCGGTCTGGCCATTAATCACCAGCCGGTAGGTTTTCCCCCCATAAGAAAAGGCGGCGAGCCAAGCGGGCAGGTAGAGCAAGCGAGCGGCCAGGTCGGTGATGCGCGTGTTGACGTGCAGGTCTTTGTGGCGGCTTCCGGGGACGAGGCGGGCGCAGGCGTCACGCTCGCGAGCCTCAATTTGCGCCTTGGCCTTCTCCAGCGCCGCCGTGCGATCGAGCAGAGACAACTCAATCTCCCGTCCCAGCAGGAAATCCTGGCGGTAGCTGACCAGCGCTCCCCAATCATAGTCGCTGAGCCGGCCAAGCCAGTCCTGGGGCAATCCCTTTGAGCCGGAGATGAGCAAGCGCTCGTACTCAGCCTCGTGATGCCCGCCCGCTGGTCGCCAGTCGGTCACGGTCGTCGTCCGGGTGCGCGTTACCTGCTGGCCATTATCTGTTGTCGTATACGACTCTTCTTCTTCCCGGTCGTAGCCCGCCATGGCTGCCCACTGGCTTTGCGCTTTGCCACGGCATTCCCAGACTGGGATATAGATGGCTTGCATCTTGTGCGTCACTGCTTTGGCGCGCAGGTCCTTGGGGCGGAACCACCCCTGCCCAAGCCAATCGCGGTAGACGCGCTCGACCTCTGTATCAGGAAAGGAAAAGGGGATCAGCGCCTCCGGTTTCGGAGCCACCGGGTCGCTGGAGTCCGCGATCACGTGCTCCGAGCCGCAAAATGGGCAGCGGATACTCGTGCCCAATGGCACCGCCCCGGTGGTAGCGCCGCAGTTTTTGCAGGTGAAGCTCGTGGTCGGATGCGATCCGGTTGAGGCCATTGGGTCCCGCTCCCATGCTGTGTCTGGCGAACCGCCGTCCAGGCGCTGATGAGATCATGCCACAGGTCAGCCGGTGGTGGATACCAGTAGGCGGAGCGATTCCTAACCGTACACCTCGTCGGTGGCGCTCCAGCCGAGGAGTAGGCAGGCAAAGAATCCTTTCCAAGCGCTGACCGCGTCGGCGGCGCGATAGGCAACGGTTCGCGGCGAGCGCCGCTCGCTGCCTGGCACGAGACTGGCCATCAGAGCCTCGGCCGTCGAGGTAAACGTCACGGATAACTCGACTTCTCCGGACAAGCGATACGGGGAAAACTCACCGCGTTTGGCCCGCTCGACGGCCCGCTGCGCGGCCGCCCGGATGTTGGCGTGGCTGCGCTGCGGCGGTCGGCACCGTGCTGTCCAGCGGTCGAGTGCGATCTTGGTGAGACCGAACTCGACATCGGGCAGCGTTTGGCGAAGCTCCTGCTCGTAGAGGTTGTCGCCGCTGGCAAAGATGACCGGGACGCCGAAGTGGCCGCAAATGGCCGCGTTGATTTCCGATTCTCCGACCGGCCGGCCATTCATGCGGATCTCCACGATCTCGCGCCCGAGAATCGTTTCATTGGCGACGCCGTCGGAATCGCCAGTGCGGGCATGGTAGCCAAGGAAGAAGACGGCATCGGCGTCCTGCGCGCCCTCGACCATGCAAA
>JBHOQQ010000059.1:0-2226 GCA_042408955.1 Thermomicrobiales bacterium
CAGACGGTCGGCTCCAAGCGAGACTGAGATGACGATCTTGTTCGGATCCCGCCCGAATGCCCGGCAATGAGCAGCAATGTCGTCAAACCCACGGCGCAGCTCGTCCGGCGTGCCGGAACTATCCCAGAGATCGGCGTGCCGGGCGATAACCTGGAGCATCTGCGGGCGCTTTCCTCCCACCAGGATCGGCAGGTGCGCCTGCACCGGCTGGGGCGCTAAGGGGGCCTCCTCAAGCTGGTAGAAGCGGCCGTGGAACGTCGTCCGCCGCTTGGTGAAGAGCGACCGGATCACCGTCAGTGCCTCATCGAGCATCGCCACGCGGTCGCCCGGTGGCGGGAAGGGGATACCATAGGCACGGTGCTCGCGCTCGTTCCAGGCCGCGCCGATGCCCAGGATGGCACGGCCGCCGCTGAGGTGATCAACGGTCACGATCTCTTTGGCCAGGATGGCCGGATTGCGATGGGTGTTGCCGTAAACCAGGACACCGATGCGGACCCGCGTCGTTGTGAGTGCGAGCGCAGCCAGCAGCGTGCTTGCCTCCAGGCAGGGGCCATCCGGATCGCCATACAGTGTCAGGAAGTGATCGAACAGCCAGATCGAATCGAAGCCCAAGGCTTCGGCCATCTGCCATTGCTCTCGCAATTGTGGCCAGGTCAACTGGTGCTGCCCCGTAACCACGCCGAAGGTGAGGGGGTGCTGCGCTGCGGATGCCTGCTGTCCAGCCATCGAACCTCCAGGCGAACATGAAAAGCCGGCGCCACCGCCGGTTATGGTCGGAGTGTAGCAGGAGAGAGCAACCGGGAGACAACGAGGGTCGTGGAGTGGAGTGCGCGGCAACCGACCCTCACCCTGTGCTCAGATCGCATCGCGCTGAGGCGATGTGCCACTCTCCTGGCGGCGATTCCCAACGATGTCGCATCACGAAACCGTGCGTCATCCTTGTAGGATAACTGGCTCATTCGTTAATCCTTGCCGCAGCACTTGACAGGCACGGGGGGGGTGATATATGAGTGTATGCACGATCGTGCTCCCTGAACCTTCGATCTCGCACAACACGCAAATCACTGAAGGAGACGTGACATGCGGCGCGTTGCCGTCGTTGCCATCGCGTTGGGTGCGTTCCTTCTTCTTGCTGGGGTTGCCCGTGCGGGCTGGGTCTACTGGACCTACGCGGACGGGACTGACGTGGACATCTACGGCTATTGGACGTATTACTACCGCCACCGCTATGTGACCTACGCACCCTACGGCATCTTGTTTCAAAAATATGACGGCCCCGCGATGTACGCGAGGTGGCACGATTGCGTGCCCTCCACACTCGGGCCTTCGAAATCCGTTTCCAATTCTGACCCAGCCCCTGGCGTGTACCTCAAGGACAATGGGAGTGCCACCTCGTACCGTGAATTCTGCCTCGCCTTCAAGAACGCCAACAACAACTACGACACCTTTACCGGTGCGCTGAACTGGGATGGCGATTATTAGGCCTCAGCGCGAGCGCCGAGGCTGGGTGGAAAGCGCGGAGCGTCGCCTGCGCGCCGCGGGCGGCGCTCCGCTCTACAAGAGTCACGATGCATGAAGACACTTCCCCGTTTCGGATTCGTCGCGGTGGCAGCCGCGCTGCTCCTCGCCGGCTGTGGCGGTGGAGCGGCATCGGAGAGCACAGCGACGCCGCGCCCCGGTGAGACGGCGACAGCGACACGGATGCCGGGAACCACAGCGGGCGCGTCTCCCTCGCTCCCGGTTCCCACCGCTTCGCTCACCCTCACTGCTCTCGCTCAGACACCTTCGCCGGCAACCTCCGCCACGGCCAGCGCGCTGGCCACAGGCGCTCCCGCGGCGACCGCCGTGGCCATGAGCTGGGCGCCCGCTTCGACCACGCCCTGCCAGCCCGAGGGAGCGCGATCTGGCAACCGCATGTTCGCAAACCTGGACCAGCACGTCCGCAACTTGCGGTGTGCTGTCGATCTCTTTGGCTGGCCACCCGGCAGGTACCCAGACCTGGACCGCCTGGTTGCCAATTTGTTCGATCTGGCCACCCGGGAAGGGGAACCGCGCTTTGAGGTTGGCTTCGAATTTGCCACGCTGACGAAACTCAACCAGTGTGCCTGGTATCTCACCTGGCTGGAGGCACGTCAATCAGGCAATACAGGTGCCGAGGCCGAGGCGCTCGACGTCATGGTCAGGATCATCCCCAATTACCTCTCGGTCGTTCCCGGCATACCTGCC
>JBHOQQ010000063.1:0-16334 GCA_042408955.1 Thermomicrobiales bacterium
GACCAGTTTGTCAGGCTGACCTCGCTCTCTTGCCCTTCTTGCTTCCCAAATGTCGGGATCGTTTCCCGTAGCTCGCTCGCCATCGCTCTCCCTCTCAACAGACCCTGCGACCACGTCCGTGGCTAGACCTTGGCACTGACGGGCGCCGGAACATCCCTCGGGCCGCGATAAGCGCCATGGATGATCGTATCCTTGATCTCCAAAATGATCTTGATAAACTCAGGCGTGAACGTCTGCTCGATCGAACGGGGCCGCGGGAAGTTGATCGGGAAGATGTGCGCCAGCCGCCCTGGCCGCGGCGTAAGCACGACCACGCGATCCGCCAAAAAGATTGCTTCCGTGACGTTGTGCGTGACGAAGATAATCGTCTTCTTCGTCTCCATCCAGATCTTCTGGATCAGCAGGTTCATCTCGTCACGGGTAAATGCGTCGAGAGCGCCAAACGGCTCGTCCATCAGGATGACCGACGGGTCGAACGACAGGCAGCGAACGATGCTCGCCCGCTGCTGCATGCCGCCAGACAGCTCCCGTGGGTATTTCTTCTCGAAGCCTGTCAGCCCGACCTCGTCAATGAGCTGGCGGATGCGGGGTTCATAGGGCTTCGGATTAAGCTTCTTGATCTCGAAGGGGAACCGGATGTTCTGCTCCAGGTTACGCCAAGGGAGGAGATTCGCATCCTGGAAAATCATGCCGATCTCCGGCCGCGGTCCGGTCACTGGCGTGCCGTTCAGCACGATCCGCCCGCTGGTGAGATCGTGCAACCCAGACATCGCCCAGAGCAGCGTGCTCTTCCCGCAGCCGGACGGTCCCAAGATGCAGACAAACTCTCCCTCGGCAATCTCCAGGCTCAGGTCTTCCAGCGCGTGCACGGATCCGGTCTTCGTCTTGTAATACTTGGTCGCATGCTCGACGGACATCGCGATCCGCCGCCCAGGCATTGCTGACACGCGCCCGTTATCGCTCATCTGTGTCTGCTGAGCCGGAGTTGCCGCTCTTGCTTGTCTTTCTCCCACGAGCACTCCTCTCCCGCCAGAATGCCATCCTGCTCCACGAAATCACGATCCGCGCTTATCCTGCGCAATTGGGGCTATTCCCGGCCTCGTGGGGCGCTCCGGTGCACCCGCTCATGAAATGACATTTCGTAATGCCGCATTCTATGCGGGCGTTGTGAGCGTGTCAACACGGGCGCGTGCACGGGGTTTCGCACTCAGGTCAGAGGCGCGGCTGGGGATGCCGCGCCAGGATCCGCCGCGGCACGGCCGACACGGCTTCGCGCGCGGTTTGCCAGCCAGCGTGCCTCCGCTGCCTCTGCGCCTCGATGCCGCGATGGCCTGGCTGCTCGGTCAGGCGCACGATAGCAAGTGCGATCTTGAACAGCGACATCTCTGAGCCATACACAAGATACCTTGGTTCCCAGCGCGGCTGAAACTTCGCCTTGTATGCATACAGCCCACGGTAGGAGAACCACCGGTTGGCGTGCTCGAACAGCAGGCGCAGCACGCGCTCTTTGACCGGCGCATCGGGAGAGATGCCAACGGCGGCAAGTGGCGCCATCCCGAGCGAGAACGCCGCGTATCCCTCGTCGCGCAGGTGTTCCATCAAGCGCACGAAGAGCACGTCCATCACGCCCCGTGGCGCCGCGCGGCGGTGGCGCATGAGGTCAACCGTGGCCTCGCCCGGAACACCATCGGGGATGAGGTTGGCGAATGCCTGAATCGCTCCCTCCGCGTCTCGCGCCACGATGACCCGGCACTGCCGGATGTAGTCGTCATCCCACTGGCCGAGCGTAAAGCCGCGCTCTCTCCGCCCCGCGAGCGAGAGCCATTCGTCCGACACCGCCCGCAGTTCGTGGAGCACGGAATCTGGCAGCGGCGGGTCGAATATCTCGATAGTGTTCCCCTCGCGTTCGAACCGATTGACAGCGCTGCGAAGCGACTTCATCGCTCCGCCTTGCAGCGCAAAGGTGCGTAGGTCCACGATGGCATCTTCGCCGATTTTGAGTTCCGTCAGCCCTGCCGCACGATAGGTCGCCAGGTGATCCGGCGGCACCTGGTGAAACGCGGGACTCCAGCCATTGGCATCGCAAAAATCCAGAAACTCGGTGACGGCGGCTTTGAAGGAAGCTTCGTCTGCCGCGGCAGGATCGCCGAGCGCCACTGCCGCCCCGCCAAACTCGCGGAACGCGATTACAGCCCGTCCATTGCTGGCAAAAAAGAAGTGCTTGTCCGGCCAGTATTTGAAGAAGTCGAGCGAAGAGCGGCCATACCGTTCGATCAGCGCACGAGCCCGCGCTCGCTCTGCTGGCAGGGTCCGGCGCCGCCAGACAACGGGGCGAGCGATCGCCCAAAGCGCGTAACCGAGGGTCAGCGCGCCGAGGATCGGGAAGGAATCCAGGAACCAATCGGCATAGCGCGTGCGCGGGACGAGTCCCGCGGAACTCCACCCAAAATAAAGGCGAAGCGTGCGGCCGAGCGCGTCGCCCAAGGTGAAGTTCACGCCGAATTCCCGCCGGTCGAGCAGCCAAAACCCGAGCGTGCCATAGCCCAGTGCAAGGAGTACGGTGATCACCAACTGCGCTAGGCCGCGCCGCATGGTCGGAATATCTGAGCGGACCCGGAATCTCCGGTGATGGATGAGCAAGACTCCGAGATTCACGGCAGCGAACGCGGCGACCAATCCCTGGTGGGGATGCGTTAGGCTGGCGACGAAGAGCGCGGCCAAGATCGAGGTCGCCATGATCCAGGCAACCCGTTTGCGCCGCCAGAGACTGATCGAGAGGAGCAGCAACGAAAAGCCAATGAGCAGGGTGAGGGTGCGGGAGAGATCATGGAGCGACAGTGGCCAGTACTGCTCGATCCGGTTGAACCGGCGCGGAATAGCCGGGGACATGACTGACAGCACCGCCAGCCCACCCGTTAGGGCGGTCACGAGCGCGGGCCACCGTACCAGGAGCCACCGCCCGGGGCGAGCGATTGCGGGTTGCGCCGCCAGTCCGAGGATGAGCGGCAGCCAGACCTCGCAAAGCCGGTAGAGGAGCGTGGCTCCCAGCGCAGCGGCGGGATGCACGCCCAACCGCTGCAAGGCAACGGTCATGGAGAGCTCGACGATCCCGATGCCCTGGAACACAGGTGCCAGCATCAGGAAGAGTGTGCCGACCGCGTACCCACCGGCGGCAATGGCGGCCGTTGCTGGCCCGCCGGTTGCCCGCAAGCAGGCAAAGAGCATGACCGCGCCAAGCACATCCACCAGGAGCGACCAGCCAAGCGCTGCCGCAAGCTCCACCGGCCGCAATTCGTGCTGGCGCAATGTTGCGACGCCATACCTGAGTCGCTCTGGCAGCCTGCGCTCCAGCCACGGCGGCGGGTCACCTGGCCGGAGGAGGATCCACAGCATGCCGGCCAAGGCGATCACCAGCAGCCCAAGGAGCGCCGCTCCCAGCCAGGCGATGCCTGGCACCTGGCCCTCCATGCCGAGCAGGACCAGCACTGGAGCCAGGACGAGCGCGAAGGACACGTGGCCGAGCACGCTAAAGAGCGCCGCGGCCATCACCGCGTCGGCCACGGGCACTGCCCGCTTCTGGAGCTCTCGAACCAGAAGCGCGCTTCCTGCCGCGCCCCCAGCAGGCACAACCGTGGCAATGGCCTGGCGCTGGAGCACTAGGGTGAGCAGAAGGCGCAGGGGGATATGATGCCGCAGCCGCGCCAATACGCTCTGGTAGACGAGCGCCATGGCAAGCAGGATCACGCCTTCGAGCGCGACTGCCCCCAGCAGCCAGGACGTTTGCGCTCGCCGCACCAGATAGATCAGGCGCGTGAACTCCGGTCGCTCGTGACTGAAAAACGCGAAGAGAAGCCCGAGGAAAAGTGCGGTCCAAAGCAGCGATGTGGCGATCCGTCGCCAGGAGCGCCGGTTTTGGATGGCATCGCTCAGCGCCGGTTGCGTGACCATGACATGCCCTTGACCGTGCGCCGCACCCCCAATGCTGGGGCGCTCGTGCTCAGATCGGCTGCCCCGGATTGGGAGCCACGTGCCTCGTGTGGGCACTATGGCAGGCAACGAACGTGCCCAGCAGCACTGCCACGACGTGTGCTATGTCCGTGCTGTCGTGCACGAACGCGAGGCGCTCTCCAAGATACACCAGCGATCCCACGCGAAGGGGCCAGACGAGCCACGATGCCTGCCGCATGAGCACCACATGTAATGCTCCGGCCGCGCCCCATGTCCCGGCCGATCCCCCGATATCTGGCTCCGTTATCAGATTGGGATGTGGGTGCCAGCCTGCGCGGCCGGCCAGCAGCCAAATCAGCAGCGCGGTTGCGACCGTGCCGCCCCACGATCCGAGCCAAAACGCCTTGGCCAGGTGCGCGCTTCCTGCCCGAAGCTCAAGCGGCAGTGCGAAGAGGAGAAAGAGGAGCAGCATGGAAAGCCAGTGCCGCTGGTTGTACACCAGCCAGTCGGCGGTAAGGAGTGTCCAGGGCCGGCCGTGGCACAGGGCTTCAAGGGACGCGCCAAAGCGCTGGACAATGGCTGGGGAGATGCGGCCACTGGCAGCGCCAGTGGCCACGGCGCTCACCGTGGTCACTACCATCATCACCACGGTGAGTGGTGCGATACGGCGCATGCCAGCGAACCGCCTCAATGCCGGATCAGGTCCTAGCGCGGCGTGTAGTAGTTGGCGTACTGCCAGATGCCCGCGGCGCGCAACTCACTGGCGCTCATGGCGGTGCTAGCGAAGCGAGCGGGAGTCAGGGGCGAGAGATCAAATGGCGGCTCGCCACCTACGATCCACTCGGCCAGGCAGCGCCCAACTCCCGACGACAGCGAGAAGCCGCTGCCATTGCATCCAGTCGCCAGCCACAAGCCCCGCACCGCTGGCGATGGCCCGACAAGCAAGCGGCCATCGGCGGTCATCGTAAATGCGCCGCCACGCTCCTCTTGCGCGGCTGCCCCGTCAAGCGCTGGCACATCCTGCCGCACGAGCGCCACGCACCGGTCGGTCAGCTGCCGGTCGAGCGGGATCATGTCAATGGTGAAGCCAGGTGCCATTGGTGGATCGATCGGCAACGGATCGGGCTCAAAGCCGCCGACCATGATGCCGCCACGGGCTGGACGTAGGTAGACAGCAGCGTCAATGATCCGGGTGATCGGATACGAGGGCTGGATGCCGGCGATCGGCGCGGTGATGCGCAGCTCATGCCGGACCGGCTGGACGGGCGCAGCGCCACCAGCCATGCTCGCTACCCACGGCGCCCAAATTCCCGCGGCATCAATGACGACCGGGGTGCGAATCGATCCCCGCGGTGTCTCGACCGCGGTAATCGCGCCATTGGTGACTTGGATACCTGTTACTGGGGTGTGCCCGATGATCCGCACACCGAGCAGCTCGGCTGCCTGGTGATAGGCCAGCAGCATTGCCCGCGGCTCTTCGATATAGACATCGCCAGGGATGTAGTAGGCGCCGAGCAAGCGATCGCCTTCGAGATAGGGACAGAGCCGGTGCGCTTCCTGCCCATCGATGCGGTGAATCTCGACGCCCCAAGCCCGGGCATCTTCCGCCTCGGCGTCGATCATCGCCGTGTGCTCGGGGGTCCGGGCGACAAACAAACTGCCGGAGCGCACGTGCGGCAGGGGCACGCCGGTCTCGCGTTCGAACGTGGTAACGATCTCGACGCTCAATCGTGCCAGGCGGGTCAACACGTCGCTCGTTTGGACGAGCTTGAAGAGCCCAGCCGCACGGGGCGAGACTTGCGTGCCAGGCTCGTATTGGTCGAGCAAGACAACGATGCCGGCCCCAGCCCTGGCCAAGTGATAAGCGCAGCTATACCCGAATGCTCCCGCTCCGACAACGACCGCATCGGCCTCGGTCATTGGGAGTGGCTCACCGCGCGAATCCCCTTGCATGCTCCTCTCCTTATCCGGTTTGCTCACCCTTCGCCTTGCAGCTCGCTGACCATGCGGAACTGCCCTGCCGTCAGGCCACCATCCACGGGCAGGGTCACGCCGGTAATCCACGATGCCTCATCCGAGCAGAGAAAGACTGCGGCACTGGCGACATCGTCTGGTTCACCAACGCGTCCCAACGGGTACCATTTGGCCAGCTTTTCAAACACCTGGGGATCTTTGGCCAGGCGCTCGCCCCAGATCGGCGTGCGGATCGTTCCGGGAGCGATGCAATTGACACGAACGCCGCGATCGCCGTAGCGAATCGCCATGTTCTGCGTCAGGTTGATCATTCCCGCCTTGGCGGCGCTGTAGGCCGCTTCGCCCACGGCGATTAGCCCATTCACCGAGGAGATATTGAGAATCACGCCTCGGCGGCGTTCCAGCATCCCTGGCAGAAACGCCCGCGAGCACAGGTAAACGCCTTTGAGGACGACATCAAGATTGAGATCCCACTGTTCCTCGCTGATTTCGAGAATGTCGTTCCCCACGGAGAGGCCGGCATTGTTGACGAGGATATCTACCCGTTCGTAGCGTTCCAGCGCTGACCGCGCCATTGCCGCCACCGAATCGGCGCGAGCCACGTCAACCGGCAGGCCAATCGCGTCGCCACCCGAGGAGACAATGCGTGCTGCCGTCTCCTCTGCCCGTTCGGGCCGGAGATCAGCAGCGACAATCCGCGCCCCCTCCCGTGCGAACCGCTCGCAAATCGCTCGCCCGATGCCTGAGCCACCACCGGTTACCACCGCGACAGTGTTCGACAATCGCATCGTTTGCGACTCCTCATGCGTCACCGAGCCGTCGGAGATATGCTCGTTCCGCCGAGCCAAGATCGCGAATCATTCTCGCGCAGACGCGGGCGCGATAGCCTGGCTTCCGTGGGCAGGGATTACCCCGGTTCGGCCCGGAACACTTGCAGGTAGGGTGGTTTCGCACACGCCGCACTCACCGAAAACCCGCGGCTTCCGCTGCCCACTTGCCTACACGACACTCGCTGCCAGCGTGAAGCTACGCCTTGAGCGCGCCCTCTTGCAAGCCCTTCATATACCAGCGCTGGGAGATGGCGAAGGCAATCAGGCCGGGCGTGATCGCAAGGATGTAGAGCGCGGCCAGGCGCGGCCAGAGCCAGGCGCCGAGACCACCTGCCGCGTTGGCGATGAAGACCGGCAGCGTGCGCCGGCTCGCGTCATTCATCAATGTCAGCGCGAGCAAGTACTCTCCCCAGGCCGCAACGAAATTGACAATGATCACGACGACGACGCCGTTCCGCACCAGCGGCAGCATGATCTCGATCAGCGTTCGGAACGATCCAGCGCCATCGACGCGGGAAGAATCGACAATCTCCTTGGGAATCGTCTCAAACACGCCGCGCATAACAAAGACCGAGATCGCGACGCTCAACGCGGTGTACGGCAGCATCAAGCTCCATGTCTTGTTGATCAGCCCAAGTTTATCCTGCACGTTGTAAATGCCGATCAGGGCAGTCACCCGCGTGGGGAAGAACATGGAGGCGACCAGCGCGGCGATGATCACGCGCCGGAATGGCGTGCGCAGATGGACGAGCGCGTATCCTGCAAGCACGGCCGTGACCGTGGAGAAGACGACCGTGCCAGCAGTAACGAGCACGCTGTTCTTGAAGTTCTGAATCACGTCCCGCCGCTGTGTCATCACCCAGTCATAGTGTGCAAAGAGTGGCTCAGAGAAGTTGTGCGGCCAGATATACCGTTGGTAACCGTCCGGCAACGACTTGACCGACAGCAGGAAGACCCAAAACAGTGGGGCCAGCACCGAGGCGCAGAAGAAGATCAGCACCGCATGGCGGGCAATAGTGCCCCAGCGAATGCCCCGCTTCGGGTGCCAGACCTCGGCTTGGGCGATGCTCTGGCCGCGCACGCCGCTCGCCGCTATCTCACTGACCGCCATGGACATTTTCCTTTCCACTGCAACGCACTGGGCAGCAACGCGAACGGCGCGCTAATCGCGCGAGCGGAAGATATAGAACATGCCCGCGACCACGACGAGCATGAAGAGCGCGCCTAGCCAGCCAATTGCCGCGGCATACCCGCGGAACTGAAAGCCGCCGCCAAAGGCGGTTTCATACATATAGACCGTCCACGTATATGTGTTGCGCGTCCGGTTCATCCCGCCCATGATCAGGTATTCATCAATGACCGCCATGGCCGTGCCGAATCGCACCACGGCAAGGACGAGGATGATGGGGAGCAAGCGATAGACGGTAATCCCCCAGAACATGCGCCATTCACCGGCGCCATCAACGCGAGCGGCATCGAAGAGATCGCGAGGAATGGTGGCCAAGCCCGCGAGGAAGAACATGGTGTGGTACCCAAGACCCCACCACCATTCCATTACCGCAATGGAGAAGAAGACTAACTGGCGGTCATTGATCCATTGTGGCTGTGTGTTCGTCGTAAATAAATGGAGCACGTCAACCAGGAAATAGTTGATCGGACCAATATAGTTGTTGTACATCCAGGCCCAGAGCACGAAGATGAGTGGCGCCGGGATCATCGAGGGAATTAACAAGATGAGGCGGTAGGCCGTCGCCACGCGATTATTAGTCACCCGATCAACAAGAACGGCAAGAACCATCGGAATTAGGATCATCCCGGGGACAAAGATACTCGTGAAGACGAAAGCTCGCAGGACACCCTTCCAGAAGAGGGAATCACGCAGCAGGTCGCGGTAGTTCTGCAAGCCGATAAAGCGTGCCGGGAGCTGGTCGAGAAACTTGTCGTCGGTGAACGACAGGCGCAGCGAGTCGATGATCGGCAATAACTGCCAGCCGGCAAAGAAAAAGATTGCTGGCACCAGGTATGGATAGGTACGGACCAGATCAAGCGCGACGCGCATCCAGCCCGGCCGGGTGGCGACGACCGCGCGCGCTGTCTGGGCCGAATCACCTGGGGCAACCGCCTGCGCCATGAACCTCCCTCCCCGAGGCGCGAACCTCCGAACAGCTTCGGTTGCGGGATCCGGCAAGCTGTCCGTGCCTCATTGCTGTTCGTTTCGAGCCGGCCTGCGCTCTCGCGCATTCACCTGCCGGCCAAGCAACACGGAGCGCCGGCGAGGCGAACGCCCCGCGCGGCGCCTCCACCGCACCAAACGCCGGTGGCTGGCAGCGTCAGCCGGCCACCGGCCTCATCCATCCTAGTAGCTCGGGTCCTTGCCCGTTTGCTTCTTGTACTCGGCAGCGACCGCATCCTGCGCCTTCTGCATCGCGACCTTCGGATCCGGCTCCTCGCCGCTGAGGTACTTGATCCACTCCGGTCGCGCCACATTGAATTGCGTCACGCTCAGAATCGACGGCGCGATCGCCTTCGCGCGGCTCAGGCTGTCGTAGACGCTGAAGATCCAGGAGTTCGCGGAGACCCAATCCGGTGGAGTGCTCTTCCACTCCGCCCAGATGGACTGCAAGACCGGCAGTTGCCCGACTGGAATCGTGCCCTTCTCGGGGTCGCCTTGGATGCTGTTCTTCCAGATCCGCATGTCCTTGGAGAGGGCCAGCATGAACTCGACCGCCTTCTCCTTGTTCTGACCGTACTTGAACAGGACGGCGCCAGTGTCCCAGAAGACGGTGCCGCCCGCGCCGCCCTCCTTGACCGGCAAACCGGCGATCCGCACCTTGCTTGGATCGGGCCAGGCCGCGGCCATCCGCAGGTGGGCATTCTGGTACTTGATGTAGTAGGCCGCTTGCTGGGCCGCGAATGCCTGCTCGTCCGGCGTCGCGTTGACACCCGCGTCGGTCGAGCCTTCGCTCAGCACGTCGGCGCTTGTCAGCGGCATCATCCGCTTGAGGATCTCAAGCGCCTCAAGGGCCGCATCGCTGGTGTAGCGGAACAGCCCCTCCGGCGTGTAGACATCGGTGCTGATCGAGTGGGTAATCGGGATCAGCGAGCGCCAGTCATGGAAGTCGAAGGTGCAGCCATAGGGGGCCGCGCCGCTATCCTTGACCTTCTGCGCGTTGGCCAGGTACTCGTCCCAGTTCTTTGGCGCGGCCTCAGGATCCAGGCCGGCCTTCTCCACCAGATCGGCATTCCAGCCTTGCACGATGACGTCCAGCAGGAACGGCCAGACATAGAATTGGCCGTTGTAGGTGCCCTCTTCCCGAGTTGCCGGGATGAAGTCGTCAAGCAATCCTTCTGGCAGATACGGATCCCACGGCTCGATAGTGCCAGTCTCGGTGAGCGCGATCATTTCCAGGAACGGCGTCACTCCGCCGTACCCATCCCACGTGCTGGTGCCTTCCTTGGCTTCAGCGACGAAGCGGTCGAAGCTAAACCCTTGCGTTGGAGCGACCTCGACCTTCATGCCGACATCGTTGCCAACGTCGTAGATCCCCGGATGCAGGTCGGTCATCCAGTTGTAGAACGTGAAGATCGGATCGCGGCCTTGCGCCAAGGCGCTCCGCAGCGATTCCTGCGCCAGAAATCCGACGAAGCCGGCGCTCAGGCCAAGCGCCGCTCCCCGCCGGATCATCTCGCGCCGGCTGAGCTTGCCGGACAGCGCGTCCTGGAAAAAGGCACGGACCTCAGGTTGCTCGTTCACCGTGGCCTCCTTGTGTGGCAGTGACTCGCATGCCTTGCTCGTCACCAGATCGACCGGTCGCGACACCCTCGCGCGACTCCATTGTCTGGACGGTCAGGATTGTAGGAAGCATGTCACAATGATGTCAAGCGCACTCATGCCCAAATGTGATTGACTTTCATATGATGAAATCCATGCATCAAGCAGCGTTCTCGATGCTGCCAGTGGTTAGCTTGTCGCCGCGTGCGGCACACTTGGCGCCACCGGCTCAGCCTGCAAGCGGCGAACTTTCAGGCCGGCCCGGAGCGTGATGCGTGAAAGGAGTGCCGGATGCGCCGGTTGATGCTTGTATCCCTAGTGTTGCTCGCGATCACTCTCGGCAGCATCGGCTCATCCGTTGCCGACCAGGCCGTGCCAACACCGCGTGGACAGCTTGGTGGCCCAGCGCCCCTAGCGACCGCCACCACTCTGCCCACGACGCCGCTGCCAACGCCTTCCCCAACTCCGGAGGAGACCGCCACTCCGGCCGCTTCTCCCGCGGCTCCCGATGTGCCACGCCCGGAGGAATGCACGGTTGAGCCGCGCTCGCGTGACGAGGTAGAGCGACTCGTCAAGCAGCAGGCCGGGACGCCGCGCAGTCTCGCGCCGGGCGAGAGTCTCTTACCAGACCCAGTGACCACCGCGGCCATCCGTCAAGCGGTCCGCCTGTACATTGCCTGCCTCAATGCTGGCGATCTGCTGCGTGCTGCTGCCCTCTCGACCGACGCGCACGCTGCCGAGCTGCTCGCGACCGGCGCTGGAACACCGGCCAGCGAGGCTGCCTTCGGCACACCCATGCCACGCCCGGAGCCGGAGTGGATCGCCATCGTGGCAATCGAAGACATCTTCCTGCATGGCGAGGACCAGGCATCAGCGATCGTGGTTCTCGATGAGCCGACTGCCCTCGGGGCCCGGAGCTTCGTACGCTATCACGTGAGATTCGCCAAAGACGCAGAGCGCTGGCTCATTGATGCCGTGCAGCTCGGTCCAACGGAGTAGCTGGCGTACACCGGCTCGCCGCGGTGAGACCGGTAACCATTGCCCCTGTTCGGAGGGAGCGCGGGCGTGAGGAGTGCAGCGGCGCCTTCGCCGGGTGGTTTGGGCGTTACGCAAGCATCCGGGCGGCCCCGAATGATGCGCGGCTTGGCGTCGAGCCACTGAGCCGGGATCCGACACCTGACCCGACGAAAGCACTGGCTGAAGCCTGCTGGTTTTTGAGGATCGTCGCTCTCTGGCCCTTGAGGGGGCTGCTGTTGGGAACGCGGGATGCAAGCTCCGCGCGGCGACGATACCACGTCAGGGAAATGGCCCGGGCCTCGTGAATCAGCCAATTTAGCCAGCAACGTCGGAGATCGCAGCGTCGAGGATACTGGCGATCTCGTCGGCCTCGTCCGTCGTGATGCAGAGCGGTGGGGCAACGCCGCACCAATCGTGGCCGGGCCGGAGAAGTAATCCTCGCCGCCGGGCTTCCGCGTAGACCGCCTTGCCGATCGGCTCCCGAAAGGCGATCCCCAGCAGCAACCCAACGCCGCGCACTTCCGCGACCACCGCTCGGCGCCTGGCGATCTCCCACAGGCGCTCGGCCAGATACGCTCCGACGCGGTCGGCATTGCCGATCAGGTCGTGCTCAAGCAAGTACCGGACGGCTGCCTCACCGATCGCGCAAGCCACCGGGTTTCCGCCATATGTATGGCCAGTCCAGAACTGAACCCCGGCCTCTGGCTCGCCCCAGAACGGCTTGGCGACTTTGTCAGCGATCAGGATGGCCGAGAGCGGCGCATACCCACCGCTGATCCCCTTGCCACACGAGAGGATATCCGGCCAGGCCCCCACCCGCTCCGCTCCAAACAGCCGCCCGGTCCGCCCGAATCCAGTGATGATCTCGTCGTAGATGAGCAGAACGTTGTACCGGTCACAGATCTCGCGCAGGCGCGGGAAGTATTCGGGATGGGGCACATGCACGCCGGCCGAGAGCATGATTGGCTCGGCGATCACCGCGGCGACGGTCTCCGGATCTTCATTGATGATCGCCTCCTCGATGGCGTCGACGCAGGCCAGCGTGCAGGCATCCAAGCGCGCACAGGCGGAACATCCCGGCCGGTTCGGCGGCGTGACGTGCAAGAATCCCGGTGCAAATGGCTCAAACTTCGATTTCCACTCCGTCTGGGCGGAAGCAGCCATCGCGTGGCCCGTTCCGCCGTGATAGCTCTTGTAGCGCGCGATGACTTTGTACTTCCTCGGGTGACCCGTTTGCTGGTGATATTGCCGGGCCATCTTGATGGCGGCTTCATTGGCTTCTGAGCCGCCGCTGAAGAGCTTCACCGTCGTGTACTGCTCGGGCGTGATCGAGATTAGCAGGTCGGCAAGGCACAGTGCGCGTGGGTTCGTCGCCATCGTCGGTGCCGTGAAGGCGATCTGGCGCATCTGCTCAGCGGCGATCTCGGCGAAGAGCGGGATACCGTGACCGAGATTGACGGTAAAGACGCCGGAGAGACCGTCAATGTAGGTCTTGCCGAAGACATCCGTGACGCGAATCCCCTCGCCACGCTCAAGGATCAGCGGATCCTGGCCGAACGCCTTCATTTGCACGAAATCGACCATGATCCGGGAAGTGTCGGGAATCGCCTGCCTGACCTGCTTGGCAATCATCATTGCGCTCCTGCGTCATCCGGCCATCACGACCCTAAGCCATACGGTACCGTTCGACGATCTCGTGATCGATCTCGATGCCCAGACCAGGCCCCTCCGGTACCGCGACAAAGCCGCCATCCAGTGGGAAGCGCTCGGTGGTCAGCGCCTGGTTGAGCGTGGTCTCCTGCACGCAATATTCAAGGAAGGTCGCGCGCGGCATCACGGCCAGAAGGTGGAGCGAGGCTGCCTTGATGATCCCGGTGCTCCAGGCGTGGGGCACCACCTGGATGCCCCGTAAATCCGCCAAGTGGGCGATCCGCAGGCATTCGGAGATGCCACCGGCGCGGGTGACATCCGGCTGGATCACGTCCACGCCCGTCCGGTCCATCAACTCGCGGAATCCCCACCGGGTCGCTTCTTCCTCGCCGCAGGCGATCCGCGTCTCGACTGCCTCCGCGAGCTTCCGGTAGTCATCCAAAGCATCCGGCCAGAGCGGCTCCTCGATCCAGTACGGCCGGAACTCTTCGAGCCGGCGGACCTGCCGGATAGCGTGATCGGCGTCCGGCCAGCCCAGACCGATATCGAGCATCAACTCGACCCCGTCGCCAGCCGCCTTCCGTGCCGCTCGTACCAGCGCGATATCCAGATCCGGATCCTGCCCGAATGGTCCCCACCCGAGCTTGATCGCCGTAAAGCCCCGGTCGACCAGGTCACCAACGACGGTCTCTACCTCACGCGGCGTGAATGGCATCAGGGTGCTGGCATAGGCCCGGATTTTCGTGCGGAGCGGCCCGCCCAGCAGCCGGTAGATGGGCTGGCCAAGCGCCTTGCCCTTGATATCCCACAGAGCGATATCAATGCCGCTGATGGCGTGGATGGCTGGGCCACGCCGCCCATAGTAGATCGAGCCCCGGTACAGCTTGTCCCAGAGACGCTCGATCTCCAGCGGATTCTCGCCAATCAGCAAGTGCTTCAGGCCGCTGGCGATCGCGTGGGAGGGCGGCGCATCAACGATCGCCTTGATGACCGGCGGCAGCGAGTCCACCTCGCCAACGCCGGTGATGCCCTCGTCGGTGTGGATGCGGATCAAGAGGGCGTCTTGGCTGCCGTCTGCCTTCGTCGGATCCACATCCGGCTGCCTGAGGATGATGGCCTCGACATCGGTGATCTTCACAGGCTTCCTTTCCGCGCTTTGCGTTTCGCGCGTTGCGCTTTGCGCCGATGGCGTCGCAGGATAGATCAGCTTTCTTGAGCTGTTGCGCTGGCCTCGCAGCGTCACAACCCTGAAGCGAGCACCATTTCAAAGCACGCCATACTTGTCGTACACCTCGCGCAGAAGATGTCCCTGCCGCAGCATTTCCCGGCTCTGGCTCTCCTTTTCCACCTTCGCCACCGCGCGCTCCACGACCTCGCCCAGCCGGTCCTGCGGCACAACCACGATGCCGTCAAAGTCGCCAAAGATGACGTCGCCGGGCCGCACCAGCACATTGCCGCACATGACCGGCACATCGTAGGCTACGACGACTGACCGCCAGGACGAATCGACAGGGCGGAAGCCGGTGCAGAATACCGGGAAATCCATCTCAATGATCCGGAGGGCATCGCGGACATGTCCATCAACGACGCACCCGACTGCACCACGTGCCCGCGCGGCCGTCGAGAGGAGCTCGCCCCAGAAGCAGGTACGCTCCGAACCGTTCGTGCAGGCGACCATGACATCCCCCGGCTCAAGCGCATCGACCGCTTCAATCTCCATCCGGTACGGATCGGCTGGCCGTTCGTAGACATCTGCGGTGAGCACCGTGTGCGCTCGTCCGACGACCCGCATCGTCGGGGCGAGTGGCCGCAGGCGTGCCGCCATCGCCTGATCGTGCAGGCCGATCTGGTCAAGCACGTCGGAGACAACCGAGGCGTAGAGCCGCTCGCGCATGACCGAAAGAAAATCTTCCAAGGCAGTCCCTCTTCCCCCATCCCCCGTCTTTCGGAGGAGCATGTTTACGCTCCCCGCAGGCGCTGGCGCGCAGCCGTCGGGCGCGCTCCTCGCCGCCCATCCACCGGTCGCCACTCCCGCCCAGAAGTTGCGCGCATGGTGCCGCTCATCTCCGGGTCCCACCCAAACCGGCGGGAGAGCGCATGGGCCGTCGCCACCACCTCGGGCGCAAGTGCCTCCACCTGCTCCAGGGTGAAGCGAGGTGACGGCCCGGTGAGACTGATGGCAAAGAGCGGCGCCCCGCCAGCGCCGCGGATCGCGACCCCCAGGCAGCGCACGCCAACCGAATCGTCTTCGTTGTCGATAGCGTAGCCACGGGCGCGCGTCAGCGTGATCTCCGCCCGGAGCGCGTCTGGATCGGGCACACGCACCGCTGCCCCAGGACTCGCCGCGTAGGCTAGATAGTCCTCCAGAAGCTCATCGGTGGACGCGGCCAATATCGCTTTACCAAGGCCGGTTGTGTGCAGCGCACCCCGGCTTCCGATCTTCGAGGAAACCCCGACCCGCTCTAAGCTCTCCACCTTGTCAATGTGCAGCACTTCCCAGCCGTCCAACACACCAAGGTGAACCGTCTCGCGGGACAGGCGGGAGAGATGCTCCATAGCCGGGCGCACCTCCTCGAGGAACGAGCGAACTTGCGTGGAGACGTGCGCGAGCGCAAGGAACTTCAGGCTAAGGCGGTAGGACGCCGTGCCCGGCGGCTTTTCGATCCATCCCCGGTGCATCAGGGCATTCAGCAGCCGGTGTGTCGTCGTCCGGTTGATCCCGGCTTCCTGGGCGATCATGCGCGCTGGAAGCGGCTCCGCCCGCCGCATCAGCAGCTCGACGACCGCCAGCGCCTTGTCTACTGAATGAAGGGTTGATGCTGACCAGTCGCCTGCGCTGGAACTGGACTGCGCTTCCGCGGTGTTCTCATCCTGAACCGGAAAGCCTGTTGTGTTCATTCTCGGGACATGCTACCGTGTTGCCGCCAAACCGTCAATCAGCGACGAAGATGCCGCTTGGCGTCGCCGCTTGCAAACGGTCGTGGGAGGAGTGACAGCGCGGGATGGCAGTACGCATCGGGATTGACACCGGCGGTACGTTTACCGACCTCATTGGGATCGATGAGGAAACGAACCAGCTCATCATCGCTAAGACGCCTTCGACACCCCGCCGGCCTGTCGAGGCGGTGATGAGCGCCATCGAA
>JBHOQQ010000064.1:0-4763 GCA_042408955.1 Thermomicrobiales bacterium
CGTGTTCACGAGCCTGGACGGTTGACGGCCCGGCTCGTTGCCGCGACCTCCCGGGCCGGAGCGCTAGCGCAGCGCGGGATCGCTGCGCTAGCGCTCCGGCCGCAGTGATCCGCCATCAGGATACGAGGAAGCGGCGGCGCACCGATGCCTGACGGCTGATGGCTGATAGCTCCTCACGAGAGATTCCTCGCTTCGCTCGGAATGACGGAGGCTTGGCCACGGAATGACGGGGCGGTGGGGGCTCTCTCGCGCACCCGCTTCCCAACCGGTGACCGTCACCCGCGGGACGATGTGCTCGTCCAAACACCAGAGCCGGCTTTTGCCGGCTTATTGCCTTGAGCGCAAACCTTAAGCCCCGCGCAGCCGGTGGCGCCGTACGAGCCGTTCAGCATCCGGGCTAGAGTTCTTCGCGGATGAGGACGCGGCGACGCTGGCGCTCGATGCGGGCGGCTTTCCAAATCAAATCTTTGATGCGGTTGGGATCGCGCACGTCGTGGAGTTCGATCCTGGGCGCGGTTGCATCGGCGGTGGACAATCCGATATCGCCCATCCCGAGCAAACGCTCGATCAGCCCCTGGCGCATGTCCACATCCTCGATGCGATAGAGGTCGATCTGCTCGGTCGTCTTGCGAATGAAGCCCCGCTCTTGGATCAAGCGCTCAGTGGTGACGCGGTAGCGATTGGTGATGGCGCTCCACCAGGCGAGGGGCCAGCCGGGACGCCCTTCCCACAGGATGCGCTCCCCACCGGGCGTGCCGTCGAGGTCTTCCCCCACGGGTAGACCGTCATCCGCCAGAACCTCGCCCACCGGCTTGCCGGGTGCCTGGCTGGATTGGGCGGGTGGTTCCGTGGTGGCAGCAGCCGAGCGCAAGTCCCGCCCGCAATTGATGCAAAATCGAGCATCATCCGGGTTTTCCGTCGAGCAATCCGGACACCGAATCATCGTGAGTCTCCTCGTCAGTGCATCATGCCATGGCAGCAGTTCGCGGCGAGTTTCGTGTGCAGTTCCATCATACCAGCCCGGACGCACAACGCTCCGGCGACGTGCCGCCGGGTGATCCAGCAATGTTTAAGGTTCCGGTTGCCCCGAGCGGCGGCCTGAGGGCGCGTGGCGTGGTACATTCACCGTCACAAAGCGTCGTTGCTGAACGAGGAGCGTTGGGGGCGCATTCGTGGCTACATGGGATGAGTTTGCCGGGCAGGACGAAGGGCTGGAATACCGGCGGCGTTTTCGCGGCCTGATCGGTGTCCATAGCAAGGTGCCGATCCGCGACCGGGCAATCTTGTCGTTGATCTATACGCCGGGTGTCGCGGAAGCATGCCTTGCCATCAGCCAGGATCCGCTGTCATCGTATGACTTGACGTGCCGGGGCAATACGGTCGCCATCCTGACCGATGGATCCGATTTGTTTGGACGCGAAGGCGGTCCGCCGGAAGCGGTGATTCCGATCGCCGAAGCGAAGAGCGTCATTTTCAAGACGTTCGCTGGGATCGACGCCTTCCCGATTTGCCTGGCCACCCGCGATCCGCAGGAAATCATCCAAATCGGCACCGCCATCACACCGACCTTCGGGGCGATCTGCCTTGACGACATCTCTACACCCCGCGCGTTCACTATCGCCGATCATTTGGAAAAGGCCGCGGATATCCCCGTGTTTTCCAATCAGCATCACAGCACGGCCATCCTCGTGCTCGGCGCTCTGATCAACGCGCTGAAGGTGGTGAAAAAGGAGATCGGTGAGGTCAGCGTGGTGATCAGCGGCGCTGGCATCGCGGGGATCGGCGTCGCCCGCTTGCTGACGCGAGCCGGAGTCAAGAACCTCGTCGTCTGCGACCGGGCTGGGGCAATCTACAAATACCGGCCGGAGCGCATGAACTGGGCGAAAGCCTATGTCGCCAAGGAGACGAATCCCGAAGGGCGGCGTGGCTCCCTTGCCGCCATGCTCAAGGGAGCGGACGTCTTCATCGGTCTCTCGACCGGCAATATCGTTACCGACGACATGATCCGCTCCATGGCGCACGACCCGATCGTTTTTGCCCTGGCCGTGCCAGAGCCGGAAATCGATCCCGCGGCAGCGCGTGCCGGAGGTGCGCGGGTGGTGGCGACCGGCCGCTCGGACTACGCGAACCAGATGGACATCTCACTCGTGTTCCCCGGCGTGTTTCGTGGCTTGCTCGATGCACGCGCTCGCAACATTCGCCTCCGAACGCTGCTGTACGCGGCCCAAGCGCTGGCGGATATGGTCAAGCCCGACGAACTGCATCCCGACCACATCGTGCCAAGTATCTTCGATTTCCGTGTCGCGCCAGCAATCGCTGCGGCGGTCGTTCGCGCGGCGCTGGAGGCGGGCGAAGCGGGCCGGGCGATCTCTCCGCAGGCGGTGGCGGAACGAACGCGGCGCTACGTGTACGAGGGGAGATTGTTGCCCCCTGGACCCATCTCGCGGGGGGAGCAGAAGACGTTCCGTGAGGAAGCGATCGAGCTTCGGCGGCGCCATGGCGGCGTGCTGGAGATCCACTCGAAGCTGCCGATCCGGGATCAGCATATCTTGAATCTGATGTACGTGCCGCCAGCGGCGCTCCTGCCGGCGCATGTCATCCGCGATGACCCAACCCAGGTCACGGAGCTCACCAGCAAGGGGAATCTGGTGGCGATTGTCACCGATGGCTCGGCGGTGCTTGGGCTGGGAGATATTGGTCCTCAGGCGGCGCTCCCAGTGATGGAGGGAAAGGCGGTCCTGTTCCGGTCGCTCGCTGGCGTCGAGGCGTTCCCCATCTGTCTGGCAGCGCGCGATCCGGAAGAGATTGTCAACATCGTGAAGGCGATCGCTCCAAGCTTTGGAGGAATCAACCTTGAGGACATCGCGGCTCCCCGGTGCTTCGAGATTGAGCAACGCCTGCGCGAGCTGCTCGACATGCCGGTATTCCATGACGATCAGCATGGCACGGCGATCATCGTCGGCGCGGCGCTAATTAACGCCATGAAGTTGCGTGGCGGCACACTGCGCGATAGCCGGATCACGATCAACGGCGGTGGCGCGGCGGGTATCGCGGTAGCGAAGCTTCTCCTGGCGCTCGGCGCCGGGGACATCGTGATCTGCGACACCGCTGGGGCCATCTACGAAGGGCGGCCGGAGCGTATGGACTTCTCCAAACGCGAGATCGCCTGCCTCACCAACCGCGACCTGCGTAAAGGCCCTCTTGCTGAGGTGATCAAGGGCTCCGACGTCTTCATCGGGCTGTCGGTCGGCGGCGCGCTGACACCAGAGATGGTACGCAGCATGGCGCCGAACCCGATCGTCTTTGCTCTCGCCAACCCCGTGCCGGAGATAGCTCCGGAACTGGCGAAAGAAGCCGGAGCGTTCGCCGTCGCAACGGGCCGGAGCGATTATCCTAACCAAGTGAACAATTCCCTGGCCTTCCCCGGCGTGTTTCGTGGCGCGCTCGATGTCAAGGCCCGCGCTATCAGCGATGGCATGAAAATCGCCGCTGCTTATGCCATTGCCGGTTTGGTGGGCCCGGATGAGCTGAGTCCCGAGCACCTCATTCCCGATGCGCTGGATTTGCGCGTGCCGCCGCGCGTGGCTGCCGCCGTGGCTCGCGCTGCTCAGGAAGAGGGACTGGCCCAGCGACCGCTGGATCCACAGGAAGTCGAGTGGCGCGCACGCGATCTTGTCTATGAAGGCTTGATGGCGGTGTAGAGACTGGCAGACGCAGGTTAGGGGTTGGGCGCTGGGGAAACTTCGAGCTATCCGTTGTTAGCCGTCAGGTTTCTGCTATCAACCGATAGCCGCTTGATGGTAAGGGCGCGATTCATCGCGCCCTTTCACAGCCTGAAGGCTGACACCTGACGGCTGATTGCTCGCAGCCCGAAATGCGCACCTCGCACCTTCCTCAACCCCTAACCCCTAGCCCCCAATGTACCGCTCCTCCCAGGCTCGGGCTTGAGCCTCCGGCACTCGGAAGAACGTCGCCACAGCCTCGGCGAGTAATTGGCCATCGCGCTCCCGGTGGAGCGTGCCGGCTAATTCGATGATACGTCCACGATCAGCGACAATCCTGCCTGCTGCCCGCACCGGCTCGCCAATCTGCACCGGACGCCGGAACGTGATACTCAGCCTGCCAGTCACCGCCCAGATGCGCTGGCGGTAGGCTGTCCATGCCATCACCTCGTCCAGCACCGCGGTGATCACGCCCCCGTGCGCGATTCCGTCGTATCCCTCATGTCGATGATCCGGCGTCCACGGCGCCCAGACGCCCCCGGTCTTCGGATCATCGTAGAAGGATAGTTGCAGGCCGCATGGATTGAGCCGGCCACAGCCAAAACAGTGATGATCCGCGCGTACGCCGATGCGATCATTGATTGTTTCTCCTTCCGTCACTCCTTGTGCCCGCGATTCCTCATTCACGTTCAATCTCCCTCGTATCACGCCTAGCAGTTCATGCTCCCAATGCTACTTCAGGCGCTTGAGCGATCACCGGCAGGCCATGGTCTTGTCGCCCACCATGTGCCAGGTCTACCCTTCTCACGGAGGAGCGCGCCCGTTTCGCTCCTCCAGGAGTAGGCAAACATGTCTGCAACGTATCAGGAACTCCTTGAGCGGACGCGGCGGGAGATCGTGGAAGTCGACGCCCCTGCCGCCCAGCACCACTTGGCCGCCGGCGCCCTCCCCCTCGATGTCCGCGAACCCGACGAGGTCGCCCAAGGCCACCTCCCCGGCGCCCTCGCCATCCCCCGCGGCTTCCTCGAAGCCCGCATCGAA
>JBHOQQ010000067.1:0-1943 GCA_042408955.1 Thermomicrobiales bacterium
CCCACGCAATCGCCGGCGAAGAAGCGCGCGCCCGCCTCTTGCACGGCCGCCGCGGTGTCGCGCGGATCAACGGACGTTGCTAGCAGCGCAAGCTCCTCATCGGCCCGGGCTTCCCAATGGACTTGCTCCTCGGGTTGATCGAGCTGGCGGTACAGGCTCGCCAGCTCGGCAAAGACGCGAGCAAAGGTGCCGTGCACATCAATGGGACGCTCCAGGCTGCCAGCCCGTGCCACGGTTGCTTCTCGCAGCGCGACCGCTTTTTCCAGCCAGCTCACCGCGCTCTTCGGGTCGTCGGACAGCATCGTCTCGGCCTGGCCGCGCAGCAGGTACGTTTTGGTGAGAATCAGCAGATCTTGCGGACCGAGCACCCAGCCAGCCTGCTGCCGCCGCTCGAAGAACGTCGCCGCTCGCTCAAGGGCCTGAGCGGCGCGCTGCTCATCGTCAGCCGTGTGATAGGCGGCGCCGAGGTAGAAGTTGATGATCCCGGTATTGGGTGCGTCATGATCGCGGGGAAGGGCTTGCTCAAGCAGCGCGATTGCCTCGCGCGCCCGGTTCTCGTGCCAGGCAATGACCCCGGCCGCCGCGTTCACAAGCTCGGTCAGGTTATCCGTGCGCAGCGCCGGGATTTCGACACCCTCGCGGAGCTGAACAGTTGGCGGCGTCGACGTCGCGCTGGTTTGGCCGCCGGGAGCAGCTGGCGCGGTTCCAACCGTCAGGCCGACGCTCGGATCGGTGAAGACGACGTACGCCACGTACTGCGGTTTGCCATCCGCTCCCCTATCTTGCCGGTAGATAATGACCGCCCGGGCACCAATGCGTTTGCCAAGCGCCCGGGCCTTCGCGGTATCGCGCGCATCGAAGCGCACCGGCAGCTCCCGCACGATAATGCGCTCTGTCTGCCCCTGGGCGTAGAGTGCGTCGGCGAACTGCCCCTGAAACGATGCGGCAGCGGCTTCCCTTGTGATCGCGAAGCCGAGCGCGTTCTTGGGAATCGGCAAGGCCACGTTCCAGAGATATTGCTGGTAGCCAAACGCACCCGCGACGACCAGCGTCGCAACGCCAACGAAGGCAACGGAGCGCAGGCTAGAAAGCGGCCCGGCAAAATGCCAAATCAGCCCAAGCCGCTCCTCCGGATCGACCGCCCGGTTGCGCAGCCAGAGGAACCCGAGCGCTAAGGTCAGGAGCAGCAAGCAGGCCAGCGTGACGAGCAGGAAATGCTCCTGATAGGTCGAGAGTTCCAAAATCAACCCCTTGAAGCTTTGATAGAGCGACCAAGGGGACACGATATCGAGCGAGAACTCGGGAGAGGTGCTGAAGCCAATACGGAAGAGCAGCAGCCCGACGAGAAAGACGGCGATTGACGACACGACTCCCGACAACGTGTCGCGGAGCCAGCCAACGCTGTGCTCCCGAAGCTGGCTGCCAACCTTGTCACCGAGCCGGCGGGCTGGCCGCAGGAGCGTGATCCCGGCATCGGGGGCGATGAGGACCGGTAGGGCCCAGGTGAGCGCGGTAACGCCCGTGGCTTCCGCCACGGCACGCCGGGCAAACACCGTCGCTGCTTCGAGGGTTTGTCCGCTGGCGAGTTCCGTGTACCACCGCGCGAAGAAGATCGCTTGATGCTCGACCGGCATCTCCGGAGGCACATTGAGCACAGCACAAGGGGATGCCATGGCAGCGAGCGGTGGCTTGCCTGAAACAACCAGCAATGGGACATCCACGCCGTGGCCGGAGGTGGATACCTCGCTGGTGGTATGAAGCACATGTGGCGGAGGAAGGGCGGGATCCGGTATGACGGCTATCACCGCCTCGATCCGCGGATGAGCGCCAATCGCCGCTGCAAGTGAGATCGTTGCCTCGTCGACAGCAGGCGCCACGATGCGCACCTGCAGCGTGTCCCCCACGGGTGGCGGGCGACTGGGGAGGTGCACGGTGGTGGCCGG
>JBHOQQ010000068.1:0-10270 GCA_042408955.1 Thermomicrobiales bacterium
ATCTGAGACCGACCGGGCGTGCATAAGATGACGCATTCCCAGCCTCGGGCCTCTCGGCCGACTGGCGGGCAGGCACGCGAGACAACGGGTCACCGGTGAGTTGTGATCAGTATATCCGAGAAACGGGTGACATTACGCAAGAGCTTCCCTTCATCGGCTGGTCATCGCCCGCATGGTATGATCGCCTCACCCGCCAGTGTCGCTGCCGACTGCTTCCCGGCGCCCCGCTGGCATCACGACGGTTATGAGATTGCTGACGGCACGACAGCCCAGGTTCATTGCCGCTCCTGCTCCTGTGCTTTTGGCGTTGATGCTGCTCGCCGGCTGCACCGGTTCATCGGCGGCTCCGCCTCGTGCCACCCCCAGCGCCACCGCCCTGGCGGACCTGGCTGCCGCTCCCTCTGAAACGTCAACCCGGCCCCGTATCGCCTGCGAGGATGGAAGGCTGCTGATCGGCGACCTGCCACACATGGACATCGAATGGCGTTCCGGTGTGAGCGCAGCCGAAGCGAAGGCGCGTGCTTGGCAGCCGGATGCCAAGCTGACGAGCCTCAGGGTCGGATGCCAGTTGTTCGAGCCGGGATTTCGCTGGCAAGCGACCTTCTACTCGCCCAGCGCTCAGGCATTTTTCCTGAGCGATACGAGCGAAACGCAACCGGCCGAAGTGGCGCCCGAAGCGGTCCCCACGCTGCCGGCGGACGCGATCTCCTTCGGCATGTTGCGCCATGCGCTCGCCAAATCCGGCTACAGCGACGACGATGAGTTGAGCCCTTCCACCGGCGTCGATCTCCGCGTCAACACGGAAGCGATCCCCTTCGGTCCAAGTTCCGCTCCGCGCAATGTTTTGATCTATCATGTTGCCGTCGAGCGCCGGGGCGAGATTCGGGATGTCTTCGTCGGCCCGGACGGAACGATCTATCGCTACACGGCGCCGTAGCATCACATCTGCGAGCATGCGCATGCACGAAAACACCGATCAGCACGTAGATCCGGTCGTCATTGAGCGCTGCTTGGCGGTGCTGCGCCAGTCCCCCGCAGGCTTGTTCACCGATATTGATGGCACGATCAGCGCGATCGCCCCAACACCGGCCGCGGCGGTCATTAGTGACGCCGCCCGTGAGGCGCTCCGGCGCCTGGCGCAACACCTCGCGTTTGTCGGTGTTATCACTGGCCGGTCGGCTGACGATGGGAGCGCCATGCTTGGTATCCCGGGTGTCACCGTCGTGGGGAACCACGGCTTGGAGTGGCGCGTCGGTGAAGAGCGGTGGGTCCACCCCAGCGCAGCGGCGACGGTCGCCGCCATCTCGACAGCGCTGGACGAGATCCGCGCCGCCGCTGCCGAAGCCGGCATCACCGAGGGTCTCGTTTTCGAGAACAAGCGCCTGACGGCATCGCTGCATTACCGGCTAGCTCCTCGTCCGCATGAGGTGCGGGATCGATTGCTCGCTCTCGCTCGCGCGGCCGCGGAGCGGCACGGCCTGCGAGTTACCGAGGGGCGGTATGTTGTCGAGCTTCGCCCGGCACTGGTGATCAACAAAGGCACCGCCATGATTGATCTGGCCCATCACCATCACCTGCGTGGCGTTGCCTACTTCGGGGACGATGTGACCGACGTTGATGCCTTCGAGGCAGTCAAGACGCTGCGCGACTCCGAAGGCATCGCCGCTATCTCGGTCGCGGTCGTCGGTGCAGAAACGCATCCGTCCGTCACGGCCGCGGCCGATGTGACGGTCACCGGCGTCGAAGGCTGCATTGCATTGCTTCAGGCGCTTGCCGACCATCTCGCCGGGCAGTCACGCTGAGCTGCTCAGCAGATACGAGGAGCTACATGAGGATGCACGATCCCAATGGCCAAGCACGCCTGTTCGTCATGCTCCTCTGCTTGCTGGCTGCGCTTGGCGTTGCGCCAGCGGTTATCGCCGGTCCCTCAGCAGGCGCGGCCCCGGTCGCAAGCTACCGCGTGATCCGGGCGTATCCGCACGATCCGGACGCCTTTACCCAAGGACTCGTCTACGACAACGGTGTTCTTTACGAAGGGACGGGGCTGCAGGGTCGTTCGAGCCTCCGCCGTGTGGAGCTTGAAACCGGCACGGTGTTGCAAAAAATCTCGCTCGACTCCCGGTATTTCGGGGAAGGCATCGCGCTGTTCGGCGAGCGCATCTACCAACTCACGTGGAAATCCCACACCTGCTTTGTGTATGACAAAACGACCTTCACGCTCCTGAGCACTTTCTCGTACGCCGGCGAAGGATGGGGCCTGACCTCGGATGGACAGCACCTCATCATGAGCGATGGAACCAGCACACTCGCGTTTCGTGATCCGGATACCTTCGCCATCCTGCGGCAGATCGCGGTGACCGATAACGGCACACCGATCACGCGCCTCAATGAACTGGAATACATCGAGGGCGAAATCTGGGCGAACGTGTGGCAGACCGACCGTATCGCCCGGATCGATCCGAGAACCGGCGATGTCATCGGCTGGATTGATCTGACTGGGTTGCTCTCACGCGCTGACCAGGCCGGGCGTACGGTTGATGTGCTCAACGGCATTGCCTACGATGCGACGGAAGGACGCATCTTTGTCACGGGCAAGCTCTGGCCAGTGCTCTATCAAGTCGTGCCGGTTCCGGCCATGCCGGCGCCCGCCACACCCGCCAGATCCGGATAGCCCTTCGTCAGACCTCTTCTTCTCGCAGCGAAGCCGCCTCAGGCTCTCGTTCCTGCCCAGGTATGGGATGCGGAACGGGCAATCCCTCCATCGTGACATGAGCGATGCCAGCGCGCGCTAGCGCCTCCTGGGTCGCCACCAGCGCCACGTGCAAACGTTGTTGCGTTTGGGTGACGGTGATGTCCCCGCGCGTTCGTTCCAGGACGCCGCGCAGTTGGTCCGTCGTACGACGCAGTCCACCAGTAATCGCGTCTGGGAAATCGATCGAGATCAGCACGTCGTAGATCTCATCCATAACTAATAGCAGATGTTCTGCGCGAGCGAGCTGGTTGCTGCGCAGCAGATCAAGGATCTGCCTGCGTAGCTCGCTTGCCGCTTCGGCCAGCGCATTGAGATAGGGCGCATCTTCTACCCCAAGCTCATCCGGGCGAGGTATGGGATCATCACGGACGATCGCTAGTGCGATACTGGCTTCCGCGTACTCTTTCATGGCATCCTGCACATAACCAGCCCAGTGGATGCTCGGATAGGGTTGCAGGTGCGCGATGAGGTCGGTGAGGAGCGCCCGGGCTTCGGCAAGCAAGGCGGCTGCATCGGCAATCTCTCCCCGGTGAATGGCTCGCACGGAGTTGGCGGAAAGGCGAACGATTTGCCGCCCCTCATTCAGCGCCCGGTCCCGCGCCGCGTTGAGAATTTCAAAGCGCTCCACGATCTCCGCGGCCACAGTTTGCAGATCCCGCTCACGATGTCTCATGATGCTCAATTCCTCTGCCATGCCGACCACGCCGGCCTGAGTCTCCGGTGCACCCCTTCCCGCGGAGTATGATCGACACACCTGGGATGGTGCATGGCACACGCGGGTGATCAAACTTTTCCCGACATTGTTCCATCGCGATTCCTGACATGGCTCGTTGAAAATCCAAAAACCCTCCTGTCTTACCTCTTGCAAGCGAACCGCTACCATCGTACCGACGTGGGTAGGCGTGCTGGGCCTGCCATGCAGTATGCTGCCGGTCAACACCCGGTTCTCCTGTTCAAGCGCAGTCAGATGCCGGTGAGGCCGGCCGAGATGTTGGGTTTGCTTGGGATACCAATGGAGTGGAACGCTGCATGAACACAACAATGGCTCCCCGCGAGCGCATCCCGCAGGCGGCAGCGCGGGTTGATCCGATGGCGCGCGCGGTCCACCCAGGTTGGCTGACTCCAGCGAAGGCGATGGCTACGATCGGCCACAGCGCCGACGATTCGGCCAGGTTTTCTGCGTTTCGCGAGCTGATGCGCACCTCGTGCGCGCTCGACCGGGCAGCGGTTGATGCGCTTGCGGATCTGGATCTGACGGCTGGCGCCTTTTTTGCCCTGCTTGAGCTTGAGGCAGCGGGCCCGCGTGGTCTGGCCCCCTCCGAGCTCGCCCGGCGGCTCGCTGTTGCCCGGCGCACTGCCACCCTCTACGTCGATATCCTCACCCGGCAGGGTTGGGTGGAGCGGCAGCCTCATCCGGATGACCGCCGAATGGTGCTCGCCCGGCTCACTCCCGTCGGCACGCGCTTGCTCAACGAATTGGGCGACGCCTACCGGCGCCGGCTGGCGACATTGCTCGGCGATATGACGCCCTTGCAGGCAGAGCGCCTACGGCAGTTGCTGGCGCTTATCCCGCTGGAGACTGACAGCGGCTGCAGCAACGACGAGCACATTTCGGAAACCGGCTCCTGACCGCACCCTCATGGATCGCCAGTGGCCTTGAATACGACCATCGAGCGATCCACAAGGGTCACCAAAGCGCCGCCAGCAACTCGCGAACGCGACGCGGGAAGTCCGTCCGTCTCCGCGGTATCGAGGAGCATCTCCCAGCACATCGCTGGCTGAGGCGCGCTCGGCAACGTGAAGCTCCGGGAGCGCGGCTCCCCGTTGATGAGGATCAGCAGCGTATTGCCGATGACGGGGAGACCGTTGTCGTCTCGCTCCTCTGACGCCTCCGCCGCAATCCGCACTCCCAATGCCGCCAGTCGCTGATCGGCCCAATCAGCGGCGGTCATCTCGTGACCATCCGGGTGAAACCAGGCGATATCGTTGGCTGGCAAGGCGCCCGCCTGTCCCCCATCGAAGAAATGCTGGCGGCGCAAAGCGGGCTGGGTTCGCCGGATCTCAATCAATTGCGAGACATAGCGCATGAGCGCCTGGCGCCGGCTGTCGAGGTTCCAGTCGTACCAGCTCACCTCATTATCCTGACAATAGGCGTTGTTATTGCCCCGCTGGCTGCGGCCAATCTCGTCGCCGCCGCACAGCATTGGCACACCCTGGGCCAGAAAGAGGGTCGCAAGCAGGTTCCGTTTTTGCCGGTCGCGGATCGCCACAATTGCCGGATCGGACGTCGGGCCTTCGACGCCATGATTGTTGGAAAGATTATGGTCCGATCCGTCGCGATTCCCTTCGCCATTGGCCTCGTTGTGCTTCCGGTTGTAGGAGACCAAATCCTCCAGGGTGAAGCCATCATGCGCCGTCACGTAGTTGATGCTGGCGAGCGGCCCCCTGCCGCCAGCGGCAAACAGATCGGCTGAGCCCGCTAAACGCGACGCCAGCACAGCCACGCCGCGCCGGAAGCCCATCCAAAACGCCCTGGCAGTGTCCCGGAACTGGTCGTTCCATTCCGCCCAGCCAGGCGGGAAGCGCCCGAGCTGATACCCGCCGTGGCCGAGGTCCCATGGCTCGGCAATGAGCTTGACCTGCGAGAGGACCGGGTCCTGATACACGATGTCGAAAAACGCTGCATAGGGGTCGAACTCATCTGGATCCCGGCCGAGCACCGGTGCAAGATCGAAGCGGAAGCCATCGACATGCATCTCCTCCACCCAATAGCGCAGGGAATCTGCAATGAGGCGAAGGACTTGCGGCAGATGGGCATTCACCGTGTTGCCCGTACCCGTCAGATCCTCATAAAACCGCGGATGGTCGGGAATCAGCCGGTAATAGGCGAGGTTGTCCACGCCGCGCAGGGAAAGGGTTGGTCCGAGGTGATTCCCTTCACAAGTGTGGTTGTACACGACGTCGAGAATGACCTCGAAGCCAGCAGCATGGAGCGATTTCACCATCTGCTTGAACTCGGCAACCTGGCTCCCATCCGTGCCCGTGTGGGCATACCGGCCCTCGGGAGCAAAGTACGCGAGCGTGCTGTAGCCCCAATAGTTTCGCAACCCCCGCTCAACCAGGAAATCGTCATCAATAAAGGCATGGACCGGCAGGAGCTCGATCGAGGTGACGCCAAGCCGCTGCCAGTGCTCCAGCACGGCGGGATGTGTCAGCCCCAGGTAGGTACCGCGCAGGTCAGGCGGCACAGCCGGATGCCGGACCGTCATCCCCTTGACATGCGTCTCGTAGATGACGGCGCGACTCCACGAGATCTCGGGCCGCCGGTCATCACCCCAATCGAACCGGGGGTCGATGATCACGCCCTTTGGCACGAACGCGGCGTCATCGTGCGCATCGAATGTCCGGTCATCCGGGGCTGGCTCACGCCGGTACCCCCAAACCGGGCCCCGCCAATCAACAGTGCCATCAACGGCGCGCGCATAGGGATCCAAGACCAGCTTATGAGGATTGAACCGGTGTCCAGCGACCGGTTCGTATGGCCCCTCAATGCGGTATCCGTAGCGCGTGCCTGGGCCGACCTGGGACACGTAAACATGCCAGACGTGGCCGGTCCGGTTGGTGACGGGAATGCGATCCTCGTCGCCGGTTGCGCGGTCGAAAAGGCACAGCGTTACGGCAGTCGCGTGTGCTGAGATGATTGCGAAATTCGTCCCGCTGCCGTCCCAGTGTGCGCCAAGCGGATAGGGCCTCCCTGGCCGGGTAGCTCGTCCTCCTTCCCGGCCGGCATCGTCAGCCGTCACGCGTACCTGCCCTTGTCATAGCCACGCATCATCACCTGCCACCTCGCCAACGATCATGGCAGCCTCGATCCTTCCCGTCAAACAGGGGGGTGATGCAAACGTCCTCATTCGCCAATCGGTGAAGGGGTAGCCGGGTGCTCGATTCCAGCGGCAAGTTCAAGCTGCACCAGTGCGTTGCTGAGATCGCCGGCCCCGCTGGTCATGACGGGGATCGCCGTCGCGACCCGCTCCCAGTCCAATCGCAGGAGCCCGGTTTGAGCCTCATCCATCGCTTGCCGCACGGCGGCGATCCCTTGCCGGTACTGGTTGATCGCCTTTGCAAACCGCGGCGGCGGCGCATGCTCCTGGAGATAGCGATCGATCTCACTGCTGAGATCGCGAATCCGATTGCGATGCCGCTGAAACGCGAAGAGATTCCGGCTCTTCGACCGGCCGAGTTCCGCCGCCGCGCTCGCCTCCACTGTCAACGCACGCAACCGGGGGTCGAGGTACGCGTAGAATGCTGCCTCGTCCGGTGACAGTTCCTGCCGTGGTGACACCGGCGTGCCAACATCCGGCTCGCTCCCTGGCCACCCGGCGCGCCAAGTCACGACGATCAGCACCATGGCAATGGCAGCAGCCACCGCGGTGACCAGCCAGAAGCGGCTCCGGCGCGGCTGCGCTTGGGCTCCGATGCTTGGTCGTACTCCGCTCGTCCCATCGCGTTCCAGCATGGCTGGCTCCCATTTGCCAGAGCGAGCCGCGGCTGGCGCGGTTGCGCTGGTGGCCGCTCGCTCGCTATGCTCGGTCGCACGCTCCCCGTGCTGCAAGGGGCCGTGCATCAACGCAGCGCCCGCTCGCAATTCAGGAGGCGATCCGTGACGACACTCAAGGCCACACCAGAAGCAACCCAGGCGACCATCTCCTTCCCGGCCACCGAAGCGCCGCCGAGCAGCGTGATCATCGAGCACGTCTGGCCCGAGCTTGATTGTGGCCGGTATCCCGTCAAGCGCGAGGTTGGCGATGTCCTGGAGGTGTGGGCCGATATCTTCAAAGATGGCCATGACAAGATCGCGGCCGTCCTCCGGTATCGCCGCTGGGATGAGGCGACGTGGCACGAAACCGAGATGCACCTCGTCGATAACGACCGGTGGCGCGGGTCGTTCCCGCTCACCGAAAATACGCGGTATCGCTACACGATCGAGGCGTTCCCCGACCGGTTCGCAACCTGGCGGGACGAACTGCGAAAAAAGCATGAGGCTGACTTGGACGTCAGCACCGAGCTTCTCGAAGGCCAGCTTATTGTTGAGGAAGCCATGAGCCGCGCTGGCGCAGACGCCGCTGTGCTGCGCGCCATCCTCGCGGAAGCGAGCGCCGCGCCGAATCAGGCTGAGGCCGTCTCGATCATGCTTTCGGACCGGCTGAACGAACTTATGCGACGCTACCGCTCCCGCGCCGGTGGCCGCGTCTATGAAAAAGAGCTTGAGGTAGTGGTCGACCGGGTTCGCGCTCGCTTCGCGGCTTGGTACGAGCTCTTTCCTCGGTCGGCTGGCAAGGTACCAGGGAAAAGCGGCACGTTCGACGACGTCATAAACCGGCTGCCGGACATCGCCGCGATGGGCTTCGATGTGCTCTATTTCCCCCCGGTCCACCCCATCGGCCGCACGAACCGCAAGGGTCGCAACAACACGCTCAACGCCGGACCCGATGACCCCGGCGTGCCGTACGCGATCGGCAACGAGCTCGGTGGGCACGATGCGATCGAGCCAAGCCTCGGGACGTTTGAGGATTTCCATCGCCTCGTCCGGGCGGCCCGCGAGCACGGCATCGAGATCGCGCTCGACTTTGCGATCCAGGCTTCGCCAGATCACCCATGGGTCAAGGAGCACCCAGAATGGTTCCACATCCGGCCCGATGGCACCATCAAATACGCGGAGAACCCGCCGAAGAAGTACGAGGACATTTATCCGCTGAATTTCAATACGCCGGATTGGAAAAACCTGTGGCTGGAAATGCGCAGGATCATCCTCTTCTGGATCCGCCACGGCGTGAAAACGTTTCGCGTGGATAACCCCCACACCAAGCCGACCATCTTTTGGGAATGGCTTATCCGGGAAATCCAGCGCGAGCATCCGGATACGATCTTTCTCTCCGAGGCGTTCACGCGCCCGAAGGTGATGAAGGCCCTCGCGAAGGCTGGTTTTACCCAATCGTACACCTATTTTACTTGGCGCAATTTTAAGCAGGAGATCATTGAATACTTTACTGAGCTAACCCAAACAGACGTGAAGGAATATCTGCGTGGCAACCTCTTCGTGAACACGCCGGACATCCTCCCTCACATCCTGCAGGTCGGCGGGAGACCGGCATTCAAGATGCGTCTCGTTCTGGCGGCGACGCTCTCCTCAGTCTATGGGATGTACAGCGGCTATGAGCTGTGCGAGAACACGGCCGTGCCCGGGAAGGAGGAATACCTCAACTCCGAGAAATATGAGTACAAGGTCTGGGATTGGGACCGACCCGGGAATATCAAGGACTTCGTCGCGAAAATTAACCGTATCCGCCGGGAGCACCCGGCCCTACACGAGTACGACAATCTTCGCTTCTACTGGGCCGACAACGACAATATCCTGTGCTATGGAAAGGCGACATCTGACCTGACGGACGTGATCCTCGTCGTCGTGAATCTCGACCCATTCCAGCCGCACGAAACGATGATCCATTTCCCCATTCACGAGCTTGGTATCAGTGACGGCGAGCAGTATCAAGCAACAGACTTGATCAGCGGCGAGACGTATCTGTGGACCGGCGGCTCGCAATACGTGCGCCTCGATCCTCACATCGAGCCCGCCCACATCTTCCACCTGCGCCGCTGGGAGCACATTGATTACGTTGAACCGTGCTACTGACGCAGGGGCTGGGGAGGGGTTTGGGGCTAGGGCTGGCTGATGCGCGACGGCTGCCTTACCGCCCACAGGTCTGTCAAAGATTCTTGCGTGCATCTGCTGCCATGAAGCGGGCTTGCTGGGAATCAACCCCAGGGTTCCCTTACTCAGCACTCAGCACCCAGCGCTCAGCACGATAATGCGCACGGCGGTGCGGCGGCCAAAGCAGGTGCGCCAGCAAGCAATGATGTGGGAGGAGTATGAGCCATGACGATGCGAAGCCGTGCAGTAGTTCTTCAAGCATTCAACGAGCCGTTGGTAATCGACGAGGCCGACGTGCCCGACCCAGAGCCCGAGGCTATCATCGCGCAGGTTATCTACGGCGGCATCTGCGGTACTGATGTGCATCTGGCGCACGGCCATTTGCCGATACCGACGCCGGTCGTTCTCGGCCATGAAGCTGTCGGACGCGTCTGGAAGCTCGGCCAGCGCGTCACCACCGATTTCACCGGTACTCCGCTCCGCGAGGGCGATCTGATCGCTTGGGCTTCATCCATTCCTTGTGGCCGGTGTTACTGGTGCGTGATCGAGAAGGAGCGCACCCTCTGTGCCGACCGGAAGGTCTACGGCATCAACCAGCGTTGGGACACCTGGCCGCGCCTCTCCGGCGGCTGGGCGGAGTATGTCTATCTGCAACCCGGGTCGGCGGTCTTCCGCCTGCCAGACGGGGTAACCCCGGAGCAAGTGATCTCCCTCGGCTGCGCCGGGCCAACAACGGTGCACGGCGTCCTTGAGATTACGGGCATTACCCCTGGCGAGACGGTCGTCGTCCAGGGGAGCGGTCCGGTCGG
>JBHOQQ010000074.1:0-19818 GCA_042408955.1 Thermomicrobiales bacterium
GAACGCATCCTCTGCCAGGAGATTGAGCTCTTGCCAGGCGTGGAGGAGACACTCCGAGAGCTGGTGGGCCGCCACGATCTCGTGCTCGTCACCAAGGGTCACCCGGAGGAGCAGCGGCTCATGATCGACCGGTCGGGGCTGGCGCCGTATTTTCGCCGGGCGGTCATTCTGGCGGAGAAGGACCGCCCGGCATACGAGCGGATCGTCATGGAGCTGGACTGCCACCCGGCAAACACCTGGATGATTGGCAATTCGCCGCGCAGCGATATCAATCCCGCGCTGGAGGCGGGATTGAATGCCGTCTATATTCCGCACGAAGCGACCTGGCGGCTCGAGCATGAGACGCTGCGGGGCGGTCCGGGCCGGCTCCTCGTGCTCGATCGCTTCGCCGATTTGCTAACGTATTTCTAGGCCAGCTGCGGAGCTCTCACGACACGCCCCAATAACCCTGTCCCTTCACGATGCACTCGTGATCCACCAACCGCTTCCCTCCGTACTTTAGACATTGGGATCGGAGGGGGACGACCATGCAGCAACATACGATCAATGGGCTTGAACTTGCTTACGAAGTGCATGGCAGCGGCGAGCCAGTCCTCCTTATCCACGGTGGGATCATCGCCGACGCCATGGCTCCCATCATGGCAGAGCCGGTTTTGGCGGACCATTACCGGCTCATTCGCTACCACCGGCGCGGATATGGCGCAAGCTCGCGATCCGAGCACCCGAGTGGGTTGAGCGACCAGGTTGGCGACGCTGTGGCGATCCTCCGCCAGGCTGGTGCACGCCAAGCGCACGTTGTTGGCTATTCGTTTGGCGGGGCCATCGCCCTGCAACTCGCAATCGACGTCCCGCAGATGGTGGCGTCCGTCACGCTTCTTGACACGGTCGTTCCCGCTGGCATCACAGAGTCACAGGTGTTGCACTTTTTCCTTGACACGATCGGCCAGGCGTATGGTCGGTTCGGCGCCGGGGACCGCATGAGTGCAGTTGACATCTGGGCGCGAGGAGCGTTCGGCCCCGGCTACCGGGTGCGCCTTGAGGCGATACTTCCAGGCGCGTGGTTGCAAGCGGTGAACGATGCACCAGCGCTCTTCCTCATCGATGGCCCAGCGCTGCAATCATGGCACTTTGGGCCGGAGGATGCGGCACGGATCCCGATCCCTACGCTCGTTGTTAGTCACATCGATCCGTATTGGGCGGGCTTTGAGCAGGCCCACCAGGCCCTGCTTGGGTGGCTGCCTGCTGCTGAGCAAGCGGTGCTCCCGGTCGACACGCATCTGCTGCCGGTTGTGGCAGCCAGGGACGTGGCGCGGACCATCGCCCGGTTCCTTGCCCGCCACCGCCTCGCGACCCCGTGAGCTGATACATCACCTTGCGCACAAGAGGGGTTATCCGCAACAGAGGTTCATGGAACAGAACCGGATGCCCGGCTGATCACGCGCACCCTCGCTCTCCTCACGGACCGTGCAGCGCAGAAGGGTCCGCCAGCCACACTCACTAGCCGATCCACTTCTGCTTGTTCGCCACGTAGTCGACCAGGATATACTCGCCAAGCCGCTCGGGTGTGGCGACAAAGACCCGCCCACCATTGATGCGCATCAAGTCGTTGACGAACTGGATCATGTATGGCGACCGCTCCAGCATGAAGGTGTTGATGGTGATCTTGTCCCGTGTGCAGCGAATGACCTCGCGCAGCGTCTCCTGGAATGTCCGTGGCATCGGCGGCCAGTGGAAATAGACTTCGCCGTTCTCCATGTGGGCGGTCGGCTCGCCATCCGTGATGATGATGATCTGCCGATTGGTGCCTTTGTGCCGGGCAAGCAACTTCCGCGCGAGCTGGAATCCGTGTTGCATGTTCGTCCCGTACTGGAACTCATTCCAGGTGAGCGTCGGCAGATCCGATGGCTTCAGCTCCTCAGCCAAGTACGAGAAGCCAACGATGTCCAGCGAGTCTCGCGGATACTTCGCCCTGATCAATGAATCGAGCGCGAGCGCAATGCGCTTGGCCGCGGTGAAGCAGTCCGAATAGAACATCGAGCGGCTCATGTCGATCATCAGCACGGTCGAGGACCGCGTGACGAACTCTGTGCGGTAGACTTCGAAGTCCTGCGGATCGAGCTTGACCGGGGTTCCCGCTCCGCGGCGCTGCACCGCGTTCATGACCGTCTTTGGCAGATCGAGGAGGAAGGCATCCCCAAACTCATAGGGTTTGCTCTCGTCGGTGCGCTCACCCGGTCCACCAGGGCGGTCGAGCTGGTGCTGTCCGAGCCGGTCCTTGTTCAATTGCGAGAAGATATCGAGCAGGGCTTTCTCACCGATCTTTCGGACGCCCTGCGGGGTTAGCTCATATCCCCGGCGCGTCTTCCGGATGTATCCAGCATCCTCAAGCAGTTGCGCGATCTGGCTCAATTGCTGCATCTGCTCCAGGGCATCTTCGCCGAGCAGGTCGCGCACCTTCTCCTCGTCGAGATTGGCGAAGTCGTTCCAGTCGCGGACTTCTTTGAGCTCTTGCTCCAGGTCGTCATACCCCTTCAAGCGATCCATCAAGCGCATCGCTTCAGCCAGCGTCAACGACTCATCACCGCTGAATTGGTAGCCCCGGCGCCAATCTTCCGGGTGCATGGTTTGGGCAAGGTTCTCTTGGAGCCGCGCCATCTCCGCTTGGAGCCCCGGATCCTCCATGATCGCTTGCATGAGTCCCTGCAGTTGCGCGCGCTGCTCTGGGGTCATGCTGTCCATCAGTTGCTGCATGGCAGCCATCTGTTGCTGCATACGCTGCAAGAGGTCATCCAGGCTCTTCACGTCGGGGCCAAAGAAATGCCCCCACTTGTGCATGAATTGCTCAAAGCCCGGATCCTCCCCTCGCTGCTTCGCCTCCAGCATGTCATTCAGATCGCGGAGCATTTGCCTCATTTCCGCAATCTGCTCAGGAGTCATCTCGCTGAGGGCTTGCTGAATTCCCTGGAAAGTCTGCTGCAGCACCTGTTGCTGCAACATGGCTAGCAGATCCTGGAACTTCTGGCGGGCCGCTGGATCCATGAATTCGTAGTTCTGGAGGCCGCGAATCGCCCCGGCTGGATCGGCGGGTAGCTGATCAAGCTGCTCTCGCTTCTTTGCCGCGAGATTTTCGAGCAGGCGCTGGAGATCTTCGTCGTAGGCATCGCCACCAGCCGCCTCTGCCTCGTCCGCGGATGCAGCCTGATCTGCCTGGGACGCTCCGCTCTGATTGGCCGCGCCCTGCTGCGCTTGCTCCCGTGCGCGCTGGAGCCGCTCTCGCCCCTCGGCGACCCTACGCTCGATCCCCTCGCGCTCCGTCTTGATGACATCCTGGAGCCGCTCTCGAATATCATCCAAGATCGAGCCCAAATCGTACCGGTTGAGCTGCTCCTGCCGCTGGCGGCGCACCCGGTTCAGCAGTTCGCGCAAGCCGGGCAGACGATCCCCTTCCGGCCGGTCTATCCCTTCCCAGAACAGGCGGCGCAAGGCATTGAGGATGTCACCGTCCCGCATAAGCTGATCGGACATGGCGCGCATCAGGTCGTCAGCATCGAGAGGACTCACCTGCTGTGTGCCGTCCCAGCGCGAGTAGCGGGTACCGAATCGGTAGATGGCCATCATGGCTTCCCTTCTGGCTGCAACCCGCCTGAAAGCGCAGAGCTAGCGGTGGTACCGCGCAGGCCCGCCACCACGCTCTTTGTTGAGCTTTCGATTGAGGTGCAGTCCTTCGAGCACGAATTCGACAGCAGAAGCGACCGCGGCGGGGTTGCCGCCCACACCAAGCTTGTCGATCGCTTCGCGCATGCCGTCGAGATGACTGAGCTGGTGGACGTAATCCATGGCTGGCATGAGCTCCGAGGCCTCGACGACCAAGCCATTCTCGAAGGCAAGGATGAGCCGGTCGAACTGGCGCACGGAGAAATGCCGGTTGAAGACGGTCACGACCGCCTGAGAAATGAGCTTGTCAACGATCTGCTCTTCTCGCACCTCGCCGAGCGTTTCGAGCTCAATTTTGCCTGTCGTCGATGCGTGGAGAGCCGCCAAGTCGGAGATGCGCGGCGCCGCTTGCCGCTCGCCCAGCCGGATGGCCCGGCGGGTGGCGTTGGAGATGAGGTTCTCATAGTTCGCTACGCTCATCCGCACGGAAACGCCGGACCGCTGCGATACCTCGTGCGACCGCCGGGCGCTGTGCGTTAGCTCTGCCACGATCTCCTTCATGAACGGCGGCACTGTCATTTGAATGCCAGCAGTGTCAAAGACGGTACGCTCCTGCTCCATGATCTCGATTTCGAGCTCTGTCGTCTCTGGGTAATGCGTGCGGATCTGCGAGCCATAGCGGTCTTTCAGCGGCGTAATAATGCGGCCCCGGTTCGTGTAATCCTCAGGATTTGCTGAGGCTACGACGAGAACATCAAGAGGGAGCCGGATCTTGTATCCGCGAATCTGGACATCTCGCTCTTCCATGATATTGAGTAAGCCGACCTGAATGCGCTCCGCCAAGTCAGGCAGCTCGTTGATTGCGAAGATGCCGCGATTCGTCCTCGGGATCAGGCCGTACGAAATGGTTAGCTCGTCGCTGAGGTAGCGTCCTTCGGCCACTTTGATCGGATCGACTTCGCCGATAAGATCGGCGATCGTCGTATCTGGTGTCGCAAGCTTTTCGCCGTAGCGCCGGTCGCGGGGCACCCAATCGATCGGCGTGTCATCGCCCAGCGAAGCGACCAAGTCCCGCGCGTATTTCGAGACCGGCTGGAACGGGTCATCGTTGATCTCGGACCCTTCGACGATCGGCAGCCAATCATCGAGCAAGTTGACCAGGCTCCGCGCAAGGCGCGTCTTCGCCTGCCCTCGCTCTCCTAAAAAGATGATGTCCTGCCCCGACAGGATCGCATTCTCGATCGCGGGAATCACAGTCTGATCGTATCCAAGGATGCCAGGAAATAGCTCATCACCCCGGCGAATCTTGGCGATCAGGTTCGATCGCATCTCCTCGCGCACAGAGCGCGGACGGTAGCCTGACTCGCGTAGCTCGCGTAGTGTCCGAATTTCTGGTTTTGGTGTCGTCACTGGTGAAACAGACATGCGGGAAATCCTTGGTCGAGGCGACCGGGTCATAAGCCGGTGCGGCGTCACAGAGGCGAGCGTCGGCCGGCGTGTGCCCGCTGGCGCGTCCGACGCGCTGATTCCATCCTACACGCGGAATTCAGGAGTGTCGAGCCATTTCACAGCGTGCCTACCCAAATAGCCAGGTTTTGGTAGCACCCGGCACGCTTGGGGCCCCAAACGCCCGGTAACCTCTCATGCGAATCCGAGGCCAAAGCCGGCATAGTTCATTGCTTACTGGTTGCTCGCCAGATCGTTCATGCGCTGGGAAAGGTACTCGGCATAGGACGCTGCATTGCCGCCTAGCTCAGCAAAGAGCGATACCGCTGCATTGTGATCTACGACGAGCGGTGACGCGAGGTTTTCCCTCATGGCAAGGGGATAGACCGTGAGGCCACCCGCATGCTTTGCGGCTTGGAGCCAGGCAATGGTGCGGACTTGCCGCCGTACCGTCCCCCCGTCACACCACGCGTCCAGCAGGACGACGATCCGCGCCGCGGCGATCGTGGCGCTCGGCAGGCACACGGGATAGGATGACAATTGGTAGATCAGCTCCTCGACGCTGGTCGCGTGCGCGGTTGCCAGCAGTTGATAGCCGCACAGTGCCAGCTCGAACGCGGTGCGTGCCCCGTGCCCCCAGAGATACACGGGAAGGTGAGGACTCAGCTCATTCACTAACAGTGCCGACGTCGCAGGGTTCGTCTCCCGGACGAACTCGAACGACTCGTACGATCCGCGAAGATACACCAGGCGCGTGTCGCGAGGCAGAAATGCCAACAGCGACGTGAGGAGCGTCGTCTTCCCAGCTCCGCTTGGTCCTGCTGCCACGATGCACGAAGAGCGTTGACCGATCAGCAGGCTGAGCATAGCCATTGCCTCGGCGGTCACCACATCCTGGGCGATCAACTGCTCAGAGCCAACTGCTTCTGGGTGAGACCAGCCCGGTCCCCACCAAAAGAACGGCTCCTCGTACGGCCGCAACTGCTGGAGCCGAGAAGTCCATGACGCTGTTCGCTGGAAATGAGACGGCATGAGCGTTAGGCTCCGCGAATCTCGGCATTACGCCACAGAATGACGCTTGCCAGAACCACGACGGCCAGCGCCGCCCCAGCCACGGCTCCCCGCACCCCAATCGCCTGGCCAACAACACCGGTTAGCAGCGACCCTGCAGAGGGTACACCGACCAGCGTCAGGAGATAGAGACTCATCACGCGGCCGCGCAATGCGCCGGGCACTGAGAGCTGAATGAGCGTCGCCGTCACCGCTCCAGTGATTGCGCCGGCAAATCCCACGAGCACGAGTGCCGGCAACGCAAGAACGAACCACGGAGTGACCGCGAATGCCGTGAGCAAGGCTGCTTGAGCCACGGTCGCTACCATCACCCACCGGCCCTTGTGCCGGACATCACGGCGCGACGCGAGCCAGAACGCTCCGGCTAAGGTGCCCAGACCTCCCGCCGAGACAAGAAAGCCGAATGCGGTGGAGCCAACGCGGAATTCCTCACGGGCAAACACAGCCAGCAACGGCGTGTACGACCGCGCACATAAGCCCGAGACGAAAGACAAGAGGAGCAATCCTCGAAGGAGTGGCGAGCGCGCAACATATTTGACACCGCTCGCGATCGATTGGAAAACCCCGGCGGTGTGCGGTGCCGTGCCACTATGCTGGGGCACTCCGCGCAATTGGGCGAGTGCCACAATCGTTGCCAGGCACGTCGCCGCGTTGACCGTGAAGACACCTGAAACGCCGATGACCGGGATGAGCGCGCCAGCGATGGCAGGACCGACAAGCGCCGCTCCGGTAAAGGCAACCGAATTGAGTGACACGGCTGACGTAAGTTGTTCCCGCGAGACAATATCCGGGAGCAGCGCGTGCCGGACCGGGGAGTCGAAAGCGAGCGTTACCCCATTAGCAAAGGCATAGGCCAACAAGAACCACACATGGATGTAACCCAGGATGGTCAAGAGCGCCAGAGCGGCGCTCAAGGCAAAATACGTAACCTGAACGATCCAGAGCAGCCGCAACCGGGGAACGCGGTCCGCAACGGCGCCACCGATTGGAGGGAGCACAAGCATCGGCACGGCGAAGGCAGCAGCAATGAGTCCAAGCCAGAATGCCGAACGCTCCGGTTGCAGATCGGTGACTAGCCACCCCTCGGCGGTCGAAGCCATCCACGTCCCGGCATTAGAGATGAGTAATCCGATCCACAAAAGGCGGAAGTTTCGGGAGTGCAATGCGGCAAACCGCTGACCAGAGGCGACGTCCCGTTCAGTCACCTTGTCTGGCGAAGGGTGCGGACCAGGCGTTCCTTCGGCGATGGGCAACGTGGCCATGACTGGCCGGCTCGGACTGCTCATGGCCAGGCATGGTAGCACGGAGTCGCGGGAACCGCGACACGGGCCTGTGGCTCAGTGTGATTCTAGTTGAGTGTCAGGAACTTTGGAGAGCATCGCGATAAATGGCAGGTCCTCGAATTGACGGCGCAATTGCAACCCGAACCCAACCAGCAAATGATCTGGTGCTTCAAATCCCACGTAACGAACCGGCACGTCGACAAGCCGCGCTTGACGGCGGTCGAGTAAGACACAGAGGTCGATGTGCTCTGCACCGCGCTGCTTCAGCCACCGGATCAAGTAGGTCAGGCTGAGACCTGTGCTGATGACATCCGCGATGAGCACGATCCGGCGTCCAGCGACCGGCGTGCGTGGTGCGCGGCGCACGCGAACCCGGCGCTGCCCTCCGTGAGTGGTGAACCGTGTCAGTATGATCCGATCAGTATCGACGTCGACGCCGAGCGACTTTACCTGTGCGGTAAGTGCATTCATGAACGCCGGCGATCCTGGCTGGACAGCGATCAGCAATGGTCGAGAAACCATCTCACGCGCGTGGAGCCAATGTGGCGTTCGGAGCATGTTCTGGTAACGCATGAATAGCCCACGATCATCCGCGAAGAGCGGGCAAGCACGAAGGGCCGCGTGCTCATCTCCACTGCCCAAGCTTGCCAGTGCCAGTGGTGAGCGGCCGAGGTCGCAAGCGAGCGCCGAGGCAAGCTCGCGGATGCGCTCCTGCAGCATGCCGGCGTCGAAGAGGGGCGGACCAACCTCGACGCGCTCGCAGGTCGAGTCGCCTAACCGGTACGCCTCAACGAGGCGGTCGTAGTCTCGCCGGTAAAGGAGCTTGACGCGCACATTGGGATACCGCTCGCGTAACTGCCGGATCTTGCGATTCTTGCGTGTCACGAGCCGTTGCCGCATGGTGGTGAGCTCGATGTATAGCCGGTGATCGGGAAGGTAGAAGTCCGGCGTGAACATTTCAGCCGGCCTGCCATCGCTGGTGAAGGCCAAGGGGAAGGTTGTTGGCTCATACGACCAGCGAATGCGGTAAAAGGTCAGGAGACGGGAGAGATCAGCTTCAGCAGGGTGGGCAAAATCCGTTTCTCGGACCTCTCGTACCAACTGCCAAGGGAGTGGAAGCGTCGCTTGTACCACGTCAAATTGTTGCTCCGCCTCTCGTGTCCCCTCGCTAGTCTCTCGCGAGAGGTCTGCTGCGCGAACCCCTCCCTCCGCCGCCGTCACGCGATCCCCCTCATTGCAGGCATGACTACCACGAGCAGCACGGCCACTCCGGACTGCTCAATACCTGTCGCCGCACACAACAGGTGAGTGAGATGTGTTGGGGCTCTACCCGCGGGGGCACCACCATTGTGGCATACGACGGCAGCAACGGCAAGACCGTGCCTACCCGAAAAGTCCAGTGACAATCAGTCATTTTGGGTAATCGCCAGGGCAACACGGGGCTCATCCCGGTGAGCCCAACACGCAGGCTCCTCCCAGGCCCGGCGCCGCGATCGCTAAGATCTGAAGCTGGACCGCATCCCTCGTCCGGCATCCAGTCCATTTAGGGCCTGGTGCGAGCAGCGCCGTTGCGCCATTCCTGCGCGGGAAGTGACACCATACCCAATCGTCCGTCATTGGGGCGGGGTCTTCCTCGTCGTCACTCCTACCTGCTGGCAGAATTCCAGGACTGGGCACGACGAGCAGCGAGGAGCCTGTCGCGTGCAAATGTATTTTCCGAACGGGACCAACAGTCGGTTGATCTCGATCTTGTAACGGTCGGGGAGGAGAAGCTCAAGCTGACGCATCGTCTGCTCGGGTGTGGCCGTGCGCACGTAGCCCCAGCGGTTTGTCACGCGGTGAACATGGGTATCCACCGCAACGACAGGCTGACCGCAAGCGATGCCAAGCGTCAGGTTTGCGCACTTTGGGCCGACTCCCCGCAAGGATCGCAGTACCTCTCCATCGCAGGGAAGATCGCCGCCAAATCGCTCGAGCGCCTGTCTGGCAATCGCGGCAATATCCTCTGCCTTCCGTTCGTGGAATGTCGCTGGGGAGATGAGCGCGTCGATCTCATCAACCGAAAGCCGGGTGACCGCCTCTGCATTCGGGGCGGTCGAGAGCAACCGTCTCGCTGCCGGAAGGGTCACCTCCTCCAAGGTCCGCACCGAAATGAGGCACGCCACAACTTGCTGGAAGGGCGAGCGATACCCTTCGTCGGCAAGCTCGAACATTGCCGCCTTCGGCAGCGGAGCGACGGCGATGCGGATGCGATGCATCACCTCGTCGAGATCGAAGGGTCGCTTCCGAAGCTCGTTCACCAGTACAATGCCGTCTCGTTCGGCTCATTTAGCCAAAATGCCTTGGGGGGCCTTCCCCATCGGGTCCCTCGTGTCGCGCGGAAAGGATGCACGATGACTGAGCGAACGCGTTTTCTCCTGGATGAGACTGAGGTTCCTACGTCGTGGTACAACATCTTGCCAGATTTGCCGAAGCCGTTGCCTCCGGTGCTCCATCCTGGCACCAGCCAGCCGATTGGTCCGGCCGATCTCGCTCCTCTCTTCCCCATGGAAGTCATCAAGCAAGAAGTGAGCCAGGAGCGGTACATTCCCATTCCCGACGAGGTGCTTGCAGTCTATCGCTTGTGGCGGCCAACCCCGCTGCACCGCGCACGGCGGCTTGAGCGCGCGCTCGATCTGCCAGACAACATTCGCATTTTCTATAAGTACGAGGGTGTCAGCCCGGCTGGCAGCCACAAGCCCAACACCGCTGTTCCCCAGGCGTTCTACAACAAACAAGAAGGTGTCAAGCGAATCACGACGGAGACAGGAGCTGGGCAATGGGGCAGCGCGCTCGCCATGGCCTGTTCCTTCTTCGGGTTAGAGCTCAAGGTCTACATGGTCAAGATCAGCTACGTGCAAAAGCCGTACCGGCGCATCTTGATGGAGACCTGGGGTGCGACGTGCGTGCCGAGCCCAAGCCCCGACACCCAGGTTGGCCGGGCAATTCTCGCCGAAGATCCGGAATCGACCGGCTCGCTCGGCATCGCCATCTCCGAAGCAGTCGAGGATGCCGCATCGCGCGATGACACGAAATATTCACTCGGCTCTGTTCTCAACCACGTCCTCTTGCACCAAACGATCATCGGGCAAGAAGCGTTGAGGCAACTGGAAATGGCCGACGCCTGGCCAGATGTCGTCATCGGCTGCGTCGGCGGCGGGTCGAATTTCGGCGGGCTGACACTGCCGTTCGTGCGGGAAAAACTCGCTGGGAAAAAGGTTCGCATCGTCGCGGCTGAGCCAGCGGCCTGCCCGTCGCTTACCAAGGGCGTCTACGCCTACGACTTTGGCGACACGTCGAAGCTGACCCCACTCATCAAGATGCACACCCTTGGCCACACCTTTATCCCGCCTGCTATTCACGCCGGTGGACTCCGGTACCACGGCGCTGCCCCGCTTGTCAGCCATCTGCTGGAACTAGGCCTGATCGAGGCAAAGGCGGTGAAGCAGCGCGCGGCGTTTGAGTCGGCTGTTTTCTTTGCCCGTCACGAGGGCATTCTTCCGGCACCGGAACCGACCCACGCGCTCCGGGTTGCCATCGAGGAGGCTCAGGCAGCGAAGGAGGCTGGAGAATCCCGCACGATTCTCTTTGGGCTGTGTGGGCATGGGCACTTTGATCTCTCAGCCTATGACAGCTACCTCTCTGGGTCGATGCAGGACTACGAGCATCCCGAAGCCGCGATCCAAGAGGCGCTCACGCATTTGCCGAAAGTTGGAGCCTAAGGAGCCTTCGCTAGGAACCAGGTACCGCAACGGCCGGGAGGAGCGACGCGGCACCTCCCGGCCGTTGCCTCCGTAGATGCAGGCTGAATCCTACATGCGCCGGCGCTGATTGTAGGCCGCGACGTATCGGCGGGCGCCGGCCTTGATTTGATCGCCGTTCTCCCGCCAGACATGGATCACCGACGGTGCCAGCGATACCAAGATGATGACCACAATGATCGGGAGGAGGTACTTGTCAACGCTTGGGATCGCTTGCCCGAGAAAATACCCGGCGAACGGAACACCGATGGCCCACAGCACCGCGCCGATAACATTGAACAGTGCGAAGCGGGGATACCGCATTGCACCCACGCCTGCAATGATCGGCACGAACGTTCGCACGATTGGCATGAAGCGGGCTAGCACCACTGCCTTGCCACCATGACGCTCGAAAAACGCTTCTGCTTTCACCAAATATTGAGGCTTGAAGAGCCGAGATTCTGGCCGGCGAAAGAGCGACCGGCCGACGCGGTGCCCAAACGCATATCCTACCGCGTCGCCAGTCACCGCCGCAACAAAGCAGACCGGCACCAGAATCCAGATGTTGAGGTAATTCTGTGATGCTAGGAATCCTGCGGTGAACAGCAGGCTGTCTCCAGGGAGAAAAAAACCCACGAGCAAGCCAGTCTCGGCGAAGATGATCACAAAGAGTCCAACGTAGCCAACGGCTCGTATCAAGCTTTCGAGGTCAAAATGTGGCATCTCACTCCCTGCGGGTCCTCCGATGCGGCGACCGCCTCGTGTTTGTCACGTTCGGTTTGACCACGCGCTGCGCGCCGGTCCATTGGTCCGAGTATAGGTGGCAAATGGGGTGAGCACAATTCGTCTGGCGACCCAACCCGGTGAAGGATCACTGATTACGTGGGGTGCCCGAGCAGATGCGTCCAAAGATACCGAGCCGCCCACGCGCGTGCTGGCGCCCACCGGGCCGCGATCGTGCGCAGGTCATGGTGGGTCAGCGCTGGCATTTCGAGGGCAACGCGTGCCGCGCGCAGCAGCGCGGCGTCGCCGTCTGGGAATGCATCTGACCATCCCACTCCCCAAAGGAGGGCCGATTCGGCGGTCCAGGGACCGACGAGCGGGAGCGTGCGAAGGCGATCTCGTGCTCGAATGGGCTCCTGTAGTGCTTCAATCGTCGACGGGAGCCGGCCCTCGCACCAGGCACGGGCCGCTGCGGTGAGCGCGATCGCGCGTCGCATTGTCACGCCAGATTCGCGGACCCGCTCTGGGCTGGCCTCGGCGAGCTGGTCTGGACGCGGTAGGGGGTTGAATACCCGTCCCGCGAGATAGAGGCCGTCGTTGAACAATGCAGCTAAACGGCACTCGGTCACTGCCGCGGCAGCAACCGAGATGCTCTGTCCCACAATAGCGCTCACCAATCCTTCGAAGAGGCTTCCTGCAGCGAAGGGACGCAACCCGCGGTAACGCGCCTGTACGGCGGCGATGGCCGGGTCGCTGAACGCCGGTGGCTCCCGATCGATGCCAAGGATAGCGTTTGCCCAGGCAGTATCGTGCTCCGGCGTGGCATTGCCAGCAATCACGAGCGACGATGCATCCCTTGGGTCCTGAGCAACGATTCGCCAGGTAATCGTGTGCCCTTCCCAGCCAGCCCAGACCAAGCGCCCATTGAGCCAATCTACGTTCGGCCAGCGGCCGCGTGCCCAGAAAACGGGCGCACAGGTCTGCGTGAGCGAGAAGCCGGAAGGGACAGACAACGTGCGAGGCTCGAGGGTTGTGAACAGGGCATCAGGCATCAGGCGAGCACACTTTCGTTCGAGTGCAGGCTGCGCGGCGCCGCACTAGCTGTAAGGTGCTGAAGTACAGCGACAATGCCATCCGGGCGGTATTTGTGCGATAGCCTAGCATGGCGACCAGCGGTGAGGCAGCTTGGGTGGGCGTGGTTGTTGGTTGGGAGTAGGATTGGTGTTGTGTGGTGGGTTGGTCTTCGTATTGTTTTTATGGGATATGTCTTGTGACCCAATTCGGTCCGCGCTCTGCTACCGCTATCATCTTCGCTGGCCAAAACCTGGCGTCTCTTATCTCCGCGGCATGTTCGGCCGTTTTTCCATGGCTTCCTCAATCAGAACCCGATGTCACCCTTGCCATGCCCCATCGCCCGCTCCCCCACTCCAAGGCATCGTTGGCGGTCGACGTGGCATTCCAAGCACTTCGCGCGTCCAACCATTCCGTGACGTTGCTCACTCCCTCATCACTTCGCTCGCTGGCTTGGGCATCACGCAAGTCCGAATCCTCTCCTTGGACCTCTCTGCCTCTGACGCACCTCAGTGACACCCTGCCGCACGCGATCCTGCCTACTCGCCTGACTTCGGCCACGTCAATCGTGCTGCTCATTGACGTCCGGGAAGCGAAAGGCCCGCGCCCGACACTTGCTCTTGGCGCTTGGCGTGAGTTTCTCCACCCTAAGCAACGCCTACTTCTGGCCCTTGCCTCGCGGCGGCTGGTGACCGATCCAGAGATCGCTGCGCTCATCCAGCCACGTGCGATCATGCTCATCCATGCCTGGGATCCAGGCTTCCTCGTGCACGTCTGTCCCGATCGCATCGCCTCCGAGTTATTGGGACTGGCCGTCCATCAAGCGACACGATGCCCGGCTGCTTTGGACACCGGCCCGTGGGAAGACACCATCGTCCAGCGAGCCACGGAACTCGATCTCGGCATTCGCCTGCCAACTGACCTTATCATTGAGTGGCGGTGGCTCGGGTCGAGCGACCAACAGGACGCCGACGAACTCGTGTGGCTAGCGGAGGTGGTCACCAGCCGGCTGGGAGTCCCGCCAGCGCACAGCCGGATCACCGTTTGCCAGGGCCAGGAGTAAGTCGCTGACTTCACACCCCTTCAGGGTATACTTGCGTATTATGACGAGCTCACGCATCGATTTTGCTGATCGCTTGGCAGCCCTTCCCGCCGAGCCCGGTGTGTACCTGATGAAGGACCGCAAGGGCACGGTCATCTACGTTGGCAAGGCGTCGGCGCTCCGGCAGCGCGTTCGCTCATACTTCCAGTCGTCGCGCGGCATGGATCCCAAGACACGGGAACTCGTCGCTCACATTGCTGACTTCGATGTGATCCGCACGGATACAGCGACCGAAGCGCTGATCCTTGAGAATGAGCTCATCAAGAAGTACCAGCCCAAATACAACGTTCTGCTGAAGGACAGCAAAACGTACCCTTATTTGAAGATCACCAACGAGGAGTGGCCGCGAGTCATTGCCACGCGCCGCATCATTGACGACGGTGGCCAGTATTTTGGTCCATACCCATCAGCGGGACACGCCTATCGCACGCTCAATCTGCTCAATCGATTGTTCCCATATCGAAAATGTGAACAAAAGATCACTGGCAATGACAAAGTATGCTTGTATTATCACTTACATCAGTGTCTTGCTCCCTGCATCTCAGCTACGGACCGGGCAACGTATTTGCAGGCAATTGAGCGCGCCGCCCTGTTTCTGAGCGGCCGTGGCGAGGAAATCATCAAGCCGCTGGAAGAGGAGATGCACCAGGCAGCGGATGCATGGAATTTCGAGCGAGCCGCCGAGCTTCGCGATCGCATCGCCGCTGTTCGGCACGTGCTGGAGCGTCAGAAAGTTGTGAGCCCGGATGGCACCAACGCCGACGTTATCGCGGTGGCCAAAGGCGCTGGCGGCGACGCCGGCGTTCAGGTTGGCTTGCTGCGGAACGGCAAACTGTTTGGCTCAGAATTCTTCCCAATGCAAACGACGATTGACGACACGCCGGAACGCATCCTGGCAAGCTTCGTCTCACAGTTCTATGCCGAAGCGGCGATGGTACCACCGATGTTGCTCTTGCAATATCCCCTCCCGGACGAGGACGCCCAGATGATCGCCGACTGGCTCAAAATGCGGCGCGGCGGCAAAGTGGAACTGATCACTCCTCGACGCGGTGCGAAGCGCGCGCTCGTTGAAATGGTGGCGAAGAGCGCGGCAGATAATTTGGAGCAAAGCAGGCTGAAATTCCTCTCCGACGAGCAGAAGACGACGGCCGCGCTCGGAGAGCTAGCAGAAGCACTTGATCTTCCGCGTTTGCCCCGGCGGATCGAATGCTTCGATATTTCGAATCTCCAAGGAACGAATCCGGTCGCGAGCATGGTCGTGTTCGAGGATGGGCGGCCAGCCAAGAAGCACTATCGGCGCTTCGCCATCAAGACGGTCCAAGGAGCGAACGACTTCGCTATGATGCGTGAGGTCATCGGGCGCCGCTTCGCCCGCGCGGCTCAGAGCGGCGACGATAACGACGGGTCGTGGACGGCGCTGCCGGATCTCGTCATCGTCGATGGCGGCAAAGGTCAGCTCAACGCCGCATTGGAAGCGCTAGCCGCAGTTGGCATGACCGTTCCGATCGCGGGCCTGGCGAAAGAGAACGAGGAGCTTTTCGTTCCTGGGCAATCAGCGTCGATCATGCTGCCGCGCGACTCCCAGGCACTCTATCTTATCCAGCGCATCCGCGATGAGGCACACCGGTTCGCAATCTCGTTCCACCGGCAGCGCAGGTCTAAGGCAACGTTCAGCTCGCGCTTGGATGAAATTCCAGGAATTGGACCAAAACGCAAGCAAGCGCTGATCCGTCATTTCGGGTCAGTGCGAGCGATCAGAGAGGCGTCGGAAGCCGAGCTTACGGCAGTGGAGGGTATTACACCCTCGCTAGCCGCGCAGATCAAGGCGCATTTGTAGATGCACGACTCATCTTCACAAGGAAATTCCATGAAGCATTCGTCAGAGCTGGCCACACCTGATGCTACCGAGCCGCGAGTAGTAGTCATGTCGAGCTCGGCGCCGCGAGCGATCGAGTGGGCGGCGGAACGCCTTGCCTCTGGGGGCGTGATTGCCATCCCGACTGATACCGTTTATGGCATCTGCGCCTCGCTCTCCCACGAGGAGGCACTTGAGCGTCTGTTTGAAATCAAGGAGCGGCCCAGCGAGCGCACGATACCGATCCTGGTGTCGTCGACCGAGCACTTGAAGCAGGTCGCCGCCGAGCTCGATCTCGAGGTCGCTTTGCTACTTGAACGGTATTGGCCAGGGCCATTGACGGTGGTTGTTCCCGCGCGCGAGGGCATGCCCAAGCAGGTCACCGGGCCAGGCAACACCGTCGGTGTGCGGATGCCGAATCATCCCCTTGCCATTGAAGTCATCGAGAAAGCTGGAGGGGCGATCGCATGTACCAGCGCAAACCGGTCCGGCGAGCGCCCCGCACGCAGTGCTTACGAAGTCGCCGAGACGATTGGTCCCAAGCTGGACTTGATCTTAGACGGGGGGATTGCGCCTGGTGGCGTTCCATCAACCGTGGTTGCTGTCGAAGGCGACGACGTTCGTATCCTGCGGGAAGGGGCTATTCCGGCGGAGCACCTTCTGGCGACGTGGCGTGAGATCCGCGCCGCGCGTGACGCGTAATCGCTGTTCTTGGTAGGATGCGCCTCGTGGGAGGGGCCAAGCCGGCAATGGATACGCCGTCCGGCATGCAAGACAACAGTTCTGAGACATCTTCATCGAGCACTGGAACACAGCCAGCGACTGCACCCAGGTCTGGCGGCGCTCCAGGATCGTCGCTCGATATCGTGCGGCAACCCGCGTATGGCCAGGGCATTGTTGTTAGTCTCATCGTCGCCGCGGCAGTCTTCGTGCTCGCGATCATGGCGATCCGCGACGCCGAGACGTCTGGTATCCCACTGACGGAAACGACCGGGCCGCTCTTTTGGGGACTAGCCATCCTGGTGATCGCAGGTGCCGGCGTTGGCGCTCAGTATTCGGAATTGACTGCCGCCAGGGCTGCAGAGTCGCTGGGGTACCCGCGACGGGGTTCGTCGCTTCCAACCGCGTGGGCAGTCCCAGTAGTCGCTACGACCGCAGCCGTTTTGCTTGTCGCGACGCATCACAACCGCGTCATGCTGATCGCGGGGCCGGCGATTGCCTTCTTTGGGGTTGCAGGCGCGCTGTTGTCGCGCGACCTTCTGGATGATGCAACAGAGGCCACGCATCGCACCGCGGCCACGATTCATGCCCTCATCATTCACGTGGTCGGATTTCTCGCGTTCAGCGGTGTCTATCTCAACAAGATGTCGAGCTGGGTTGCCGCACCGCTCATTGCTGTTCTCGCGGCTATCCTCATCCTTGAGTCCCTGGAGCGCGGAACGGCCGGCCGGGCACAGCGGATTGGGTATGCAGCGCTGGGCGGCGTGGTCATGGCCGAAGCGACGATCGCGCTGAACTGGTGGCCAACCTACGGATGGACCGGTGGCGCCGTCTTGCTCGTGTGTTTCTATCTTGTCTCAGGTATTCTCCTTGCGCGGACACAGCGGCCAGCGTTGCGCCGCCGTGATCTCCTCGAATTTGGTGCGGTTGGCGCCGCCGCGCTGCTTGTCTTGGCAATCACCGCGTAGACGTACAGAGGGGCAGGCCGTGAACAATGGTCCTCGACCACCAGTCGATGAAGCGCTGTATGCCCTGTATGACGAGCTTGATCGCCTCGAAGAGCTCATCGAAGATATGAACGAGCTTGGCGTTCGGTCTATTGAAGAGGCAGAGGCTCGGATCACTGCCCTGAACGAAAAGATCGACGCACTCGAGGCCGAGCGGGAAGCCGAGCCGTGAGCAGGCAGGTGGCCACCAGGATCTGCGCCCGGTGACGTACGATCTTTTCAAGGCCCACCGGCAGGAACAGCTTGCAACGCGGGCCCCGCTGGCCACGCGCATGCGGCCACGCACCCTCGATGAGATCGTTGGGCAGGACCGCCTGATCGGTCCAGGAACGCTGCTTCGCGAGGCCATTCTGTCCGACCGGCTCTCCTCACTCATCCTCTGGGGTCCACCTGGCTCAGGGAAAACGACGCTCGCACGCATCATCGCTGCCACCACCAAGGCCCACTTCGTCGCGGTGAGCGCCGTGACTTCCGGGGTAGCCGATCTGCGCGCAGCCATCAAAGAGGCACAGGAGCGGCTGGGCATGCATGGTCAGCGCACTGTGCTGTTTATTGACGAGATCCATCGATTCAACAAGGCGCAGCAGGACGCGATTCTACCTCATGTCGAGGATGGCACCGTTATCCTGATCGGTGCAACGACAGAAAATCCTTCCTTCGAGGTAGTGTCGCCTCTCTTGTCGCGGTCCCGCGTCATAGTGCTCGAAGCGCTCCGTGACGAAGATATCCGCGCCATTGTCATCAGGGCGCTGCATGATACGGAGCGCGGCCTAGGCAAGCAGGAACTCTCGATTGACCAAGAGGCGCTGGACTTGCTGGTAAACCTTGCAAACGGTGACGCCCGGTTCGCGCTCAACACGCTTGAATTCGCGGCGGCCGGCGCTGGCTACCACGACCTGCGCATCACCGCCGACCTCATCCTCGAGGCGGCGCAGCGCCGTGCCGCCACCTACGACAAGTCCGGTGACGACCACTTCGATGCAATTTCCGCTCTCCACAAATCGCTTCGTGGCTCCGATCCCGATGCCGCGCTGTACTGGCTGGCACGAATGCTTGAACGTGGGGATGATCCCCTCTATATCGCGCGCCGGCTGATCCGCTTCGCGACAGAAGATGTCGGACTGGCGGATCCATCGGCGTTGCCACTCACCGTCGCCGCCCAGCAAGCAGTGCACTTCCTCGGCCTACCCGAAGGAGCCCTTGCGCTCGCTGAGGCAGCCGTATACCTCGCTCTTGCTCCGAAAAGCAATGCCGTGTATCGTGCCTACGGTCTGGCGCAGGCTGACGTTGAGCACACGCGCAACGACCCCGTGCCGTTGCACCTCCGCAATGCGCCGACACGGCTTATGTCGGAGCTAGGCTGGGGCGAGGGGTATCGTTACGCGCACGATTTTCCCGACGCGCTCGTCGGGCAGCAAAACCTCCCTGATCGCCTGCAAGGAAGACAGTATTATGATCCGACGGAGCGCGGCTTCGAAGAGGAGCTAAAGCGTCGATTGGCTAGGATCAAGGCGGCGTACGCGGCAACATCACCGCCAGCGGCAAAGAAGCAGGACGAATGACCGAGATCGTAACACTCACCCGCTCCTTCAACCGTGGGCCGGAAGATCTCCGCCCACTGGAGATCATTCCTCACGCGGTGCCATTCGCCGAAGGCTCCGCCCTCATCAAGCTCGGGCGCACCCATGTCCTTTGCGCCGCCACGGTCGAAGAGCGCGTGCCTAGGTGGCTGGCCAACAAGGGCAGCGGTTGGATCACGGCGGAATACTCCATGCTTCCACGGGCAACGCGAGAGCGCACCGCGCGTGAAGCAACGCTTGGGAAGCAGGGCGGTAGGACGCTCGAAATTCAACGGCTCATTGGGCGGGCGCTCCGCGCTGTCGTCGACTTGGAGGCTCTTGGCGAGCGGCAGATCATCCTCGACTGTGATGTGCTAGTCGCCGATGGAGGCACGAGGTGCGCCTCCATCACGGGAGCTTACGTCGCGCTGACCCTGGCGCTACGCCGATTGCAGGAGCAGCAGCGGATCAAGCGTAATCCCATCCGCGCTGCCGTTGCGGCGGTGAGCGTCGGGGTGGTCCGCGGCGTCCCGATGCTTGATCTCGAC
>JBHOQQ010000080.1:0-29849 GCA_042408955.1 Thermomicrobiales bacterium
GCGAGCTACCCATGGCCAGGGCGAAACGGGGGCGACAAACCCTCGTGGAGGTCCGAACCCGTTACCGGTGCAAAGGTATGGGAGGAGCTGTGGGTAGGGGTGAAATGCCAATCAAGCTCGGAGATAGCTGGTTCTCCCCGAAATGCATTGAGGTGCAGCCTCGGGAATGCAGAGACGGAGGTAGAGCACTGACCGGGGTAGGTGGCCGAGGAGGCTGCTCAACCCGCTCAAACTCCGAATGCCGTCTCCCCAAGCCCGGGAGTGAGGCGGTGGGGGACAAGCTCCATCGTCGAGAGGGGAACAACCCAGACCTCCGGCTAAGGCCCCCAAGTCCGGACTCAGTTCATCCAGGCGAAGGAGGTGGGAGCGCCATGACAGCCAGGCGGTTGGATCAAAAGCGTCCATCCGCTAAAGAGTGCGTGCAAGCTCACTGGCCGAGCGCTCCCGCACCGAGGAATGTAACGGGGCTAAGTCCGGCGCCGAAGCCGTGGATCGAGCCGTCTGTTCGTGCAACGATCAGCCGTCAGCACCTGACGGCGGAAGATTGTTCGCTGTTGGCTTGATGGTAGGGGAGCGTCGGATGTCCGGTGAAGCCAGGTTGGAAGACCTGGTGGAGGCGCATCCGAGAGCGAATGCCGGCACGAGTAGCGAGAGACGGGTGAAAACCCCGTCCGCCGCAAGCCGAAGGGTTCCCACGCAACGTCAATCGGCGTGGGGTGAGCCGGGCCTAAGCCGAGGCCGAGAGGCGTAGGTGATGGACAGTCCGGTTGATATTCCGGCGCCGCTCGTGGCTTCCTTGTGATGAGCTCCGGGGTGCGCGGGAGGGCGCTTCCGAGGTGGCAATGGGCATGGCTATGTTGGGAGTGTCCTCCCGCCGAGAAAAGCCCCGGGGTGACCGCCACGGGCGTCCGTACCGCAAACCGACACAGGTCGGTGAGGAGAGTATCCTCAGGCGAGCGAGAGAACCCTCGTCAAGGAATTCGGCAAACTGAGCCCGTAACTTCGGGAGAAGGGCTGCCGGCGGCAGCCGGTCGCAGAGAAGAGGCCCGGGCGACTGTTTACCAAAAACACCGGTCCTTGCTAACGCATAAGCGGACGTATAAGGGCTGAGGCCTGCCCAGTGCCGGGACCCAAGGGGAGGGGTGGCCCTCCGCTCCAAACCGAAACCCCGGTAAACGGCGGCCGTAACCGTGACGGCCCGAAGGTAGCAGAATGCCTTGACGGCTAACTACTGTCGTGCACGAACGGCGTAACGACCCGGGCACTGTCTCGACGAGGGACTCGGCGAAACTGACGTGGCCGTGAACAGGCGGCCGACCCGCGCCCGGACAAAGAGACCCTGGGAGCTTGACTGTAGCTCGGTCTTGGGCGGCTGCCCCTGGTGAAGCGTATGGTCGGAGGCAGAGAACTCACGGCGAAACAGGCCGTGAGGGAGCCGGTACCACGACCCAGCCAGGGGCGCAATGCCCTCACCCGGCTCGTGGAGAGCCGGGGACAGGGCTGGGTGGGCAGTTTGACTGAGGTGGTGCCCTCCTAAAGCGTAACGGAGGTGTCCAAAGGTCCCCTCAGCACGAATGGCGACCGTGCGGTGAGGGCAAAGCCATCAAGGGGGCCTGACTGTGAGGCCGACCAGCCGAACAGAGACGAAAGTCGGGCTTAGTGACGCTATGGCTCCACGTGGGCGGGCCGTAGTTGCAACGGATAAAAGCTTCCCCGGGGACAAACAGGCCAATCCCGCCCGAGAGACCCCATCGACGGCGTCGCTTTGCACTACGATGTCGGCTCGTCGCATCCTGGGGCTGGAGAAGGTCCCAAGGGTTGGGCTGTTCGCCCATGAAAGCGGCATGTGAGCTGGAATCAGAACCTCGTGAGAGCGTTCGATCTCTATCCGGCGCGGGCGTTGGAGGCTTGAGGGGAGCTGCCCCCAGTACGAGAGGACCGGGGCGGACCAACCGCTGGTGTCCCAGTTGTCTCACCCAGGGCATCGCTGGGTAGCCACGTTGGGACGGGATAAGCGCTGAAAGCATCTAAGCGCGAAGCCCTCCCCAAGACAAGGCCTCCCACCCTGTGCAAGGGTTAAGGCCCCACCGAGACGAGGTGGTCTATAGGTGGCAGGTGGACGGCGGGTAACCGACCGGAGCTGAGCCGTCCTAATGGCCGAGGTCGTGCTCTTGGTCCCGATTGAATCGAGCTGCGCGGGTAGTCAGATGACCGCGCGGTGTGCGGGCAACCGGCGTGTCGCATCAGGCTAAGCGCGGTATCTCCTTTGGTCCGTGGGGCGATGACGATGAAAGCAATCGGCCTCGTCTTTCCAGGCGAAATCCGAGACGGGGAGCTGGCGGGTCACGTGCTGCTGGCTCTGGCTCGTGACGGCGAAATCCAAAGCGACGATATCGAGGTTTGGGTCGAAGGGCGGTCTGTCACTTTACTGGGGACCGTGTCCTCACCCTACGAGCGAGACCATGCGAGCGCAATCACCGCAGACCTTCCTGGTGTTGAGTCGGTTGATAACCGGCTTGCAATCGCCCAGGATCACTACCTTTCGGATGAGGAACGCTTGGAACGGGTGCTGGCGGCTCTCGCCGCCGATCCGGTCGCCGGGCGATACCGCATCGGTGCTCGGATCCATGCTGGCGTCGTCACCTTGTTGGGCCAGGTTCGAAGTTTGGACGAAGAGCGGATCGTCATCAACGTCGCCAAGCGAGTGCCGGGGATCCGTCACGTGGTGAGCGCGCTTTGCATCGGTCCCACGGCGCCAGCCGAGGAACCTCTCCCGATCACGGACGATGCTCTGCTGCTCAGCGATCTCAATGCGGCGATCGCCGAGGCCGGCGTCACGATCTACGAGGACGAGACGTTCGTTCGCGATGGTGTTGCACACCTGCGTGGCCGAGTCGCCAATCGAAGAGAGCTTGAGCGGGCATGTGAGGCAGCGCGGCGCGTGACTGGCCTTCGCGCCGTTCGCAATGAGCTCGTGACGATGGCTGATCCGGCGAGTAGCAACCCGAACGAGGCGCTGACTGGGCGCGTCGTTGAAGCACTGCACGAAGATCCGCGAATTAACCCATCGCAGGTGACGCCGCTGGCCGCGGATGGCGTCGTGATTCTCACCGGGCAAGTGGACAGTATCGAGGACTACAACGCGGCGATGGAGGTTGCGGCGCACGTTCCAGGAGTCACGAATGTTGTCAACGAGGTCCGCTTGCTGGGACGGCAGCCGCTTCATGCGGACGACCGGCATGACGTCGAGAAAAAGGCAGTCGGCTCTCCCCACGGTGGCCCGCAATGAACGACGGCGACAAGGAGCTGAGGAAGCAAGTTGTAGCAGCCTTACGCTTTGATGATCGTCTGGACGCCGCGAATTTCGACCTAAGTGCGACGAGCAGGGATGGTGTCGTGACGCTCTCCGGCACCGTTGATCAACCATGGCGGAAATATCGCGCTGGCTGGATTGCGTCGCGTGTGCCAGGCGTACAGCAGGTGATCAACCGCATCCTGGTTGAGCCGCCATCCCCGCGAACCGACAAGGAGATCTCCGCTGAGCTATACAGCGCCTTTGTGCATGATCCCTATCTCGATGAGCGAACGATTCAAGCGGACGTTGAGAATGGAATCGTGCGGCTGCGCGGCCAGGTGCCCACTCTGGTGCACAAGCGCTTTGCCGGAGTTCTGGCTTGGTGGTGCGCGGGCGTGCGAGATGTCATCAACGACCTGAGCGTGGAGCATCCCGAGCCAGATACCAATGAAGAGCTTGGTGAAGCTATCGCGGCTGCGCTGGACATGGACCCATTGGTTGATGGCGGGACGGTGGCGGTTCATGTCACTGGCGATCACCACGTGACCCTTACCGGTGCGGCACGTAGTCCCGAGGAGCGGGAAGCGGCCGAAAATGACGCCTGGTGCGTCGTTGGCACGCGCAGCGTCGACAACCGGCTTGAGGTGGTTCCAATCGGTCCGGTTGAGGCTCCTGCTAGGCCAGGAGGTTGAGAGCTATGCCCGATACACTGCCAATCGCTGGCCGAGTTCTCCCGACTCGCCGAGACGTCGACCGGCAGACGCTAGGGCGTTCTGCCGACTGGCGATGGTGGCGATCCAAGCTCCAGGATCCTGAAGATGTTCCGGGTATCCTGATCTGCCCGCGATGCCACGCAATCTCGGATCACAAGCGGTGGTTCTACGACGAGCGGCGATATCACGAGCTCAAATGGGATCATCAGGTGCGAGTTGTGTGCTGTCCTGGCTGCACCGAATTCGATCGCAGTCTTCACGGCGGTGAGGTTAGGTTGCGAAGTCCTCTGCTGCGCGAGAACAAGCGTCACGCTTTGCAAATGATTCGCGACGCCGAGCGCCAAGCAATGCTCGAAAATCCTCTCGCTCGTCTCTCCGCAATTCATGATCACGGAGAGGAGATTGTGGTGCTGACAACGACACCATATCTGGCGAGGCGGATTGGCACGGAGTTCAAAAAGGCGTTTGATGGCCAGTTGCGTGTTGACAAGTTGCCGCAGGAGGACTTCGTTCGTGTCTCCTGGGAGCGTCCGCTCGCGCCGGCCGCACCGCGCGTCCTACGCGCGCCGTTCCCCGCCACGCGGTCACGCGCAGCCCGGCATGCGCGGCGCTCTTCACGTCATCCGGCGCGAGCTGGCGGTCGCCGTTAGGAAGCTGGAAAGCCCTGCGGCTCAGTCGTGCCGGCTCGCTTTGCCGCCGCGTCCGCCTCCAGGAGGATGTCCCCGCCCTTCCGCTGGACGGCGGTGGCCGATGCGCCCTCCCTTTTCCAAGCGATCCGCTTGCTTCGCGGTGCCTAGCACACTCGGATTGAGCGGCCGCTTCAGCCTCTGCAAAATTGATTGCACCCGGAGCTTCACGCGTCTTGCCATCTCCAGCGCCTCCTCCTGAGGAACCGCGGTAGGAATGATCACCGCCATCACCCAGCGTTTATTGGAGCCACTATGGATGCTGGGCTATCCTGCTCCTGGATGCCGTCGTGCCCGGCGTGTTTCGGATTCTTCGGGTGATGGCGGGATAACGGGACTGTAGTCTCCACCCGTCGGGCCCTCCTCAGCGACGACGAACCGCTCAGCAGGTGTCCGCCCACGTACATGGGCCCGCTGGCGTGATCGTATATCCGCAAGCTGAGCGACGAGTTTGTCGACTACGGCGTCGAGCGCAACGCCCACATCGCCGGCTCTGGCGTCTGCCCGGAGGATTTGACCATTGACTTCCATGGTCACTTCTACGATCTCCCGGTCAACCACGCTCTTTGCGGTTTCGACGGAAAACTCAACCTCTGCCAGGGTAATTTCCTGAACATACCGAGGGAGCCGGGCAAGCTTCTCGTGAGCAAGAGCACGCATGCTGTCTGTCAATCGGATATTCTTGCCCTTGGTGATGATCTGCATCGGCAACTCCGTTCTCCAGCCGCCCTAGCCTCATTGCCAGTAGGCGCCGAGCGATTGTGCGATGCCGCTCGTCCCCGTGCCCATGGTGCCATGGCAGAGAACCGCCAGCCGGTGAGCCGAACGTCGCCATGACGAGCACCCACCTCGGAAGCGTACCACAGAGGTTATCCGCAAAGAAGATGGCGTGATTGAGCCGCGATGGTGGAATCTGGCACAAGCTGTCGTCGTCTTGCGAAGCCATGAATCAAGACTCTGCCGCCGAATTGGCCGCCTCGGCCAGCTCCTGATACAGGCCGTGCTGAACAATATATTCCTCAACCGGGAGTGGAACCTGATACCGGATCGGCCGCCCGGACCGAACACGCTCGCGGATATCTGTTGATGAGATCCCAATCAGTGGGACCTCGACGAGATGGACGCGGCCACGCGCGTTCGGGATGGCGGCATAGATCTGCTCGAGATCGGGCGTGATGCCAGGCCGTTGGGCGACGCCGAGCTCTGCTTGCGCAACGATGCGCTCTGGCTCATGCCAGGTCGGCAGGTCGCGCAGCGAGTCGGAGCCCATGAGGAAGATCAGCTCAACCGGATCGAGCTCGCGCCGCAAAATCGCCAGTGTGTCGGCAGTGTAGGACGGCCCGGCACGTTGCATGTCAACGAGGCTGATGGCAAACCACGGTGAATCGTCGATCGCTACCCTGAGCATAGCGAGACGGTGCTCGTTGTCTGAGATCTCCTGACGCGTCTTATGCGGCGGCCGGCCCGCGGGCACGAAGAGCACGCAGTCGAGCGCAAGCGCAAAGCGAAGCTCTGTTGCGACGATGAGATGACCTACATGAACGGGATCGAATGTGCCTCCGAATACCCCGACTCGTCGTTGCACCACTAGCGTTACGTTTCTCCCTCACGTCACCGTGCAGTTATGCCGTCGCCCTGAACCGTGCGCTGAGCGCGCTGGCGACCGCGGCTCCATCGTGTCAAAAGCGGCGCTATCCGGGGACTCAGGCCGTCTCGCGCTCGTGGTTGGTATAGTACAGCTAGGAGGAGCGTCCGATTGGGGAGTGCTGCACGGTGTTCGACTATCACGTTCACACAGAGTTTTCCGTTGATTGCAAGGTGCCGATGGCTGAATCGTGTCGCGCTGCCATCGCCGCTGGAGTCACTGAAATTGCCTTCACCGACCACGTTGATCACATGCCAACCGATCCGGGATATGGCTATTACCGGCCAGATGCGTATTTCCGAGCTCTTGACCAAGTGCGCCGGGAATGCGGTGATCGCCTGACGATCCTCGCTGGTGCCGAGGTTGACTTTCACACCGATACTGCCGATGAAGTCGGAACGTTCATCGAGCGGCATGGCAAGCGTTACGATTTCGTGATTGGATCGGTGCACTATGCCTCAGGAGGGGAAATCATCTTTCCCGAGGTGTTTGCTGGCCGGTCGCTCGACGAGATCTTTCTGCCCTACTTCGATCAAGTTCAGGCTGCTGTGGAAACGGGATGGTTCGATTCGATCGGTCACCTTGATATCCCGAAACGCTATCTCCCGAAAACGCACCGCACGTATGATCCACTTGCCTATCGGGACCGGCTGCACCGGCTCTTTGGCGCGATGATCTCCCGCGGGGTTGCCTTTGAGATCAATACATCCGGCCTGCGCCAAGCGCCGAAAACGAGCATGCCCGGCCCGGCCATTGTCCGGTGGTATGTTGAGGCCGGGGGCACGCTCATTACGACTGGTACAGACTCCCACGCTGCCCAGACCGTGGGAGCCGGTATCGCCAAGACCTTGGATATGCTCGAATTGTGCGGCATTTCTGCGGTCGCCTCGTTTCGGGAGAGAACGCCGACGCTGGTTCCGATTGCCCAGCTTCGCCGCCGTGCCCAATCGGCAGCGTAGGTCTGCCTATGCCGCGGCACCTGCTCGACCACCAGGTTGCTCTCGCCCTTGGCGACGAAACCGGCCGGGGATGGGTGCCGCCACCCTGGCATGGACCGCCAGTCGACGAGCCTGAACCGGGACCGCCACCCGCGCCGCGCCGCGCGCAGCAGACGACCGCGCGGCGGTCGTCGTTTCTGGCTGACCCTGCCCGGCGCGTGGTTCTTGGGCTCGCCGCAGTCCCGGCAATCACCGGGGCCTTGGCTCTCATCTTCGCGTTTCTACCAGCGTTGTCTGGATCTGGTGCGGTGCCGGTCGGCTTGCTGCTGCTAGCCGGCATCCAAACGGCCGGCTACCTTCTTACGCGAGGAGAAGAGGGAACCGCGTTGTCGCGAGCGTGGCTCGTGGGAGTGATTATTGTCGTGGGAGTCCTCCCCTTGCTTTCGCTCCAGCAAGCACTCCTGCGCGAGCCATACGTGGCGCTGAGCCGGGGCACGGCCGCGCCCGCGATTGCGGCGACCTCCGTCGTTGTCATCGTGCTGCTGGTCGTGGCGGCGTGGTGCGCTGTTTCGTTCTGGTCTGCGCCAGAGGAGGCAGCGCTGGTATTCATGCCGGTGGCGCTCCTGATTCCCGGAGTCATCGGGATGCGGGGAGCGCTTCCACAACGGAGCGCGCTTGAGGCAGTGGCCGAGGCCACGCTGCTCGCGGCCGGAGCAATGGCCATCGCCTGGTCGTTGCCACGCGGGGCGAGACCGATGGTGGCGCCAGTAGCGCTCGCCATTCAATTTGTTGCGCTTTGGATCGCCGGGCGTGGCCCAACGTTTCAGCCAACGAGCGGACAGATTGTGCCGGCGTTATACACGGTCATGCTGGTGGTGACGGTCGCGCTCACGGTCGGCACGCCGCTCCTCGCCGTCTGGATACGCCGGCTGGTGGTCAGGGCGGAGCCGCCACGGCGGCCCCGACGGCCTGATCTCGGCGATGAATTCGAAGAGCTTGCGCCACCGGAGCGCGCTGCACACCGGCGGCGCAAGCCATGACTCATCAGGTGGCTAGCTGGCGACGCCAGCCTCGGCGACGTCAATCTGGCCATTGCGGCTCGCGAGATCCGAGCCGTTTTTGCCAGGTTTCGGATCGACGACCGTCATCGAAGCGACGGTTTCACCATTGGCCAACCTCATGAGCGTCACGCCTTGTGTTGCGCGTCCGATTCGCGAAATCTGCGCGACAGGGATGCGAATGATCTGGCCGGCCGTGTTCATCATCACGACTGTTTGGTCCTCGCGAGCCATGCACGCGGCAACGATGTGGCCCGTCTTCGGCGTGAGCTTCATGGCCTGGACACCTTTGCCTCCCCGGCCCTGAACAGGATATTGATCAATCGGCGTGCGCTTCCCGAGACCCTTTTGGGAAACGACCAGCAGATCGGCGTTCGGATCGACAACCTCAAAGGCGATGACCCGATCGCCTTCTTCCAGACGAATCCCGATCACTCCGGCAGCTTGCCGGCCCATCGGTCGCACGTCATTTTCATCAAAGCGGATCGCCTGGCCCTTCTCGGTGACAAGGATCACGTGATCCTTGCCGGAAGTCATCCGCACCCACGCAAGCTCATCACCCTCATCAAGCGTGATCGCGATGAGTCCTGACGAGCGAACCGACTGGAATTGATCGAGGCTGACCCGCTTGACCGTGCCCTGGCGCGTAGCGAAGAACAAGTATGACGCGGACGAGTAGTCGCGGACGCGCAGCAGCGTTGTGACCGTTTCGTCCGGCTGCATATTGATGACATTGACGATCGGCAAGCCTTTGGCGGTGCGGCCGGCATCGGGCAACTCGTGAACCTTGACCTGGTACACCTTGCCGCGATTGGTGAAAACCAGGAGCGAGTCCATCGTGTTGGCCGCCAAAATGTGCTGAACGCCATCTTCGTCGCGCATGGTGACGCCAGTCACCCCGCGCCCACCCCGGTGCTGCGTCCGGTAGACATCGTTCGCGATGCGCTTGACGTAACCTTTCGTGGTGATTGTTACCAGCACATCCACCTCGGGGATGAGGTCCTCTTCGGTCAGCACGCCGGAGACGTCTTGGATGCGCGTGCGCCGGGCATCGCCGTACTTTTCCTTGAGCTCAGCCATATCGGCCTTGATGACCGCCAGAATCTTCTGCGGATCAGCAAGGAGCGCTTCCAGATCGCGAATCTCTTGGCGAACCTGTTTCAACTCGTCCTCAATCTTGCGGCGCTCCAGGGCGGCGAGCCTGGCCAAGCGCATGTCAAGGATCGCGTTCGCTTGCGCCTCGGTGAATCCAAACTTCTGCATGAGGTTATTGCGTGCTGTCTCCGTTGTCCGGCTCGCGCGGATCGTCGCAATGACCTCGTCGATATGGTCGAGAGCTTTCTTGAGCCCTTCAAGGATGTGAGCGCGCTTCCGGGCCCGGTCGAGCTCGAACTGCGTACGGCGCGTAATGACTTCCTGGCGGTGTGTGATGTACTCCTGGAGCGCGCGGCGGAGCGTGAGGATGCGTGGCTGAGTGCCACGATCCACAAGCGCGAGCATGTTCACGCCGAACGTTTGCTGAAGCGCCGTATGCTTGAAGAGGTTGTTCAGGACCTTCATCGGCTGAGCATCGCGCTTCAGCTCAATGACCATCCGCATGCCAGACCGGTCTGACTCATCGCGCAGATCGGCGATCCCGTCCAGCTTCCCCTCTTTGACCATGTCCGCGATGCGCTCCAAGAGCGCCGCTTTGTTGACCTGATAGGGGAGTTCGGTCACCACGATTTGATACCGGTTGCCACGTGCCGCCTCTTCCACGAATGCCTTGGCGCGAATCACGACACGGCCGCGGCCAGTGGCATAGGCAGCGCGGATGCCTTCCCTGCCGAGGATGGTTCCGCCGGTGGGGAAGTCCGGTCCCTGAACGATCTCCATCAACTCGTCGACCGTGGCTTCGGGATGATCGATCAGATACGTGATCGCGTCGCAGATTTCGTTGAGATTGTGAGGCGGGATATTCGTCGCCATACCGACCGCGATGCCCGCCGATCCATTGACCAACAGGTGAGGAAGCCGAGCGGGCAGCACCCGTGGCTCTTGCAGCGATGCGTCATAGTTCGGGGCGAAATCAACCGTGTTCTTGTCGATATCCGCGAGAAGCTCATCGGCGATCGGCGCCAGGCGCGCTTCCGTGTAGCGCATAGCTGCCGCGCTGTCCCCATCAACAGAGCCGAAGTTTCCTTGGCCGTCGACGAGGGGATACCGCAGGTTAAAATCCTGGGCCATGCGGACCAAGGTGTCGTAGACCGCGCTGTCACCATGCGGGTGATAATTCTTGAGAACTTCGCCGACAATACCTGCGCTCTTGCGATATCGCGCGGTGGCGCGCAGCCCCATCTCGTGCATCGCGTAGAGGACACGGCGGTGCACCGGCTTGAGACCATCGCGGGCGTCTGGCAGCGCTCGTTGCACGATGACGCTCATCGCGTAGTCAAGATAAGATTGCCGCATCTCCGTTTCGATGCTGGCGATTCGTACGTTTCCGATTTCCACCGCGAATTACCCCTTCTCAGCGCTGGGCAACGACGCTCAATAAAGACAAAACAGTATATCACATTTTGGCGCACACGCTCCGGAAAATGAGCCGTACGTTCGCGCTTGATCACTCGATATGGGCCGAAGGCAAGCCTTGGAACGAGGCCAGCACGGCGTGCTCCGCGAGTGGGGCTGAAGACTCAACGTGGCACGCGCTCGCGCCGGTGCTGAACGCCGGTTGCCGCGGGAGACGCGATTTCCAGCGCCCGGAGGCGATTCACCGCGCCAGCAACCTCAAATGGGCGAGGAAGCGCTAACTCCGGCGATGCCTCCAAGGCATAAAGCCCTTGCTGCCGGATTTCCTGAAACACGGTCGAGATAAGCTCGCGCAACGGGAGCCCCTGGCGCGCAAGACTGCGCAAGCGCCGCAAAACGGCGCCAATGGCCCGGGCTTGTGAATCATCGACAAGCTGCTCCAATGCCGTCAGGTCGATCACATCCTCTCCATAGACCAACTCGCGCAAGCCACGGGCGCGAACTTTTTCTCGCCGACCCCGAGTCGGATCGAACGACTGCGGGAGCGCAACGCGCTGCGTTACCCTCAACGGGTGGATGATTTCCGTGGTTGCTCGGTCAGTCGGGAGCCGTTCGGCTATCGCTTTCGCTTGCGCAGTGGCATCGTGGGGCTCGTAGTCTTCCATGAGGATGACGGTGTCGCAGACATCGAGGTAGTCGCCGCTGCCGCCGACCACAAGGAGCGTGGATACTGAAAGCAGCCGGTAAAGCTCCCGGACGCGGTCGACAAGTGGCGTGATGGTCTCCTTGCGGACGAGTGCTTGCATGCGCGCGTCGCGCACAAGGAGGTTCGTCGAAGCGGTGTCCTCGTCGATGAGGAGCGCCTCCGCTCCCATCTCGATTGCCTCAAGGATGGCAGCGGCCAGGCTCGTCGAACCTGAGGCATCCTGCGTGGAGAAAAACGCCGTGGACCGGCCACCTGGCAGATCGTGGATAAACGGGCGCAAATCGACGCCAGCGATTGCACGTCCGTCCTCGCTGCGCACCTTAACCGCGCCAAAGCGCGTAACCACCCAGTCCCGGCCATCTCCTGGCACATGGGGGTAGACGCCGCGCTGGATCGCCTCCAGAAGCGTCGTCTTGCCATGGAACCCGCCACCGGTGATCAGGGTCACACCCTCTGGAATCCCCATGCCAGTGACAGGCCCGTGGTGGAGCGTCGAAAGCGTGACGCGCAGTTCCGGAGGGGAGACAAAAGGCACAGCTCCCCGCAGTGGTGACTGCGACACGCCGGAGGCACGGGGCAGAATGCTGCCATCGCGGACAAAGGCGATCAATCGCTGCTCGATCAATTGTTCTTGAAGCTGGGCGTGATCCTCCGCGAGATCGGCCCATTCCTGCGCTCGGCCGCGATCGAGCCGTGACCAGGTGAGCGCCGTGACCGCGTGCGGCAACACCTCACAGAGGAGCGTTGCGGCCTCGCGCCCAAGGATGCTGCGGCCAGCTGCTGGCAGGCCAACCCGGAATCGCAGCTCGACGAATTGGGGACTGATCTCGCACCCCGATCGCGGCAGAATCTCGGCTCCCCCGGCGTCGATGCTGATATCACCGGACCGGCCGGTACCACCGACCCGCGGTCCGCTGCGGACAGCGAGCGCGAACGCTCTCAGCAAGAAATCTTCGAGTGCGTATTTGCGTGGCGCCGAGCTCCAAAGCTCCGGAGGGATGCGATGGACCTGTTGCGGAATCCGGAGGCGGAGCTTGCTCGGCGTGGCGAATGGATCCGCCTGCACGTGGTCGATGAACAGCGTGAAATCGGGTCCGTGCCAAGCGCCCGCGATGTCGCGGTATGCCGGGTATCCGCGGCGGTCGAGCGCGTGCAGGAGCCTTCGGAGCTCGTCTAAGGTTCGCTCGTGCATCATCCTTGTTCCGGTTCGCAGGAATTGGCTCGCATTGAAACGCCGCCGGCGCCACGTTCGGAGCTGGCGGCGCTGCGAAATCGGGTCATGAGGCCGTGGAGAGAAGCGGTGCCTATCCCTCCACGGCCCACAGGCTACCGAGCAAGCGTTACGCTGAAGCCCCCTCGTCGGCAGGAGCAGCCGAAACTGGGCTCGCTTGCTCGGAGGGCTTCGTCAGCCGGCGCCGGTAGGTCTGAATAAACTTCTCAACCTCGTCGCGCGCGACATCATCGTGGTATTGAACTGGCGGCGATTTCATGAAATAGGCCGACGGAGCGAGAAGTGCCCCGGCAACTCCATGATCCAGCGCGAGCTTCGCGCACCGGACAGCGTCGATCACCACACCCGCCGAGTTCGGCGAATCCCAAACCTCAAGCTTCAGCTCAAGATTGAGCGGAACATCCCCGAACGTGGTCCCCTCCATGCGGATATGGCACCACTTCCGGTCTTGCAGCCACGGGACATAATCAGACGGACCCACGTGCACGGCGTCCGCTGGCAAGGGCACGCCAAGCTGAGAGGTTACCGCCTCGGTCTTCGAAATTTTCTTAGAGTCGAGGCGCTCTCGCTCCAGCATGTTGAGGAAATCCGTGTTGCCACCGAAGTTGAGTTGATAGGTGCGGTCGATGCGGACGCCCCGGTCAGCAAACAGCCGAGTCAAGACGCGGTGCGTAATCGTGGCTCCAACCTGGCTTTTGATGTCGTCACCAATAATCGGCACACCCCGATCCTCAAATCGCTTTTGCCAGTATTCTGACTTTGCGATGAACACGGGAATGCAGTTGACGAAAGCGCAGCCAGCTTCCAGCACCTGCTCTACATACCACTTGGTTGCCATCTCGGAGCCGACCGGCAGATAGGACACGACTACGTCCGTCTGCGTCTCTTTCAAGATGCCCACAATGTCAGCGGTGGGACCGGGGGCTTTTTGGATGATCTGGGACAGGTATTTCCCGAGCCCATCATGCGTCATGCCGCGCGAAACCGGCACCCCGAGGTGAGGCACGTCCGCAAATTTGATCGTATTGTTGGGCGTGGTGAAGATCGCTTCGCTCAGGTCCTTACCAACCTTGTTCGCATCGATGTCGAAGGCTGCGGTGAACTCAATGTCACCGACGTGGTATCCGCCGAGCTCGACATGCATGAGCCCTGGCACGAACTGATCGACGGGCGCATTCCGATAATACTGAACGCCCTGCACCAATGCCGACGCGCAATTGCCGACTCCGATGATCGCAACGCGCACCTTCCCATCGTCGCGTCGCGAATGGCCGTTGTGCGCGTGTCCGTTTGATCCCTTTGCCATGAGAGTTGCTCCTCACCTCCTGGACCATGCTTCCCACACCGCCACATCTGGGCGGCGCTACGGGGAAGTATCACCCTAACTGCCGATCCTGGCCATAATCTCCCGCTTGAGGCGCTCAAACTCCTCCTGGCTGATGGCTCCGGAGTCGAGCAGGGCCTTGAGCTTCGTCAGCTCCTCGACCGCGGAGGACTGGCCGGAAGCGGCAGATGCCGGTTGCGCTGGCGGATTCATCGCATCGCGAAGTGCCTGGCCCATCGCTCCGCCGAGCGTTGCCCCGGCGCCCAGGCCAACACCTGCTCCGGTCAAGTCGCCGCTCGCGCCGGGATTCTGAGCCGCGTCGCGCAACGCCTGCGCCGCCTGAAATTGCGTGTAGGTGCGCATGTCCCCGATCGCTGCCATGCCCGAGCGCTCGTCAATGCGCTTCTGCACCTCGTCGGGCGGAGTGATGGCGGCGATTTGAAACGAGGTCAACTGGAGGCCGAGGCGCTGAAAATCGTCGGTCAATGCATTCCGAGCCGTGTCGGCAAGCTCCTGCGTGAGGCCTGGCAGATCGAGCAGGGGCGTCTTGGCTTCGCCGAGAAGATCATTGATTTCGTTGACGATAATGCTCCGAAGGAACTCTTCGATGGCGCTGGTGGTATAGGCGCCGCGCGTGCCCACGATCTGCGCGACAAACAACTGGGGATCGGCCACGCGCATCGAGTAGGTGCCGAACGCGCGAAGGCGAACCATGCCGAAGTCCGGATCACGGTAGACCAAGGGCTGAGGCGTGCCCCATTTAAGGTCAGTGAGCTCCCGCATTGAGACGAAATAGACCTCGGCCGTGAATGGGGAGTCGCCGCCGAACGGTAGGCCGATGAGCGCGGTGAGCAGTGGGATGTTGTTGGTGGAAATGGTATGCCTGCCCGGTCCGAAGACGTCGAGTGCCTTTCCATCGCGGACAAAGACGGCGCGCTGCGATTCGCGCACGACGAGCTGGGACCCAAGCCGAAACTCCCCGGATCCATATTCGGGAATGCGGTGCACAATCTCGTCCGGTCGCTCATCTGGATATTGAATGAGATCAAGAATCGCCATGGTGCGAGTCCTCCGTGATCAGGGATAGCGTCCCGATGGTTCGCTCAACTGGATAGGCGTTACGAAGACGGAGGCTGCGCACGTTGCTCACGCTCCTGGCCGGAACTCTCTGGGAGCGCGGCGGCGCCTGCTCCCATCCCGGATTTCAGCGCCTGGAGTTCAGCCTCGATATCGCCGTCCTCCTCAAGCTCGCGGAACTGCGCCTCGAACGATTCGTCGCCCATCTCTACGAGCGCGGCTGCCCTAGCTTCGTCGCCGCGGATCTTGCGCTCCATGCGCTCCAGGTCGGCGGTGGGATCGAGCGGAGAAAAGGACGAAAGCGTCGCAGCGACTTTCTGCTGGGCTCGGGCGCGCCGCTGACGCGCGAGCAACGTGTCGCGCTGGCTGAGTGTCGCCTGGTACTTCGCTTCCAACTGCCGCAGTTGTTCCTTGAGCTTGTCCACAGCCTGGCGCTGGATGCTCAACTGTTGCTCGTACAACGCCGCATTCGATTCGTTGTCCCGCTTGCGGCGGAGCGCCTCCCGCGCGAGATCGTCTTTCCCAGCCTCAACAGCCCGTTTCGCCTTGTTTGCCCATTCGTTTGCCAGGTTTTGCGTTTCTGCGAGATCGGCTTCAAGCTCTTTTTCTTGAGCGATCATCGCGGCGACCTGCTGGCGCGCTTGCTGAATGCTCAATTCCATATCCCGGAGAATCTGATCAATCATCTTCTCAGGATCTTCAGCACGGTCGATCAGATCGTTGATGTTGGCGCGAATCAGTCGAGAAAGCCGGTCCATAATGCCCATGCGACGTTCCTCCTTTCACGCGGCAGTGATACCGCTTTGCTGAGCTGGACCCTCTGTTTGCGCCTACGGCCTGGCTGCACCGTAGATCTCAATATCGTCCACGTGGACACGGTGACCCCAAAAGATCTGCTGCTCCTTTCCCCAATCCACGACCACGGCGGATGTGCTCGAATCCGGTGGTCCGCTGTAGAAGGCAACACGGACTGCACGGCGGCCAGACGCTTGGTCCCCCACCGTCAGCTCGCCTGTGCCTGCTGCTGACCAGGTGAGCGCGAATTGCACGTGGTCAAGAACTAGACCTGGGCCGGGCACGGTGGGTTCCGCCCGCGATTGAGCAATGAAGGGCATGGCATCCGGATCCGCCAAGACGACGAGCCAGCGGCCGGCTGCCGCGTCTAAGCGCGCCATGCGAATCGAGTGATCGCCAGCTTCAATCTCAATGCGGGCATCGACCACGTAATTGTCGCCGCCGATTGAGAGCGCATCACCGATCTCTAAGGCATACGGCGCGGGAGGACGGTGGTCTCGTTTGGTCTTGAGCAGGTCAAGCACGCGTTCCTCCGGAAGCGATGTTCCGGTCTCGATCACTTCGTTGCGTGCGCTCAGCCGCTCAAGCACCGCTTGGACCACTGCCGTGCCAGCGCGTGCTGGCTGGGTCAGATCACCGCCGCTCTGTGCCGCCTGTTCAAGGGCCGCGATGGGCGCTTCAAGCTCCTGCGCTCCCTGCAGGAGGCTCTCGTCGAAACGGCGAAGCTGGTCGAGCGCGACCTCATCAACATTCCGATCGCTAAACAGCCCGCCATAGCCATACGTTGCCGTCGTGATGCGGTCAATCAGATGGCGAATGGTCCGCGCAAGCTCATCAACAGGTCCAACGTCCTGGATTCTCCGCTGCTCTGCCAATTGCCGAGCGACGCGCTCCACTCGCTCTGCCTGCCTGGCGAATGCGCTGGCAACGTGCTCACGCACCCTCCGGTCGGCGTGGCGGCGGTCCTCCTTCTCGCGGTAGCCTCGGTAGCCAGGGATCGTGGCAAGGAGGTTTTGAACGCGTTCTGATGCCGGTGACATGAATTTCTCCGTTCGCTGGACCGTCGAGACGGCACCCGGTCTGCCCCTCAGCCAGTGAGAAAGATCTGGGCACCACAATACGGGCACGTAATGAGACCCTTGCCAGCAAGCTGAAGCTGCCCACCGCAGTTCGGGCATGTCTCTCGGCCCTGCAACTTCGATGCCTCTACGGAGTAGAGCATGCCCTTGTTCCAATCAACATATCCACTGAAGAGTCCCCGGCCAACGAGCTCGGTCAGATCGCGCTGAACCTGGTCCCGTGTCGTGTTGAGTTCGAGCACGAGATCCGAGATTGATATCTGGCCCCGCGTCGTGACGAGATCAAGCAACCGGCGCTGTTGCGCGACACGGGCAAGGTCGCGAGCCTCGGCTTGTCCCCGGCGGAAGAAATAGATTCCTCCCCCAATCAGGGGAAGCACCAGGCAGCCAAAGAGCAAGACAAACCCAAAGATGGCGCCCGTGCGCTCCATCTTGTTGTCGAGGACGCCAAAGATCAACCACAGACCGATGGCGACTCCAAGCAGCGTCCCAAAACCGAGAAGTAACAGACCTACCAGTCGCGCCGATGCCGCCATCTGTGCCGGTCCTCGATGAACGTTGCCTCTCCTGCGGGCGTGGCCGCCGCTGCCAACCAGCGTTGGTTCCAATGATACGCCGCATCGCTCGCGGCCGTTGGACAAAACGTTTGAGCGAGTTACGGAGTTCCATCTCGGACGCGCCGTAGCACGTCCAACGTCGCCAGGGCTGATTTCTCCCAACTGAAGCTGGCAGCGCGCTCCCTACCTCGGGCGACCAAGCTCGAGCGCAATGCTGGCTCGGTCAGTACGCGCATCAGTCCACGCGCGATCTCCTCGGGGCTGAACGGATCAACCAGAAGAGCGGCGTCTCCGGCCACGTCCGGTATCGCAGAGCGATTGGCCGCAACGACCGGCGTACCGGCGGCCATCGCCTCCAGGACCGGAAGTCCAAACCCTTCGTAGAGCGATGGAAATGCCAGCGCATCGGCGGCTGCATATAACGCTGGCAAGTGGGGAGCCGGAACATAGCCGAGAAAGATGATCCGGTCGCCCATGCCTGCTTGGGCGATGTCGCGCTCGACGGTGCTTGCCAGCCATCCCCGCTTGCCCGCGACCACCAAGGCGTGGGGGAGACCGGCGGCAGCGAGGTGCCGCATCGCAAGGGCTAGCCGCCCGAGATTCTTGCGTGGCTGAACCGTGCCCACGGCCAGCACAAACCGCTCCGGAAGCGCAAGAGACTGTCTCACCCGGCGGATAGCATCACCGTTTACGGCGAAAAAGCGTGAGTCGACTCCGTGCGGGATCACGTCAATCTTCTCTGGAGCGACGCCATAGCATTGAACGAGGTCGCAGCGCGTCGCCTCGGAGATAGCGATCACCCGCCGCGCGACGCGGGTGCTCCACCGGGTTGTCCAATCGAGCATCCAGCGGTCGCGTGGCGGATGTGCTTCTGGGTGATGAAGGTACCCCAGGTCGTGGATCGTCACGACTGACGGTGGGTGACGCAACGGGATCACATGGGCGGGCACGAAGAGGACCGCGGGAGGACGTCGCTGCATCTCCCAAGAAAGGCGCACGTGCGTCCACAATCGTGGGAATGGCAGGCACGCCACATCCCCGACCGGCGGAAGATCCGGCGGAGGGGACGGCGCGTTGAGGTACAGTCGAATGCGGTCAGGGATTGTCAGCCGTGCCCAAGCGGCAAGAAGCTGGTACGTGTAGGTTTCCGTGCCTGTCTGCTCGCCGGCCGTCAGCCGGCTCGCATCAACCCCAATCCAGCGTTGCGTGAGACCGGGAGTCACGGGCGCTGCTAGCTAAGACGCCGCCGGGTTCGCAGGTCCAACGGCAAACATAAACTCCCCGCGGCACGCGATCTCACCATTCACGGTGGCGGTGCCTGTGCCGGTGCCAATACTGCGCCGGATCTGGCCAAGCTCAACCTCCAGCCGGAGGGTATCTCCTGGCTTGACCTGACGCTTCCAGCGGACATTGTCAAGGCCAGCAAAGAAGGCGATGCGGCCCTTGAATTCTTCGATCATCAAGATCGCCACCGCACCGACCTGTGCCAGCGCCTCAACGATCAAGACCCCAGGCATCACCGGGTAGTCGGGAAAATGGCCTTGGAAGAATGGTTCATTGATGGTGACATTCTTCAAGCCGACCGCGCGCTTGCCAGGTTCGATTTCGATGATGCGGTCAACCAGAAGGAACGGGTAGCGATGGGGAATGATGCGCTGGATTGCCGCAGCGTCAAGGATCGTCTGCTGATCGTCACTGGCCATGCTTCTTCCTCATCTCTCCCACGTTGTTGCACTAGCGGCGCGTGACTGGCGCCGGCCCTGCCTGGAGGATCGCGGCAGACTCGCGCAGGGGAACAAGCTGTTCCCGGTCTGGTCCGACGCCGACCATCGTGATCGGAACGCCGATCTGCTCCTCCAAGAACGCAATGTAGCCTCGCGCTTCTGCCGGAAGATCCTCGGAGCGCCGGACACCGGTGATGTCCTTCTTCCATCCAGGCAACGTGGTGAACACTGGCGTCACCTGCGCTAGCAGGTCCTCGCGAGCCGGCAAATGGTTGATTGTCACCTCATTGAGCCGGTAGGCTGTGCACACCTTGATCTCGTCGAAGACGTCGAAGACATCGAGAAGCGTCAGCGCAATCTCAGTCACGCCGTTGAGCCGCGCGACATACCGAGCCGCCACGGCGTCGAACCAGCCGGTGCGCCGAGGGCGACCTGTGGTCGTGCCATATTCCCGGCCGCGCTCGCGGATGAGGTCGCCTGTGGCGTCGAGCAGTTCCGTGGGAAGCGGGCCGCTTCCCACGCGCGTGCTGTACGCCTTGTACACCGCCACGATCCGGCTGACTTGAGTCGGGGCAACGCCCGCTCCTTGGCAGGCGCCCGCCGCCGTGGGCGACGACGACGTTACATAGGGATAGGTGCCGTAGTCGATGTCGAGCATGGCGCCCTGAGCGCACTCGATCAGGATCTCTTTCCCGTCCGCAAGCGCTTCCTGCACAATCATCTCGGTGGCGGCGACATGCGGGCGGAGACGCGCTCCCGCGTTGACGAGATCGCGATACATCGTTGCAACGTCGAGCGGCTCCTGGCGGTAGACTATCGTCAGCAGGTGGTTCTTGGCATCCACCTCCCAGGTGAGCTTTCGAAGCAGCGTGGCCTCGTCCAGCAGATCTGCCACGCGGATGCCTCGCCGGGCGACTTTATCCGCATAGGCAGGGCCGATACCGCGGAGCGTCGTGCCGATCCTTTGATCCTCACGAGCGGACTCCTCCACGCGATCGAGGGCCGGATGATATGGCAAGACCAAATGGGCACGGTCAGAAATTAGCAAGCGGTCAGTCGAAATACCCCGAGCGCGAAGAGCATCTAACTCCGCGAGCAGTTCCTGGGGATCAACCACCACGCCAGCGCCGATCACGCACGTGCAGGAAGGGTTGAGGATCCCCGACGGGACAAGGTGCATTTTGAAGACACCGGCGGATGTGGAGATGGTGTGCCCGGCATTGCTGCCGCCGTTAGCGCGAATCACAACGTCTGCATGCCGGGCCAGGGCATCGGTGAGCTTCCCCTTCCCCTCGTCACCCCACTGGCCTCCCATAACAATTGTGGCTGGCATCGGATGTTCCCTAAATCCTCATTCTGATCATCAATGCTGGCATCCGGCGCACTCCTATCCGGCTGGAGTGAGCCACGCGTATTGCACTATACCCGAGGGAAGCAAAGCAACGCTCGCCGGCTAATGGGCTGCTCGGGCACCGAGCCGGAGGCGATGCAGGCTATCGTTCGAGGGCGTGCTATCGCGATCGCAGGTCCCGAAGTTGCCGAAAGAGCGCTCGCTCGTGCTCGCTGAGATTGGACGGCAGTACTACCTTGACGCGGACGAGCAAATCGCCGCGCTCGCCAGCCGGCCCCCGCAATTTGGGCATGCCCTGCCCACGCAGCCGGAAAATCCTGCCGGATTGAGTTTCCGGGGGGATCGTCAGGGCAACCTTACCTTTTGGCGTCGTAACGACCACCTCACCGCCAAGAACCGCCGTGTACAGCGGGACGTCAACCTCCGTCTTTAGATCATCATGCTCCCGCTCGAAGCGCGGGTCTGGCCGCACGGTGATCTTCAAATAGACGTCGCCACTCGGACCGCCCGCGCGCCCAGATCCTCCCTGGCCGGCGACGCGGACGCGCGATCCGGTCGCGACTCCAGCCGGAATCTTGACCTCAATCGTCTTGGCGCGTTTGACGATCCCGGCTCCATCGCATGCGGGACAGACCGCGCCCCTGGCGAGGCCGGATCCCTTGCAAAGCGAGCAGGGCTCATGTGCCTGCAGGTCGACGCGCCGCGTGGTTCCCGTAAACGCTTCCTCAAAGGAAATCTCAAGCTCGACTTCGACGTCCTCACCGCGCCGGCGGCGAGCGGCGTGTGAAAAGACACCAGTGGGATCACCCCGGCGTCCAAGGTTGCCAAATATCGTTTGGACGAACTCTGCAAAGCTGCCTGAATGCTCTCCAAAGCCAGTGCGAAATGTGCTGCTGGCCGGGTCTGTGAACCAGGAAGTGAAATCCTGCGTGCCGGAGCCGGGGCGAGTGCGCCGCGAAAAGGCATCGTCGCCCGTCACGCCAGCATCGCGATAGCGCTGCCATTGGGCGCCAAAGCGATCGTATATCTTGCGCTTCGCCGGATCGGAAAGCACCTCGTAGGCTTCGTTGATCTCCTTGAATTTCTCCTCGGCATGCTTGTCCCCGGGATTGACGTCAGGATGATACTTGCGGGCAAGCCGCCGATAGGCCTCCCGAAGCGTTTTCTGATCCGCGTTGCGGTCGACTCCAAGCGTTTGGTAGTAGTTCTTGTGCTGCGTCGTTGCCATCGCTCAACTCTCACCGCGTGCGCTCATCCTATTATGGATCTTGAGTTCGCTTATTCAAGGAGGAGGCCCGGCCGAGCCGAGCGAGGTAGCCGGTGAGATTGCGGATCTTGCGATAGAGCCACCAGAGCACAACAGCGAAGAGGACGAGCAGCGCCAGCGCGATAATCGGTGCGAGTACTGCGGTGATAGAGGTGATCGTGGCGACGGCGTCTTCAATCATGCTGATGACCGGGTTGCCTACTCCACCCGTGGAGACAGTGATCGCTGGCCTTGTCGTCGCTTTGACGCCGTGAACTCCACCGGCAAGGAGCAGACCGGCGATCATGGCCACCGCCGGATTGAGTGCCCGGTCGGTATTGGTGATCGCCATCATTGAAATCGCACCAGCCGCTGGCCGGATCGCGGATTGGATCAAATCGTTCGCGTGGTCAACTCCTGGAATCTTGTCCGCGATGATCTCCACCGTGAGCAGCGCCAGAAGAATAATGATCCCGGTATTCGACGACAGGAAATCGTATGGCCGCTGCAGCGTAACCTGGTTGGTAAACCGGTCTGCCAGCGCAAGCACGAGCAACGGTATATAGGCGTTGAGGCCGGCCGAAGGTGCCAGGCCGAGTCCGGTCAGCACCGAACTATCCACAATCCACCCCCGCATGCAAGGGAAGAGCATCGCGTCAGGTTGCCAAGCGCCGGAGTATAGCACCCTTCGCGAGCATGGCCGCACGCCAACGCCATCATCAAGGCACGGAAGCCGGGTGTTGCCCGGCACTGGATCGCAAGCGTGGTGAGTCAGACCAGGCCGGCCGAGCGACAGCAAGCCAGGCGGCGAGCGAGAAGACGCTCAGCCAGGCGAGAGCGGCGAGGCTAAACCACACGCGCTCAGCGGGTGCACTCGCGCTGTAGAACACGAAGGATGGAATGAGACTTGTGAGCGGCTGGTGGCTCCATTGGCTCCAGATCTCAAGCACGCGCGACGTGCCATCGGGGTGGTTATACATAAGCTGGGGATTCCAGACGAACGTGGCCGTTACGAGGAGGCTGGGAAGGAGAAAAGCCCCAAGCCAGGACCAGCGCCAACGCGATCTCACCCTCTCCAGCCACCACGCAAGTGGTGCGACTGCAAGGGGAACGAGCACGGTGAGATACCGGGCCGGCGGATTCCATTCTCCCCACCAGACACGATAGTTCGCCACGATCACAAGATAGGGTGCGGCGATGGCACCGAGGGCGATGGCATCATCCCGCTGGCTGCGGGCAAACGGCACAGCCACGGCGGCCGCGAAGAAGAGGAGCGGGTTGTGAATCCACGCTCCCCATTGCTGATCGAGAAAGGTCCCTGCCAGTCCATTGAGCGTTCCCGTGAAGCCAGAGAAACCAGCATGGTCAGCCGCGGGCGGCAATGGACGCCCGTACAGGTAGACGAACCACCAAGCCAGCACACTGGCAGACAGCAGCGGCGGAGCGAGCGCGGCGATGATTTGTGCGTGAGTAATACTGTGCCGATGGCGCGCGAAACCAATGGCAGCGAGCCCCACGCTGATGGGTGCAAGCCGGTAATGGAGCCAGGGGAGCGCGGCAGCCGCGAAGCCGGCAAGCGCCCATTGCCACCAGGCGTTCCTCGGCTCAAGCACGCGGCGCAGCGCGTAGATCGTGCACAGCGCGGCCGGCAATTCTGGGAAGATGAGCAGCGAAAATGTCAGAAGCGGGGTCGTCAGCGAGAGCCCAAGCGCAGCAGCGAGGGCGATCGATGGTGAGCGAGTGTACCGGCGTGCGAACAGCGCCATATTGGCGGCAAGAAGAGCACTGAGTGCCGCCAGCACGATCAGCACCAGTGGCCGGCCACCAGCCGCGAACGGTAGCGCGATCAATAGTGCCATCCCGAGTCCGTGTTTGCTGTAGAGTCCGGGACGTCGCGTGTGTGACTGGTGAGGAGGCAGCGGATCGGGATACGCTGCCCAGCCGTCGGCAGTTGGTCCGAAGGCAGGGTAAAACCGCGCGTAATCGCGGTTGGCGTAATTGTTGGTTTCGTCGAGGTCACCATCCTCGACCAGGCTAATGGCCGTCATGACATAAAACGGCTCATCACCGGTCAATGGATAGAGGCGTTGTGTGAGGTGGGGAATCCAAGCAAGGCAGACCGTAAAGGTGAGTAGCGCCGCAAAGCCGGGTGCTGAAAAGATGAGCGCTAGCCGCGTGGGCCGAGCGCCAGCGTCAGCGAGTGAATGGCTGGTCCATGCCCAATGGCCCTGCTCGGGAGATGAGCCACCGCCCCCACGAGTGACCGCTCGTCGCCCCATCGTGTGGCTGAGCGCTTAGCTGACCGACCGGACGACCGTGACCAGCTTGCCTTGGATTTCCACGTTGTCGGGATCAGTATAGATCGGCGACATCGTCACGTTCGCGGGTTGCAGGCGTACGCGGTCACCCTCGTAGTAAAGCTTCTTGAGGGTCGTCTCTTTCTGATCCTTCAGCCAAACGGCGACCGTCTCGCCGTTCTCGCACGTTTCCTGCTTGCGAAGCAGCACAATGTCACCGTCGTTGATGAGGGCATCAACCATGGAATGCCCTTTGACGCGCAAGGCAAAGAGTCCGCGGCCACCGTCGGGTACCAGATCGGCGCTGAGCTCGATAACCTCTTCGGCCTCGGCATGCTCCAAATCTTCCGGAACGGGAATAGGCGCGCCTGCGGCGATCTGGCCAATCACCGGGATAGCGACGATGTTGCGGCGGGCACTCGACCGGCCAACGAGCTCGATTCCACGGGAGATGTTGCGATTGCGGCGAATCAGATTGCGGGATTCCAGGACTTTGAGGTTGTAGTCCACCACACTCGTCGAGGAGATGCCGAGTTCGCGCTGAATATCTCGGATGGTAGGCGGATAGTCGTTCTCCTCGAGGAAGCGCTCGATGAACTCCAAGATAGCGCGTTGGCGGCGCGATAGCTCCTTCATGGGCGGTGTCCTCTCGCTGTAAGGTTCGCCGGGCGTTGGCCCAGCTTCCGGCGCGGCCATTATAGGAACGAACACTTGTTCGTGTCAACCAAGGTTAGGACCATTGGGGAATAAGCGAGCCGGACGCAAATTTCTAGAATGATGCTGACTGGTCTCGGAGCAGGCTTGTCGCGGCAGCATTGGCTCCGAGCATCTGATGGCCGACTGCACCCGAGGGCAGCGCGATGTTCAATGCCATGGACCTGTTCATCATCATCGCGTTCTTGGCGATTATCGGGCTTGGCTTCTTCAATGGCGTAACCCGGGTCACGGCGGCGCTCATCGCGATCTACTTCGGCGCGGTGTTTGCCGCGGCGTTCTACCGGCCGCTGACCAATGCCGTCCGGAGCCACGTCGTCACCATGGGCTGGGAGACGGGATATTTGGTGTTCTTTCTGCTCCTGCTGTTCTTGTTCTCCAGCGCGTTCACCGTGATCATCTCGCGCTGGCTCAGCGATTTTCACCTGCCACGGCGAGTCGAAATCCTCGATAATATTGGTGGTGCTGCTTTGGGCGTGATTGTCTCAGGCTTGGCAACAACCCTGGCAGCGATGTTGCTCGCAATTACATTGCAGGCACTCAACCAGACATTCGACGTGGCAGGCCGGGATGCCGTCGTGGGATTTGTGCGGAATCAGATTGATGGATCCACACTGGTTCCGATCTTTTTAGATCTTGCTCCGTTCTTCACGAAGCTTTTGGCTCCCTGGTTCCCTGGTGGTCTGCCGCCGATTCTCTCTGGAGGAGTGTCGCAGGGGTAAGCGTCCCTCGTGACACTGCCATCTGGCCATGAAGCAGTTCTGGCCAAACTTGAATTCCCGGAAATCCTGCGTCGCCTCGCTCAGGCGTGCCGGTTCTCCGTCGCCGCCGAGCGCGCGCTTGAGCTCGGCCCGCGCGGTGATCCCCGCCAGGTCGAATACCTGCTCAACGTCACTTCCGAAGCGGTCGAGCTCCTGACCGACCATCCTGATCTCTCCGTCGGCGGCGCGCGCGACATCCGGAACTTGGTGGACCAGGCTGAAAAAGGCGCTCGCTTACAGCCGCTTGAGCTGCTTCACGTGGGCAGTACTATGACGGCAGCGCGCGTGCTGAGGCAGGCGATGTTTCGCTTGCCGGAAGTAGACCAGCGTTATCCCCTCCTCCTGGAATTTGCAGAGCACCTTGCGCTCCTCCCCGATCTGGAAGCGGCAATCGAGCGCTCAATTGGACCTCGGGGCGAGGTGCTCGACACCGCAAGCGATGCGCTTGCCCGCATCCGGCGGGAGGTCCGCGTTGCCCAAGCGCGATTGATGGACCGGCTCAGTAGTATGGTAAGCAGCGGCCGGTACGCGAGCGCGCTGCAAGACGCGATCATTACCACGCGCGATGGGCGATACGTGATCCCGGTCAAGGCAGAGGCGCGTGCTCAGGTGCCGGGCGTGGTCCACGACACGTCAGCGAGTGGCCAGACGCTGTTCATTGAGCCCTTGGAGGTAGTCGAACTCAACAACCGCTGGCGGGAGGCGCAACTCGAAGAGCAGCGCGAGATTGAACGCATCTTGGACGATCTTACCGCGCGAGTCGGTCGCCATGCCCACGAGCTACGCATGAGTGTCGAGGCAATCGCCGCGATCGATCTCGCCATGGCCAAGGCGCGACTCGCGTTTTCCATGCGCGCGACTCGGCCCGTTGTATGGCAGGGACGACCCGAGCATCCCCATGGACATCCCACGCATCGGATTGTGCTGAGGCGCGCGCGTCATCCTCTGCTGGATCCGGCGACGGTCGTCCCGATTGATATTCGCCTAGGAGACACGTTTCGAGCCCTGGTGATTACCGGACCGAACACTGGTGGCAAGACGGTGGCGCTCAAAACGGCTGGATTGCTCAGCGTGATGGCCCAAACCGGGCTCTACATCCCGGCCGACGAGGGCTCGGTGGTCAGCGTGTTTTCTGCCGTATTCGTTGATATCGGTGACGAGCAGAGCATCGCGCAGAATCTCTCGACGTTCTCGTCGCACATGCGGAACGTGATCCTCATGTTGCGGCAGGTCACCCCCGACAGCTTGGTCCTGCTGGACGAGCTCGGCGCCGGGACCGATCCTCAGGAAGGCTCCGCGCTGGCACGCGCTCTATTGATGCGGCTGCTTGAGCTTGGCCCTTTGGTCATCGCCACCACGCATTATTCGGAAGTGAAGGCGTTCGCCTATCAAACGCCCGGCGTGGAAAACGCCAGCGTCGAATTCGACCTGGCAACGCTTGCGCCGACGTATCGCCTGACCATCGGCATCCCTGGGCAATCGAACGCGCTGGCGATCGCGCAGCGTCTCGGCATGCCCCGCCAGGTCCTTGAACGGGCCGCTTCGCTGTTGCATCCCGATGCCGTTCGTGTCGAGGAGCTCCTTGAGGATATCCGGCGCCGGAGGGACGACGCCGAAGCGGTCTTGCGCCGCGCTCAGGAGCGCGAAAGAGAGGTAGAACAACTCCGGCAACGCCTGCTGCGCGAGCTGCAGGAGGCCGAGCACGAACGCCTAACGGCTCGAGAGACGGCATTAGCCGAGGCAGAAGCGCAGTTGGCAGAAGCGCGCGAGCTGCTGAAGCGCCTGCAGCGCGAGCGCGGTGCCAAGCCGGCTAGCGGCGAGCGCGTGGAGGAGTTGCGCAAGGATATCGAGCACGCGGCGGAGGTGGTGCGCGCGTTCAAGGTCGAGCGTCTCCCGCGCCCAAGCCGGGCGCCAGCGCCTGAAATCCGGCCAGGTGACCGGGTACGGCTGGTAGCGTTGGGGCAAGAGGGGGAGGTCATCTCCGTAGCTGATGGTGTTGCCGAAGTCCAGTTGGGTCCGCTCAAAATGCGGCAGCCCGTCAGCGCGCTCCAGCGCCTCGGTAGGGCACGGACGCAGCCGGAGGAGCGCGTCGTGTATCGGCCAGCGGCGCCAGTGCAGGTGCCACTTGAGATCAGCGTGCGAGGCCAGCGCGTTGCGGATGTTGAAGCTTCCCTTGAGCGGTACTTGGATGATGCCTACCGCGCCGGTTTGCCGTTCGTGCGCATCATTCACGGTAAAGGCACCGGAGCGCTTAGGCAGGCGGTTCAGGAGATCCTCAAGGCGAGCCCGCTTGTTGACCACTTTGAGATCGCCGAGCCTCATGGAGGCGGCGAAGGCGTGACCATCGCCTATCTGCGCGAGCATTAGCTCATCTTCTAAGCCGGCGCACGGCTTGATTGCGGCCTGCCGGCAGGATTATGCCTGGGCTCAGGCCAGTTCGTCGCGCCGCACTCTGACGTCCGGCCCTCAAGCCCCGTTCCCTCGCCGCGCTTGGGACAAGGCTCAGGCGAGAAAGCCGCCTGTCCTGTTTGGGAAGAGAGCGTCCTCGCTCTGCACGCCCGCACGATCGCGAACGGGATGACCGGAGTGCGGCTGCTGCCTCGGGCTGCCGAGCTGCGCGGCACGGACGCGAGAGATTCCTCGCTTCCACTCGGAATGACGGAGCATGCACGAGATTTTGCAGTGAGCATGCCTGCGCCGTCGCGAACGAATGCCGGGGAGGGATGCCGGGCGGAAGTGTCCGCCTTTCCGCCCCCTTGAGGGAGCTTGGTCTGCGTGGTGAGCCGTGTCCCGAGCACAGCGGGGGAGCGGGGACGTTCGCCCCGCGCGAGAGCGGGCTCCCAGCCATGCTGATGATTGCCGGCGCGTATGGAGGAAGGCCCTCGCCGCCGTCGATCGCGCAGCTGAAGTCCCCGCGCTGCGAGCGCATGGTCGGCTAGAGTCGGCTGGTGTTGCCATGAACGGTGTCTTAAGACAGCCCCCTTGAGGTACTTCATCTGCATGGTGAGCCTTGTGCCGAGCGAAGCGAGGGATGAGGGCGTGAGCCCCGTGCAGCCGGCAGGATGCGCATCATCGTGGGCCAGGGATGCTCGCGCACCGAGATTCCTAAGCGCGCCGTGATCGCGAACGGGTCAATGGAGTCTCCTCAACGGCTCGTCCATTGAGGCTCTGTCCGGTAATAGTCAACACCTGCCGGTCACTGGCAGGAGCGTCCTGGCTGGCACGAGCCCGTGTGGGAGCCGCTTCAACGGCATCGAGCACCGACTCCAGCGCTTGCATCCATGGCAGCTGCAAGTCTGGCAGGCGAATGCGCACGGAGTGCGGCGTGATTTTGAGCGCTCGTCCGAGTTTGGTTGCCAGCGTGCGTGCATCGAGCTGGCGCGTCTCGACCGGCCGAATCACGATCTCCCGCTCGCGCTCAACCACCGATTCGATTCCGAGGTTCGCACACCGGATCCGGACGGCGATCAGCGCCAGGAGGTGCTCGACCTCGTCCGGGATCGGGCCGAAGCGATCCTCCAGCTCGGCGCGCATGGCTTCTAGCTCTGCTCGCGTGCTCACAGCAGCGACGCGGCGGTACGTGTTGAGTCGTAGCTCGACATCGGTGATATACGTCGCGGGGATCAGTGCGCTGAGTGGGAGATCAAGCTGGATCGCGCCCGGCTCTGCCACCGGCCGTCCACGTCGAATCTCCTCAACCGCCTGGCTGAGCAACCGGACATAGAGCTCGTAGCCGACTTCTGCGATGTGCCCGCTCTGCTCGGCACCGAGGATGTTGCCGGCACCGCGAATCTCCATATCTCGCATGGCGACGCGCAGTCCAGCGCCAAGCTCCGTCGCTTCCTGAAAGGCTTCAATGCGCGCCTGGGCTTCGGCGGTCAGAACCTTCGCGGGCTAATAAAGCAGATAGGCATAGGCCCGGTTGGTGCCCCGGCCCACCCGCCCTCGCAGTTGGTAGAGCTGCGTTAAGCCCAGGGTGTCCGCGTTGTCGATGATGATCGTGTTCACATTGGGGATATCGACACCAGATTCGATAATCGTGGTGCACACCAGGACATCGAACTCATGGCGAACGAAGCCGAGAATGACCTCTTCCAGCGTCTGCTCGTCCATCTGCCCATGCCCGAGGCCAATCCGGGCT
>JBHOQQ010000081.1:0-4697 GCA_042408955.1 Thermomicrobiales bacterium
CCGAGCGGTCGCCGCTGCGATGATAGGGCGTCACCGCCGTCTCGTATTTCGCTCGGTTGCTTCCGATCTGCTGCCGGTGCCATGGCGAGTGAGCGGATCTGAGGTGATCCGTTGGTGCGATCCACAAGCGCCGATACAACGCGCAGTGGAGCCAGGGTCCGAAGCACGTGCCGGATCTCCTCGCGCCCGCGATAGACCATCTCCGGTGAGGTCAGCCGGATCTCAGCATCGGGCGCGAACACGGTGACAAGACGCTCCTCATCCTCCTCGCCAGGCGCCGCATCGTCACGCGCAGCCTCCGAAGCGCTTGCGGTTCGCTCATTGCCGGTCTCATCCCAGCGACAAAGCTCCTCGCCGTCCGACACGGCTTTCCCCACCACGCGCCCGAACCACGTGCCCGATGCGTCACAGGTCTATGCCCTCAAGCGCGGCGAGCCAGCATGACGTTCCTGGATTGCTCAGCGCAGCGCATCGTAGCGGCAGCGAGCGGCTCTCCTCGATAGGCGCGCAACAAACAAGGCACGAACCTTCCGGACTGTCTCCCCCCGTCAACGGTTGCTGTCACGCTTCGTCCTCGAAACAGGTCCTATCATATCGGTTTCGCGTACCGCTGGCTATCCCTTCGCCCAATTCGCATGTGGCGAAGGTGGTCGTCCGCCGGGACGAGGCACGCCTCGTGATCGCGGCGCCCTCAGCGCTCTCCTTGGCCGGATCTTGCCCAGGTGGGCACGATGCACATCCCACGCGGTCCTCAGGCCCTGCGCAATGGGCGGCACCGATGCCAGCGGAGCGCGAGTTATTCCGCGAGCGCCGCGATGGTGTCGAGTAAATCGGCGATATCAAACGGCTTGGCAGCGAAGCGCACGGGACCGCCCTCGGGGAGTGGGCGCAGCCCCGGCCGGTCATAAACCGCCGAGGTGATGATCACGGGGATCTCTCGCGTTGCCGGATCGGCCCGCAATTCCTCAAGCACCGCCCAGCCGCTTCGCTCAGGCATCATCACGTCGAGCAAGACGACATCCGCATGGACTTCGCGAGCCAGGCGTGCCGCGTCAACCGCCGATGCGGTCCAGCTTGCCGAGAATCCCGCTTCCTGCAAGACCTCGCACAGCAACTCGGCAATCGCCTGCTGGTCCTCGACGATCATCACCGACGCGCGCGCCTCACCTTTCGCGCTGATCATGGCTCTCTCCCTCGCGGGTGCCACGGTCAACTCAGCCGCGTCGCGGCCCAGGATTCCGCGGCCACGATCATCAAGCTATCGAAGGTGTGGCTCAACCGTCCTTGCAATTCTCTCAGCGAATCAGAGAGCAGCTCATCACCTTCGAGGACGCGCCAAAGCGCAGCCCAAACCTCCGTGCGAAGCTGCTGAAATTCCGCCAGCACGTCGCCGATAGCGAATCCCTCGTTCGCGCGCTTGCTCCCATGTACCACGGCGAGATCGAGCGCGCGCTGTAGTGGCTCGGGGTCCACGCTTGGATCGGATGTCGCGATGGCGACCAGCGCCGCGTCCAGAATTTCCGGGATGGTATCTTGAAGCTGGCTCAGGGTCAGGCCCGGTAGCGCGCGAAACGCGGGGAGATTTGCCACCCGCAGCACCCAATTCGCCACGATGCGAGATGCCTGATCGCGCAGCATCGCGGCCGCTCGCGCCGCTGGTGAAGGAGCCTCGATCGTAGCTTGCTCGAATGCAACCGAAATATCGCCTGGATCTTCCGGGCTTTGAAGTTCCATCGTGGCATCGCTCGATGTCGCCACCCGTCACGCGCCAGGAGAAGCGGACCTCTCGCGTATGGGTCCGGCTGTCCGCGGCGCCGAAGTGTCCGGGAAAAGCGACGATTGTGCAGGGCTACGCCTCTGCCGTAGCCGGTCCCCAGCTAAAGCATAGTACGGACCCACTCGGCTAGGGAGAACCACACGGGGGCGACGAATGTCATATTGGCGCCAGTACGTTTGTCCGTCCGCTATTCCCCCATCAGGACGATCATGGAATCACCTGCCGGCACGGGGAGCATCCTGCCCTCGCATCGTCGGACGCGGCACATCTTGACGCGCACCGGCCAACCACCTACGCTGACACTATGAGCATCGAGTCAACGCTTTGTCCTTCTCCCGTTTTGCCACCGCCTGACCTGGTGATGTTCGACCTTGATGACACACTCTGTGATTACGCCAGCGCCCGCGCGCTGCGCCTACGCATCGCATTCACCGAAGCGCTGGCAAGCCGGCCGGCCGGTGCCTCGCCGGTCGACGTGGATGCTCTGATTGCAGAGTCGATCGCAATCCAACCGCACGGCAGCGATCACTTTGATCACCTGCTTCGCCGGTTCGGCATCTCCGATCCTGACAGCATCGCGCGGGCGAGCACCTGGTACCGCACCAATCGCTTCTACGGGCTGCGGCTGTTTGATGATGCGCTGGATACGCTCCGCTACATCCGGGCAGCGGTTCCGCGCCGGCGCATCGGCGTCGTCACCAACGGCCCTGCCGATGTGCAGCGCGACAAGATCGCCCTGCTCAATCTCGGCCCGCTGGTTGATTTCGTGCTGATCTCCGAGGAGATCGGGATCGCTAAGCCAGACCCCGCGATCTTTGCCGAGGCGCTGCGCCTGGCCAATGTCACGCCTGAGGATGCCATCGTCATCGGTGATTCGCCGGAGTTCGACATCGCCGGGGCACGCGCCGCGGGAATTCGCTCGATCTGGGTCAATCGCACCGGGCGCCCATGGCCATCTGATCTTCCAGCACCAGCGCTTGAAATCGACTCCCTCGTGCCGCTCCGGCACCTACTAGGTCCCCCTTCTCCAGGAAAGGAGCAGGCAGAGCGGCGCTGAACGCTCGACCGCGGCGATCCTGCCCGTTTGACCCGCTCGACACCCATTCGATTCCCCTCCTATACTCGCTTCCGCCCACGCTCACGCGCCTGCCGTTGGTGGGTCTCATGCCGGAATACTCGCGGATGGAGGGTCGGTTCGGGTGCCCACGCCAATGCTGCACGTGCCTATCAGGCGGCCAGCTTTGGCAATATTCCTCATCGCCATGGTGCTCCTGGCAGGATTGTCCGGCTGCGGAGGAAAGAGCGCCGGCAGAAAAATCGCCTGGCACACCGGCACACCGCCGTCCACCGCACCGGCTCCGCCGCCTGGATTAGCTACCCAGCCACCGGAGACGGCCGCGCAAGACCGTCCAAGTCCCTCGCCATCGCCCACTGTACCGCCAGCGCCATCGCCAACAGCGGAAGCTGGAGCAACGCTCACCCCCAAGCAGCTTCAGCAGCTCAAGCCAAATGAGCTCGGCTTCATCCCCGTGCTTGAGTATCACAACTTTGTCACCGATCCCGCCGATGAGGCACAGTTCGCCCGGCCTCTCGATGACTTCCGGGCCGACCTCCAGTGGCTATACGAGCACGATTTCTACGTCATCCCGCTCCGCGACCTCATCCTGAACAGGATTGCCGCGCCTGCTGGCAAGCGGCCGGTTGTGCTGACGTTCGATGACTCCTACGCTAGCCAGTTCCGCGTGCTGATCGAAGCCGATGGCACCTGGACGATCGACCCTGACTCGGCAGTCGGGATTCTGGAAGCGTTCTTTGCCGCGCATCCGGATTTTGGCCGCGGCGGGTTCTTTGCTGTCCTTCCCAACTTCTGCTTCGACTGGCTGCCAGACCGGCGGGAAGACGATCAGACCCCCTACTGCGCAAAGAAAATCTCGTGGCTGCTTGATCATGGGTATGAGGTTGGCAACCACACCTTGGATCATGTCAGCCTCTACGATATCTCTGACGACGAGTTCAAACAGCAAATCGGCGGCGCAATCGAGGCACTGCAAGCCTACGATCCCCGCGTCACCGCCGATATCATCGCCATACCATATGGGGAATATCCACAGCGAGACAAGCATCCCCAACAGCGCACCTGGCTCCGCCATGGCTTCACCTACAATGGGCGCACCATTACCATCCTTGGCTGCCTCATGGTGGGGGCGAATCCTACCGAGTCTCCAGCCAGCACGGAGTTCGATCCGGTCTGGATCGCGCGTATTCAGGCCTTCGACGGCGATGTTGACGTGCAAAATGCTACCAACCTTTACCAATGGTTCGACCGTATGATGGCTAATCCGGATACCGTGTACGTCAGCGATGGCAATCCGGATACGATCACAGTGCCGGGGCGGCTCCCGGTTGCCCTGGCCGGTACCCTCGATGAGGCCAGGCTTGAGGCTGAAGGCAAAATGGTCGTTCGCTATTGACTCGGTGACCTCGCTCGTTACGTCACTTGGCGGTTTGGCGTCTATACTTTGCGCTGAACGGCGTAGGCTGTTCCGGGGAGCGACCACGACATCGTGCGCTCACCGCTGGCAGATTACACACAAAGGCAAACGCCCATGTCGAGCACATTCACCGCCACGCCCACGCCCGCGTCACCAGCCGCGTCTGGCCAGAAGCGTGTCGTGATTGCCGACGAGCTCGGCTACTGCTGGGGAGTCCGGCGGGCTCTTGATATCATCCAAGAAGCAGCCCAAAAGGGGGGGCGCGTCGCCCCAATTGGGGACATCATCCATAACCCGCAGGTCGTCGAGCGGCTGCGCGCTAAGGGCGTCGAGGGGGCAACCTCGGTGCAAGAAGCCGTTGACCGCGGGTTCCGGCGCATTGCCATTACGGCGCATGGCATGGGGCCGCACTTGGCCGAGCAAGCGGC
>JBHOQQ010000086.1:0-26130 GCA_042408955.1 Thermomicrobiales bacterium
CGACGTCGCATCTCACGGCAGCCGTTCCTCCGGTGATCGTTGGGCGCGAGCAGGAGCGCCACTTCTTGCGGGACCAGCTCGCGGCGGTGACCGGTGGCCACGGTCAGTTGGTGGTCATCGGCGGCGAGGCAGGTATCGGCAAGACGGCGCTCTGCCGCGATCTCACCGCCGCCGCGGCGTCGTCCGGCTTCATCACGCTTGTCGGGCACTGCTACGACCTGTCGGCGGCGCCGCCCTACGGCCTTTGGCTCGATCTCGCCAGCCGCTACCAGCCGGATGACACCTTGCCGCCGATGCCTGACGTCCTGACCGAGGGCTGGATCGGCGAGATCGAGAGCCAGGCCGCCCTCTTCGCTCAGGTTCGAGCCTTTCTCGAGGAGCTGACCTCCCATCGTCCGGCAGTTCTGATTCTCGAAGACTTGCATTGGGCCGACCCGGCCAGCGTCGACATCCTCCGCCACCTCGGCCCGCGCCTAACCAGGCTCCCGAATCTGGTCGTCGTGACCTATAGGGTCGATGAGCTGACCCGCCGCCACCCGCTGTACCACCAGTTGCCCGCGTTGATCAGGGAGAGCGAAGGTGTTCGCCTCGATCTGCGCCCGCTTGACGCGCGCCACCTCCGTGCGCTCATCGCCGCGCATTGGGCGTTAGCGCCGGCCGACGAAGAGCGCTTGACGGCCTATCTCGTCCGCCATGCCGAGGGTAACCCGTTCTATGCCCTGGAGCTCATCCGGGCACTGGTCAGCGAAGGCATGCTCCGGCCACATCCGGATGGCACGAGCTGGGTGCTGGACGAGCACGACGGCGTGGTGATGCCACCCTTAATCCGTCAGGTAATCGAGAACCGCGTCAGCCGGCTTGGCGAGAGCATCAGGAACGCGCTGGCCCTCGCCGCCGTCATCGGGGAGGAAGTGCCGCTCGCGCTCTGGGATGCGGTCGCGAGATTGTCTGAGACAGACCTGCTCGAAACGGTGGAGGTGGCCGTCGACAGCCATCTGCTCGATGCAGCGCGGGACGGAACTCGCGTCCGCTTCGTCCACGCGCTGACGCGCGACGTGCTCTACGAGGGCATCCTGCCGCCACGCCGGCGCATCTGGCACCGCCAGGTCGCCGAGGCGTTGCTAGGTCAGCCTGCACCTGATCCCGACGCCATCGCCTTTCACCTCCAGCGGGCCGCTGATCCCCGCGCCGCCGAGTGGCTGATCCGGGCCGGCGACCGGGCACAGCGCGCCTATGCCTGGCTCAGCGCCGTGGAGCGTTTCTCGGCCGCCGCCGCGTTGCTCGCCGGCGTCCCCAGTCAGGAAGCGACCCGCGCTCGGCTCCTCTACCGGTGTGGCCGCTTGCGCCGCTATGCCGATCCGGAGCGGGCGATCGCCGATCTGGTTGAGGCCGAGCGTCTGGCGCGGGTCGCCGGCGACGCCGCGCTGGCTGCCGACGCCACCTACTCGCTCGGGCTGCTCCGATGTTTCGCCGATGACTTCGGACGCGGGTTGGTTGAGATGGCCGCGGGCATCGAGGCATTGGAGACGCTGCCGGCGGAGCTGGCGAGCGCGAGTTGGGCGACCACGCCCTGGCTGGCCGATTCCCTGCCAGCCGTCGAATTGGGCGATCAGCCGGAGGTCGAGCCGGCAGCGGCGACCCTCGGCGCTGCCAGAATCCACCACCGGCGCGGCAGCTATCCCTGGTTCCTCGCCGCCGCTGGCCGGTACTAGGAGGCGCAGGCGAACGCCGAGCGCTACCTGGCCGCCCTAGGCAAAGTGGCGATCGGCCCGCTCGTCCGCTCGGCGACCGGCCACGCCCATCATAGCTTGGGGATCATCCACGCAGCGCTCGGCCGCCCGGCAGAGGCACGGCGGGAGATGGCGGAGGCGCGCGCTTGGTACCGGCCGCTCGACCATCACGCGGTCATCGCCTTCACGCTGCTCACCGAGCTGCGGGATGTGGTGGTGCCCTACCTGACGACCGATGTCGCGGAGCGCCACCGGATCGCGGCCGAGGCAGAGGAGGAACTTGACCGAGCCAGAGGAGCACTCCTCTCTGGCGTCTCGCCGCAATGGGCCTGGCTAGGCGTCTGGGTGCTGGAAGGGCGCTGGGCTGAAGCACATCAGGTGGCCGATGAGGTATCCGCTCACGGAAACTACCTGCTCCGGCGGGAGGTTACCCAAACGCTCGCCCGCCTCGCCGCCTGGCACGGTAATCCGGATCTCGCCTGGGTTCAGATTCGCAGGCTCTTGCCCTATGGGCCAGCCACCGAGCCGGGAGGCGCTGTTTTTCTTGACGCCCTGCTCCTGCAACGGCTCGCCGCCGAGCTGTCTATGGATCGCAGCGACCTCTCCGGGGCACGTGCCTGGCTCGAGGCGCACGATCGCTGGCTGGCCTGGAGCCGCTCCGTCCTCGGCGAGTCCGAAGGGTGGGCCGCCTGGGCGCGCTACCACCGCGCCGCCGGTGACCTCGATCGGGCGAGGAGTGCCGCCGCCCAGGCTGTCCGCTGCGCGGAGCGTCCACCTCAGCCCTTGGCCCGTCTCGAGGCGCTCCGCCTCGACGGCGAGCTCGCGCTTGAGAGCGGCGACCCGATCCGCGCCGAATCATCGCTCACCGAGGCGCTCGCGCTCACCGAGGCGTGCGCCGCGCCCTACGAGCGGGCACTTACGTTCCTATCGCTGGCGGAATTGCGCGCCGCGACCGGGCATCCAGCGGCCGCGATGGCTCTGCTGACCGAGGCGCGGGCGATGCTCGGCCCGTTGGATGCCCGGCCGGCGCTGGCCCGGCTCGGCGCGCTGGAGAGCCGGATCGAGCATGGCGCCAACCCCGTGACGCTCGCCGGGCTTACCCCACGGGAGCTGGACGTCCTGCGGCTGGTCGCCGAAGGATTGACCGATGCGGCGGTCGCCGAGCGGCTCTTCATCAGCCCGAGGACGGTCAGCCAGCACCTGCGCTCGATCTACGCCAAGCTCGGAGTCTCCTCGCGCGCCGCCGCCACCCGCTACGCCGTCGAGCACGGCCTCGTCTGAGCTCTGCGTAATTCTCCGCAGACCGCGGCGCGCGCCGGCGTCATCGTCCCGTAGGCGATTGCGCAGATCTGTGGATACCCAGCCTCGTGCCGCTGGCTTACCGTGTCGTCACCGGCCGGTACGCGACCCCTCAGCCTCGGGCTTGGCCCGATGACGATCATGGAGGTGACCATGCGCTCCCATTCCTTCCTCTCAATCCTCGCGCTCTGCCTTGCACTCGGTCTGGCGGTCGTCTGGACGGCGCCGCTCGATGCGCGCCAGGCGAGCCCAGCCACCACCTGCATCGAGAACGTGACCGTCTCGCTGCTCGGACACGGCCTGCCAGACTCGGCGAGCGGCCAGGAGCTGATGCTGCTCCGTGTGAACATCGCACCAGGCGGCGGTTTCGGTAGCCACAGCCATCCAGGCGCCCTCACCCTCTCGATAGAGGCCGGGACACTTGTGTACGGCGTCATCGAAGGGGAGGCCCACGTGTACCGCGCGGCGGTCGACGGCACGCCCAGTCCCACCGAGCTCCTGATCGCTGGGCAGGAGACGACGCTCAATCCGGGTGATTGGGTCTTCGAGCAGGGCATCATCCATTCGGCCCGCAACGATGGGGAGGAGCCCACGGTCGTTCTTGTTGCCGGTCTGATGCGCGCCGGCGAGCCATTTACCCAGTGCCACGACACGCACGCGACTCCGGATGCATGACTGAGCGGCGCGGCGGCCGATGGCGGCATTCCGACCTGCCACACCTCGCCGCGCCCTCGCCTCTCACCGTCCGTGATGGATCACAGCCGAATCGAGATGATTGGCAAAAGGAGACAGTCCCATGTGTGCGACACTAACCGCGAACGCAGACAGCATTTCAGACGCGGCCATCGAGCAGCTTGCGGCGACCCTGCGAGGGGAGCTGATCGATCCCCAACACCCGTCCTACGAGCAGGCGCGGCGGGTCTATAACGCGATGCACGACCGGCGACCAGCGCTGATCGTCCGCGCCGCCGACGCGGCCGACGTCATCGCCGCCATCCGCTTCGCCAGCGAGCACACTTTGACGCTCTCCGTCCGTGGCGGCGGGCACAACGTCGCCGGCTTCGGCACGAACGACGGAGGACTCGTCCTCGACCTGGGGCGGATGCGGGGCGTTCGCGTCGACCCAGCCCGGCGCACGGCCCGCGTCGAGGGCGGTGCAACCTGGGGCGATGTCGACCACGCAACGCATGCCTTCGGGCTGGCCACGCCGGGTGGCATCCTCTCCACGACCGGCGTCGGCGGCCTGACGCTCGGCGGCGGCTTCGGCTACCTGACGCGGCGCTACGGCCTCTCCTGCGACAACCTGCTCTCGGCCGATGTCGTCACCGCCGACGGCCGGCTCGTGACCGCCAGCACCGAGGAGAATCCCGATCTCTTCTGGGCGATCCGCGGTGGCGGCGGCAATTTCGGCGTGGTCACCTCGCTGGAGTTCCGGCTCCACCCGGTCGGCACCGTGTACGGCGGACCGATCTTCTACCCGGTCGCGGAGAGCCCGCGCGTGCTCGCCTTTTTCCGGGACTTCATGGCGGACGCACCGCCGGAACTGAGCGCCTTCTTCGGCTACCACATCGCCCCACCGGCGCCGTTCGTGCCAGAGCACCTGCACGGCCACACCGCGTGTGCGATCGTCGCCTGCTGGACTGGCCCGCTCGATGCTGCCGAGGCCGCGATCCGCCCTCTTCGCGAGGCGGGCACGGTCGCGCTCGACCTCTGCGGCCCGATCCCCTATCCAGCGCTCAACGGCATGTTCGACGCGCTCCTGCCACCAGGTCTCCAGCACTACTGGAAGGCCGATTTTGTCAAGGAGCTGACGGACGAGGCGATCGCGATTCATGCCGAGCACGGCGCCCGCGTCCCGAACTTCCTCTCACTCATGCACCTGTACCCGCTCGATGGGGCTGTTCACCACGTCGCGAGCGACGCCACGGCCTTCGCCTATCGGGACGTGCGGTTTGTCCACATCATCGCCGGCATCGACACCGAGCCGGCAGCCATGCCGGCCCATATCGACTGGGTCCGCGACTACTGGTCGGCTCTCCACCCGCACTCGGCTGGTGGCGCCTATGTCAATTTCCTCATGGAGGAGGGCCAGGACCGGATCAAGGCGACCTACCGCGGCAACTACCCTCGCTTGGTTGACGCCAAGCGTCGCTGGGATCCGTCGAACGTCTTTCGTATGAACCAAAATATCCGTCCTGCTGACTGATCACTGACGCCGGCCTCGGCCGGCCCGAACCAGCCGAGGATTCTTTCCTCCAGTTCCCCATGCGTTAAATGATGGGCCGCGGCTGAGAATGACGAGGCCGCGGCCATCGCGCGTCCGCGCCAATAAGCCCTTCTCTGATGCCGGCTCAAAACGATCCTCGTTGGCCACCCCGCATCTCCATGTAGCCGTGCGCCCCCTGGTCATGCTGGGGATAGCAAGGGAGAACATCCGTTGTCCTCTCGCGGCGAATGCGGACGCGGGTGACTGCCATGTGCTGCCGCGCATAATCGATGACGAACGCGCATAATCGATGACGAAGATGTAACGCTTGGCTCGGCGAAGATCGAGCATGCCAATACCTGTGGACGTAGATGATACTGTACGTGTGGTTCTAGAGAAGTAACGCACGTGGAGCAGACAGCATGATCCCCCTCATTGAGGAGCACCTCGAAGACATCATCGCCATCTGCCGGGAATTTGGCGTGGAACGCTTAGAGGTCTTCGGATCAGCGGCAACCGGCGACTTCAATCCTGCCTGCTCCGATCTCGACTTTCTGGTCACATTTGCCCCAAGAACAGACCTCGGTCCCTGGCTCTCCCGGTTCTTCGAGCTTCGCGACCGGTTAGCTGCCCTCTTGGGGCGGCCAGTCGATCTGGTAATGGCCGGCGCGCCGGCGAACCCGTACTTCGTGCGCTCGGTCAACGCCAGCCGGCGGGTGCTCTATGCGGCCTGAGACAGCGAAGATCCTGGAGGACATCCGCGCCGAGGCGGAATTCATCGTGAGCGAGACGGCCGGGGAGAGCTTCGACTCCTATCGAGAGAATCGCCGGTTGCGCCGGGCAGTCGAGCGCAGCTTTGAGATTATTGGTGAAGCGATGCGCCGTCTACTCGAGCGCGACCAGGAAACGGCGGCTCGCATCACTGCACACACCCAGATCATCGCCTTCCGCAATGTTCTTATTCATGGCTACGACATCCTTGATCAAGCGACGATTTGGGAGGTTCTGCAAAGCTCGTTGCCCATCTTGAAATCGGAGGTTGAAGCTCTCTTGCAAGAAGCGGAACCGCTGGACGATTGCCCTTCATAGCCCGCAACATCTGCACCGAGATTGCCCCTCACCATGACCGCTCTCCCCATTGATGACGGCGCATCGGCATGCATGCGAAGATAACGCGGTCAAGAAGGTTGGACGCATGCGGAGAAAGGTGCATCCATGCGCGCGAATCATGTCAAACGGCGGCTGACGGCGGGCGAGCCATCGGTCGGAACCTGGCTGGCGCTCCCGAGCCCGGAAGCTGCCGAGTACGTTGCCGGTCTCGGTTTCGACTGGCTGGTCGTCGACACCGAGCACAATCCGATCGACATTCGCACCCTGTCGCTTATGTTCGGGGCAATTGCACCGACCGGCGTCGCCCCGATGGTCCGCATCCCGTGGAACACGCCGGAGAACTTCAAACGGGTGCTCGATGCGGGCGCCTGGGGCATCGTCGTGCCGATGGTCAATAGCCGCGAGGAGGCAGAGCGCGCGGTCGAGGCGACGCGCTTCCCTCCGCACGGTGCACGCTCGGTCGGTGGCAGCCTCTCGGCGATGCGCTTTGGCACCGCCGCGGCGGACTATTACCGGCATGCGAACGACGAAGTCTTGCTCGTGCTGCAAATCGAGCACATCAACGGCGTCGAGCACTGCGACGAAATCCTGAGCGTGCCAGGGGTGGACGCCTGCTTCATTGGTCCGAACGACATGGCGGCGTCAATGGGCATTGGCCTCGGCGTACCGCTTGAGAGCAATCACCCACAATTGGTCGAGGCGATTACCCACGTGCGGGAGACAGCCAAGCGCCTGGGCGTCGCGCCCGGGATTCACTGCTCCGATGCGAAGGGAGTCAATCAGCGCATCGCCGAAGGATTCCAGTTCCTGGCCATGGCTAGTGAGGTGCGCTTCCTCCTGGCGAGCCTGCGTGATGCCCTGGCACAGCTGAACTGGCAAGCGTCGCCGCGGGAGCAAGTCGGCGCCCGCACGGCTGGCGCCGAAGCAGTGCGGTATTAGCGCATGACGATGAGGAGATACGGATGAAACTGCTGATCGCCTCGACGGAGGGCGAGGCGTTTTTCGACCTGCTGCGCGATGTGCCCGATCTGGAGATCGTGATCGCGACCACACCGGAGGAGGCGGTGCGCCACGCGGCCGATGCCGATGTCATCTACGCGAAGCCAACCGCCGAGATGCTGGCTGTCACCAAGGCTCGCTGGATCCAATCCCCCAGCGCGGGCGTCGATTTCCTCCTGGGGCTCCCTGAGCTTGTCGAGAGTGGCATTATCTTGACGAACACGCGCGGCGCGCACGGCCCGTCGATCGCGGAGCACGTCTTCGCCCTGCTGCTGGCGCTGACGCGCTGCCTACCCACCTGCTGGGAGTGGCAAAAACGCCACTACTGGGGGCGAGCCGAGGGTTACCGGTTGCCGCGCGAGATCAAGGGATCAACGATGGGCATCATCGGCTTCGGCGCGATCGGCCGCTCGGTCGCGCAATGTGCTGTTGCCTTCGACATAACGGTGCTGGCCGTGGACGCCGTGCCCGGAAGTGGCGCGCCTTACTGTGACGAAGTGTGGCCAGTGGAGCGGCTGGGCGACCTGCTGCGCGCCTCGGATGTGGTTGTGGTGGCCGCACCGTACACGAAGCAGACGCATCACCTGCTGGGCGAGGCCGAGATCGCGCTGATGAAGCCGGATGCCTACTTGATCGCTGTCTCGCGCGGGGGCATCATCGACGAGGTGGCGCTGGCGAAGGCGATGCAACGCGGGCACCTGGCGGGCGCCGGAATCGACGTGACCGAGCGGGAGCCGCTGCCACCAGACAGCCCGCTCTGGGATCTGCCGAACGTGATTATCACGCCGCATCTGGCCGGTTCCTCGGCGCAGAAGGAGCGCCGCTGCGTCGAGATTCTGCGGGAGAACCTGCTGCGGTATCAGCGCGGCGAGCCACTCATCAACGTCGTCGACAAGCGGGCGGGGTATTGAAGCTAGCCGGGAGAACCCTCTCTCCCGGCCCCTCCCTATCTCGGTAGAGGAGAGAAGGGGCCAACCGGCCGAGGCACCCAGTGAAGACACACGTTTCATCAGTGCCATCTCTGTTGCTGGAATCGGGAGAGGCAAGAGTCCTATCGGTTATTGGCTAACGGCATTCGGCCCGGATGAGTCCACGATGCACGAGCTTGACATCGAGCAACCAGAAGCCTTGCTGGCCTATCTGCGAGAGACCAGGCGCATCGCCGCGGATGAGACCCCCGCCTTCACGGTCCTCACCGGCGGTGTCTCCAACCGGACGGTGCTCGTCGAGCGTGGCAATGGCAACGCCTGGGTGATCAAGCAGGCGCTACCGAAGTTGCGGGTGCAGGTCGACTGGTTCAGCCCACCGGAGCGCATCCACCGGGAAGCTATGGGGCTGCGCTGGCTGGCCAAGCTGGCGCCGCTCGGCACGATCACTCCGCTGGTGTTCGAGGACCACGCGCATCACCTTCTCGCGATGGAAGCTGTCCCCCGGCCGCACACGAACTGGAAGACGATGCTGCTAGCCGGGCAATTGGAGCCGGACCACGTCGAGCAGTTCGCTCATCTCCTCGGCCTCATCCACCGCCGTGGCTACGAGCATCAGCGCGACGTCGAGCCAGTGTTCCGCGACCGCAGCTTCTTCGAATCGCTTCGGCTCGAGCCATATTACGGCTATACCGCAACGCAAGTGCCGGCCGCCGAGCAGTTCCTCACCGAGTTGATCGCGGCCACCCTGGCCCGGCGAGACACCCTGGTCCACGGCGATTTCAGTCCGAAGAATGTGCTTATCCATGCCGGGCGCCTCGTCCTCCTCGACCATGAGGTGATCCACTTCGGCGACCCGGGCTTCGACCTCGGCTTCTCCATGACCCACCTGCTGAGCAAGGCGCACCATCTCCCCGTTCACCGCGGCGCTTTTGCGGCTGCAGCACAACGGTATTGGACGCATTACCGCGCAACCATAGGCGATGTGGCGTGGGCAGCCGACATCGAGCCACGCGCGGTGCGTCATACCCTCGGCTGCCTGCTGGCGCGGGTGCGTGGACGCTCTCCGCTCGAATATCTGAGCGAAGACGAGCGGACGCGCCAGGCCAGCGCTGTCGTGCGCCTCATGGCCTCGCCCCCAGCAACGATCGCTGAACTGATTGACCGCTTCCTCGCGGAATTGGAGATGTACGCGCATGCCCAAGATCGCTCGCCTGACCGCGCTGGAGATCCTTGACAGCCGGGGCCGCCCGACCGTGCGCGCAACCTGCGAGCTCGCCAGCGGCGCGACGGGTGCGGCTTCCGTGCCGTCCGGCGCATCAACCGGCACCGCGGAGGCGCTCGAACTGCGGGATGGCGATCGTTCCCGCTACGGCGGGCTTGGCTGCCGGAAGGCGGTTGCGAACATTACCGGTCCCATCGCCGGGGCACTGACCGGGCGTGACTGGCCAGCGCAAGATGCGCTCGATGAGGCGCTGATCGCACTCGATGGCACGCCGAACAAATCGCGTCTGGGCGCGAATGCGACGCTGGCGGTATCGCTCGCCTTTGCCCATGCAGCGGCCGCCGAGTGCAGGCTGCCACTCTATCGGTATTTTGCGACACTCATTGGCCCCGGCCACCAGCCAGCGCTCTTGCCACGGCCAACGATCAATCTCTTCAGTGGTGGCAAGCACGCGGGTGGCCAGGTCGAGATTCAAGATGTGCTCGTCGTCGTTCCGGCGGCGAGCACGGTCGACCAAGCGCTCGCGACGACTTACGCGGTCTACCAGGCGGCGGCCGAGATCTGCCGCACCCGTTATCACATGCGGGCGCTCGTTGCTGATGAGGGCGGGCTGGCGCCGGAGTTTCCGGCGGTTGAGCAGATGCTGGACGACGCGGTCGCCGCTATCCGGCAGACGGGATACGAGCCGGGACGCGAGGTGGCGCTGTGCGTTGATGTGGCAGCGAGCCACTTTCACGCTGGCGGCCGCTACCACATCGGCGGCGCGATCCTGTCCAGCGCGGAAATGATTGACCGGCTGGCAGGATGGCTGGACCGTTACCCGATCGTCAGCATCGAGGATGGCCTAGCCGAGGACGATTGGGAGCATTGGCCATCACTGTGCAAGCGACTGTCGGGTCGGGCACTCGTGCTGGGCGACGACCTGCTGACCACGAACCCGGCGCGGATCCGGCACGCGATCAACCTGGGCGCTGCCGATGCCTTGCTGCTGAAGGTGAACCAGATTGGAACGTTGACGGAAGCTGCCGAGGCGTTCCGGCTGGCGCGTGGCGCCGGGTGGCGGGTGGTGGTGAGTGCCCGCAGCGGGGAAACGGAAGACGACTGGCTGACCGACTTGGCAGTCGGCTGGGGCAGCGAGGCGCTCAAGGTTGGCTCGATCACGCGCTCGGAGCGCCTGGCGAAATGGAATCGCTTGCTAGCGATTGAGGCAGAGACCGGCTGGCCGGTCCACCCGTGGCCTGGACACGGCGACCGTCCGTAAGAGAGCGGATCGGCAGAGGCTGGGGAAACCCCAAGCGTCAGTCGGCGCGGTAGATCCTCAGCTCCGGTATGCGCCCAAAATGGCGCGTGTTCCGCGTGACCAGCATCAGGTCATGGTGTAAGGCCGTGGCGGCGATGAGGAGATCCATGTCGGGAATTAGCGTCCCGTTGCACCGGAAGGAGGTTCGGAGTCTGGCAAAGCCTTCCATGATCGGATCGGTGAGGGAAAAGAGCGCGAAGCCGGAGAGGAAATCGCGCATCCGCGCCAATCGCGGGGCTGGGTCCAGATCGCTGAACGCACCTTCGTAGATCTCGCCATAGGAGACGATGCTGACGCCGACACCGTTCGTCGCTAACCGCTCGACAAGCTCCACGGCACTGGGCACGCCAGCGAGCACATCGACGAGATAATCAGAATCGACGAGGTAGCTCATGGGCGATCAGTCGGCCGCGTGCCTGCCTCGCGGGCATGGTAGATCTGCTCCCTGAGCCGATCGCCCTCTGTGGGCGTCAAGATCCCAGCGTACTGACACATCGTTGCACGCAATCGCTCAGGATCGTAGGCCGCCCAGGGATCGTTCTCCTCCCGGCTGAGCCGGTAGATGACGCCGCCGCGCTCCAAACGCACGGGCACCGACTCCGCCTCGTCGAGAAGATCGCCGAGCTTCGTCTCCGGCGTGACGTGGATGACCTTGGCGATGGCGCCCATGCTGCTCGTCGTTCCTCCTTAGCTATAAAGTAGCAGATTGGATCCAGGGCCGGTAGCTCCAACCCCTCGAGACGCGGGACGTGGTGGTTTGAACCGTGGCCCGGCAGGTCAGGAAGAAACGACCGGCAGTGTCCGCACCTCGCGGTGGTCGAGATCGGCCACGCGCACCGCGTGATTATTCGTATCGGCGATATACAGGGTGCGGCCAGCAAGGCTCAGGCCACCAGGCTCCCAGAATTCAGCGGTCGCCGCATCCCCGTCAATCAGCCCATGACCAGCGCCGCCGAAGACGGTGGTGACTTCTCTGGTCTCCGGGACGAGCCGCTTGATCTTATCGTTGTAGGTGTCCGCAAGATAGACGACCGGCTCACCGTTCTCCACAGCAGCGGCGACGCCCTGCACATGCTGAAGCCGGACGCTATCTCCCCGCGCATCAATGTCGCCAAACTCGAACAGACCCCGGCCGACCAGGCGGCGCACGCGGTCACGCACCGGGTCGACCAAGCGAACGGCACTCGATTCACTGTCCGCAACATACAACAACCCGTCCTGGACCGTGATGCCCTGTGGCTGAGCAAAAGTCGCCTCGGCAAGCGGACCATCGTGAATCGACTCGGCGCCGGTGCCCGCGACCGGCCGGACGATCTCGGTTGCCGGATCGTAGGCCCAAAGCTGATGCATCCCCGCCATCGCGATCCACAGGAGCCCATCCCGGAAGACAAGATCCCAGGGAGATGCCAGCGCGGTCTCCCGTCCTTGCCCACCGCGCCCAGCGCTGCCCCGCACCCCTGTTCCAGCGGCCGTCTGCACCATCCCGGTATCAAGATCCACCGCGCGCAGGGCGTGATTCCCTTGATCGGCAACGTAGAGGCGCTGGCGATCCGCTGAAAGCGCAAGCCCCTGAGGGAACCGGAACCGCGCCACCTCGGCTTGGCCATCGGCAAAGCCAGGCTCCCCGGACCCGATGGTCTGAAGCACCACGCCGTGGAGATCGAGCACCAGCACCCGGTGATGCCCAGAATCGGCGACGAATAATCTCCTGCCTTCTGGATCCGCCAGGATCTTACCGGGGAAGCGCAATGGCTGATCAGGCTCGGAGATGGGAGCGGTTGGCCACGGCGTCCAGTCAATGAGTCCTTCCGCGTCGTAGTCCGCGATCATGGCGCGGATCGCGTGGCGCATGGGCTCGAGCCGAAATTCCCCCTCATGCGTGGCAAAGACATAGCCGCCGGGGTCAATGAACATCAGGGTCGGCCAGGCGCGCACGCCGTAGCTCTGCCAGACCGCGAAGTCCACGTCGCTCACGACCGGATGCTCGACCTCGTGGCGCAGGATGGCCTGGTGGAGATTCTCCAGGCGGCGCTCAGCAGGAAACTTTGGCGAATGCACCCCGACGACGGCCAGCGCACCCGCGAACTCATGCTCAAGCTCCCGCAACTGCGGGAGGATATGCAAGCAGTTGATTCAGCAGAAGGTCCAGAAATCCAGAATGACTAGCTTGCCGCGCAGGCGGGCCATCGAGAGCGGCGCAGAGTTGAGCCAGTCGAGTCCCGCCGGGAAGTCGGGGGCGCGGACGGTCCCCGCGTAACGTGTCGCCATGCTGTTCCTCCTCACCGGGCAATGTCGCGCCAGCCGCGGTTGCTCGCGGCGAAGTTGAACTCGCGCCGGGCGAGACAACGCCCAAACGAGCAATTCCGCACAGTCTAGCGCCGCCGGAGCGCTTTGGCCGCTCCACCGATGGCGTGACAGCGCGGCGCCGTTTCTGTCGTCGGCCATTGTGCGCGCATGCTCAGCACAGATGGAAACACCGAGGTCAATCCATGCCACTCGCTTGTAGAATACCCGTGGCTCGCCGCTCGTCGCTGGCGAGCACTGCTGCCCCGTCGGGCAGCCAGGTTGTTCCGTCTGTCATCGTCGCCACGCGCCAGAAGGTAGGCCATGCTGCGACTTTTTCGCCTTGCTGTCCTGTCTGCTGTTAGCACGTACGCGTTGATCGTTCTTGGCGGCATTACCCGTGTGACGGGTTCCGGTCTCGGCTGCGAGGACGACTGGCCACTCTGCCAGGGAAAGCCCTATCCGCCGCTCAATACCCTCGCTATCATCGAATACCTGCACCGCACGGTTGCCGCCTACATCGGCGTCCTGGTCATCGCTGTGATGATCGGGGCCTGGCGGGCTCGTGATCTCCGCACTCGGACCAAAGCCACGGCCGCAGCAGCCTTCGTTCTGGTGATCGCACAGGGCTTGCTTGGGGCGGTTACCGTCTGGTGGGAGCTGCCACCGGAAATCGTCACGGCTCATCTCGGCGCCGCGTTGCTCTTCTTCGGGACGACCCTGCTGACTGCCTATTTCATCGCGCTGGATCGCGGTGCGCCAGCGTGGCTTGCCCGCCTCGAACCGCTGCCCAACGAGGAGCGATCGTTCATCTGGCTTGCGCGAGCGGCCACGCTGCTGATTTTTGTGCTCATCCTCTCCGGCGGGGCCACCAGCACGACCGGCGCGGCGCTCGCCTGCTGGGAATGGCCAGCCTGCGGCAATGGGCGCCTCATTCCTCACCGCACCGGGTACTACACGTGGATCAACCTCTCACACCGGGCAATCGCCCTGATCGGATTGGCCGTGGCGGTTGCGGTCCTCATCGCCGCGTTCCGCCGGCCAGCCACGCGAGCAGTGCGCCGCCTTGCGTTCGGCGCGGCGATCATCATCTCTGGCCAGATTCTGCTCGGCGGCGCCTATGTCCTCACACGCGGCAATGCCTGGCTGAGCGCCGCGCACCTTGGCACAGCAGCGCTGCTGTGGGCTTGCATGCTCGCGATAGCGCTCCTGGCGCGAACGCCCACGGAGGGAGCCAGGAAGCAGGCTAGCGCGCAACTGGCTTCACGTGCCCCCGCCTCAACTGCCGATGCGTTCCTGCGCTAGCCTGGAATAGTCATGGATGTTGGCACCCGCCTACCTCGCTGCCGCCTGTGGCGCGGGACCGGAGCGCGAGTCTTGGTTCGCGCGTGAGGCGGCGATGCGCCGAGGCGTGCATCCAGGCGAAGCGCCTGGCGGCCCCGCGCTTTTCAGGATTCAGCGCTCTGTCCGTGATCATGCAATGGGGCCCGCCGCCCACGCTGCCTCCCAGTAACGATCATCGCGGCGACGGCCAGCATGGAGACGGCAATCATCGCCATCAGCACTGGCTGGTAGCCCCCGACTAAGGTTGCGGCTGTGCCCGCCCCCACCGGCGCTACAGCCCGAGCGCCGGTCAGGAAGAGCGCGAGCATGCCGCTAATCGCGCCAAAGTGCGCTCGCCCCCAGAATTCGGCTACCAGTCCGGCCCGCATCAGGGTCACGACACCATTCGCTGCGCCCATCACGAGAACTGCCACCAGCACACCCGAGTGCGCCTGCCAGCCAACGAGCATCGCCACCGCGGTGGCCTGCATGCCAAACACCAGCGCCGTGAGCGCCACCGGCGATAACCGGTCTCCGGCGAGGGTGGCAAAAACGCGCGCCCCCACTTGGGCTGCGCCGATCAAGCCGGCCGAGACGGCAGCAAAGGCGGCGCCGTCGCCTCGCTCCGTCAGGTACGGAATGAGGCTGATGCGGACCGCCCCGGACGAGACGGCATCCAAGAAGAATGCGACGGTGAGCCACCAAAACACGCTGTCCCGCAACGCCTGGCGGAGAGAAGCACCGCCGGCCGCGGCCCGAGCCGCCATCGCGGCGATGGCGGCGTCCGGTGGGTCCCCATCAGGATGCAAGCCCAAATCTTCCGGGCGACGGCGGAGCACCAGGGCATGAGGTGGGATCGTTGCCACGGCCAGGATTCCGGCCAGGATGAGCAGGGCGGTCCGCCAGCCAGCGCGGTCCACCAGCCAGGCGGACAAGGGCAGGAAGATCGTGCTCGCAAACCCGGCGGCAACCGTCACCACGAGAATCGCGCGGCGGTACTCGCGCACAAACCAGCGGGCGAGCGTGGCAAACGCGGGCTCGTAGAGCGTGGCCGCCATCGCCAGCCCCATGCCAGCCCAGAGAAGGTAATATCCGGCTAGCCCTTCGATGTGTGCCCAGGTAATCACCAGGAGCACCCCAAGGACTGAGCCGGCCGTCATGAGCGCTCGTGGCCCATGCCGGTCCAGCCACCGCCCGACCATTGGAGCAGCAAGACCCGAGATCAGCAACGCCAGCGAGTAGGCTCCGGTCAGCGCAGCCGGCGACCAGCCAAGCTCCGCCTGCATCGGGACCAGGAACACCGAAAACGCGTAGTACAGCACTCCCCAGGAGACCGTCTCGGTGACGGCGAGAGCCCCGGTGATCACCCAGCCGTAATAGGGCAGTCGCGCCCGGATGGTGGTCGCTGTCATGGTGCGTGCCAGGCCGTCCCTGTGTTCGCTCAGCCAAGTCAGCGATGAAGGCGCTTCTGTGCCAGGTCAGAAGCGCCCCTTGCGGCTATGACTCGGCTACGCCGCAGCAAGCTGCGCCACCCGGCGCGGCCCCAACGGTGTGCTGCCTCGCGTCGCGGGGCAGGTCATCTGCAAGCGTCGCGCCGGCGCCGCAGCAGATATCCGGTGCCTCGCGCAGAATACCGGAGGAGCACACACCTGTCTCGGGCAGGACAAGCCGGACCTGCCGTGCTGCCTCCCAGTCTCCGGCAAGCGCGCTCGCAATGGAGCGAACTTGCTCGTACCCCGTCAAGAGCAAGAACGTAGGAGCCCGGCCATAGCTTTTCATCCCTGCGATGTAGAAGCCAGGCTCTGGATGGCGCAGTTCGGCTTCGCCATGCGGGGGCACGGTACCGCAGGAGTGAACGTTTGGGTCGATCAGCGGAGCGAGCGCGACCGGGCTCTCCACGGCAGGATCGAGGCCCAAGCGCAACTCAGAGAGCAGTGAGAGGTCGGGGCGGAACCCTGTCGTAGCGATGATCTCGTCAACGGGCTCCAGTTCTGCACGCTCGCTTGCGACAATGAGACCTTGCGCTGAGCGGCTCAACCGCGCCACGTTGAAACCGGCCACAAGATGTACCTGACCCGTGCGCACGAGTTGTTGGACGCGGGCACCAAGCTCTGCGCGAGCCGGAAGCGCATCGCGGTGACCGCCACCAAATAGGCTGCCCAGCCGGTCTGGCGAGCGGCGTATGACCCAGGTAATGTGTGTCTCCGGCGCCTGCTGCCTAAGGGCGACGAGATCGGCGAGGACGTTGAAAGCCGAGTGGCCGCTGCCAACGACCATCACCCGGCGCCCAGCATAGCGCTGGCGATGCGTGCCGAGGACATCCGGAATGCCATAGAAAATCCGATCGGCAGCCTCTCGCTCACCAAGTGCTGGCACTCCGGCCGCTCCGGCCGGGTTGGGCGTCAGGTAGGTGCCCGATGCATCAATCACGGCTCGTGCCCAAAACGGCTCCTCAGGCCCAGAGTCATCGCGGGTCATCAGCAAGAACGGCGAACGATCCCGGCCATCCGTCTTCATCTTGTCGAGGCCGACACGCGTTACGGCAAGAACACGGGTCGCAAGGCGGATGCGCGGCCGGAGAGCAGGAAGGGAAGCGAGGGGTAGCAAATAGTGCTCGACCAGATCCCGCCCCGTCGGGTAGGCATCTGGATCTGGCGATTGCCAGCCGGCGCTGCTGAGCATCTCTGCGGCCGCCTGGTCGATGACATACCGCCATGGCGAGAAGAGCCGGACGTGGCCCCAGGACAAGACACTCGTACCAGGTGTTTGGCCAGCCTCGAACACGACCGGCTCTTCGCCACGAGCCAGGAGATGAGCCGCGGCGGCCAAACCGACAGGACCAGCGCCGATCACGGCGACGGGCAACGTGTGAGACGACATGGCACCTTCCTTTCGTGAAGCAATCCCACGTGGCACGCGAGATCATTGATCATTGACGATATTCGATGCAGCACCGTCGAAGAGAGCCATCAGCGACCCACGCTAGCAACAGGCGGGAGCACAGCAGGGGGCTGCCGTCCGCCGCCAGAGGACAGGAACGCGCCAGGGCAGCCAGGAGAACCGTGCTGCGCGCGTGGCCCGCGGCAGATCCGCCTCGGATAGGCGATAACGGAGCGGCCGGATAGATGGGGCAAACGGCTTGCTGCGCCAGACAACGGCGGGGTCGTGGTCGAGGGCGTCTCGCATAATCTGGTACACCAGGGCGCTGTCAACGGTCATGGTCGCTCGCTCCTCTCTTTCATAGACATGTGTCTATACGTCGAGTCCTAAAAAAATCCCTACGCGGCGGCGATCGTGACCTTCACGCCCAGGTGGTCGAGAAAGTCGCGCAGGCCGGCAATGCCGCGCGGATCGACCGCGTAGTAGGCCCAGATGCCTCGCCGTGAGACCGTCAGTAATCCTGCCTCGCGAAGGATCTTGAGGTGATGGGAGATGGTCGGCTGGCTTACGTTGAAACGCTCGACGATGTCGCATACACAGATGGGTGCCTCCTGAGCGGCGACGAACCGGTAAATTTCGAGCCGGGTTGGATCGCCAAGCGCTCGGAAGCCAGCGACAAGGCGCTCGCGCTCTGAAGCGGCGATCGTGGCCGGGGTCACGGGGTTAATGCAGCAGTCAGTAGGTCGCTCCCTCTTGCTCATGGCTGCCAGTCTAGCCTACTCATAGATAGTTGTCAATACGATGACCGTCGATATACTGGCACTGACCATGCCGGCCTCCACCAGGCGAGACGACCCTCCGGCAAGGGCACGGTCGTGATGCTGTGCATTGGGCTGGCAGCCGATTGTGCCCAGAGCGGCGGCAACCGGGGTAGAATAGCGGATGGCGCTGCATGCGCACGTCCGACACCGGCGTACGTCGCCGATCCGGCTACCGTCTGATCGCTCGTCACCAATCGCTGAGGCTTCGCTCATGACCCGACTCTTTCGCCTGGCCGTGCTCTCCGCGGTGGGCACCTTTTTGCTCATCGTGCTCGGTGGTGCCGTCCATCTGGCGAACGATGGCGCACGTGGCCTTGGGGAACCGGGCTGTGGGGGCGATTGGCCGCTCTGCCAGGGCCGCCTGCTCCCTCCCTTTGAGTTCCTTGCCATGCTCGAATATCTCCACCGCGTGATCGCGGCCTCGGTCGGGATTGCGACGCTTCTCGTGATGCTTGGCACCGTGGCCGCTCCTGCCGTGCGCCGGCGCACGCGCCTCACCGCGACAGCCGCATGCGCGCTCGTGGCCATCCAGGGCCTGGTTGGCAAAGCGACCGCAGGCGCCGAGCCTCCCGCCATCGCTCTCACTGCTCATCTGGGCCTTGGGATCGTCTTCCTGTTCGCCACGCTGGCGACCGTGTATTTCCTGGCGATTGACCGGGGCGAGCCAGGATGGCTCATCACGCCGGACCACGCGGCGGACCGGCCTTACTCCTTGTTCGCGGGATCCGCGACGCTCGCGGTTGCCCTCCTGGTTGTTGAACGAGTGGCCACAACTCCGGCCGGCTCGGTGCTCCTCGCGGGACTGTCGGCAATGGTATTGCTCGCGTCCTTGCTCCGGCAGGCGCCAGCGGCATCATGGCGACTGGCTACCGGCGCCGCGGTCTTGGCCGGACTTCAGGCGCTGATGAGCAACGGCGATCTCGTGATCGCTGCTGGTATCTGGCAGGAGGCAGCACACCGGGCAGTGGTGGTGCTGCTCTGGATCATGTTCCTTGGCAGCGCCGCTGTCGCCTGGCCAGCAGCGGCGCACCCCCGCGGCATTCACACCAGGCCGGAGCAACAGACCTCGTGGCGCCTGCTCGCCACTCCGGTGTCGGCGTGGCACACCGTGCAATTCGGCGCAAACCCTAGCTGGGGATCACCAGTGCTCGCGTTTGCCGCGCCCGGCCTGGCCGCGCCAATGCTCGATCTGCGCAGGGCCTGGGCGATCGTGGCTGCCTATCTCGCGCTGATGAAGCCGGGCATCCTATCGCTCTTGCTCGCGACAACGCTGGCAGCCATGCTGATCGCGGCAGCAGGGGTGCCACCACTGACCCTGGTCGTGGCTACGCTCGTCGGAGGTGTGCTCGCCGCTGGCGGCGCCAACGTCTTGAATTGTTATCTCGACCGCGATATCGACGCCCTGATGCACCGGACGAAACGGCGCGGCACGGTGACCGGTCTCGTCTCCGCGCGCGGCGCGCTCGTGTTCGGGGTTGCCCTCACCATCCTCGCGGTCATCGAACTCGGTCTGCTGGTGAACTGGCTGGCCGCTGGCCTCGCCCTGGCCGGCAATCTGTATTACGTGCTGATCTATACCCGGCTCCTCAAGCGCCGCACGCCGCAGAACATCGTGATCGGTGGCGCGGCTGGCGCTGTGCCGCCACTGGTTGGCTGGGCTGCCGCGACGGGAACGCTTTCCATCGCGGCCGTGCTCCTCTTCGCGCTGATCTATTATTGGACTCCTCCCCATTTTTGGGCGCTTGCCCTTCTCAAGCAGGGCGAATACGGCCGCGCCGCTGTTCCCATGCTGCCAGTAGTCGCTGGCGAAGCAGAAACGCGCCGGCAGGTGCTGCTCTACACCCTGGTCATGGCGGCAGTCTCGCTGCTGCTCGTTCCCTTCGGGATGGGGTGGATCTATCTCGCTGCCGCGCTGTTGCTGAATGGTGTGTTTATCGGCCTGGCAGCCGAGCTTTATCGCCGGCCGAGCAAACGGCTCGCACGCCAGGTCTTCTTTTATTCGCTGTGGTATCTCGCCCTGATCTTCAGCGCGATGGTTCTTGATCGGCTAGCACTCGGGTAGGCGAGACAGCTCCCACGCGGTCGTGCGCGGGAGCGCCTTGCTCACCTCTTTGAGCAGATATCGAACGAAGGCGGCAGCCATGACGGCATCTCCGCAAAACTTGATCGCGTTTCTGCAGGGCCTCCGGCAGACGCGAAGTTTTACCGACCTTCCTCTACCCGATGACGCCCTGCGGGATATCCTGGACGTCGCGCGGTGGACAGGCAGCGCGGCCAACCGGCAGCCGTGGGAGCTGATCGGTGTGCGGCGCCGCGATACACTTCGCCAGCTTGCCGAATTCCATCCGAGCGCCGGACATCTCGCGGGAGCCGCCGCGGCAATCGTGGTAGTCATGACAGGGAAATGGGGAAGCGAAGCCTTCGATGAGGGACGGTTGGTCGAGCGCATCCTTCTTGCGGCGCGGGCACACGGGCTCGGCGCGGGCATTGGCTGGCTGAGTCACGACGGTAAGGCGGAGCAGGCAAAGGCGCTGCTTGGCATTCCCCAAGAGCGATTCGTTCGCACCGCGATCGCCCTTGGCGACCCGGCCGCACCATCCAGTGGCGAGCGGCCCCGCCAGGCTGGCCGAAAGCCGCTGGCGGAATTTGTCTACGAGGAGCGGTACGGGGTGCCTCTCGGCAAATCGACCACCCTGGAGTAGCCGTGCCGTGATGCAGTGATGTTGCTCACGCGGTGGCAATCACACACCTACCAGCCCGGCGTCTTGCGAAACGCCTGGGTCTGTGGAGCTTAGCGTGCTTGATCTGGGTACTGTCACGAGCGTCTTCAAGATCATCCTCTTCGATCTCATCCTCTCTGGGGACAACGCGGTCGTGATCGGGATGGCAGCACGGCGGCTGACACCCCGTAGCCGCCGGCGTGCCATTGTTCTCGGCGGAACAGGAGCAATTGGCCTGCGGGTGTTCTTTACCGGGATTGCCGCGCTTGTCCTCGATCCCCACCGTGGATTACCACTGGTCGGCATCGGCGGTGGCTCGCTGTTGCTTTGGATTGCTTACAAGCTGTTGCTTCCCCAGGAACCTGACGCTCATGTAACGGAGGCGGAGTCGCTCGCGGAAGCGGTGCGCACGATCATCCTTGCGGACGTGGTCATGAGTCTGGACAACATCCTGGCAGTGGGAGCGGCCGCGGCTGGGCATCTTGGACGCTTGCTGTTTGGCTTAGCGCTCTCCATTCCGATTTTGCTGGTGGGCAGCAACCTCGTTGCCCGTTTGCTCGGCCGGATCCCACTGCTGGTGTATGCCGGAGCGCTCATCCTTGTTTGGACCGCCGTGGAAATGGTCATGAAGGACCGCTTGATCCATGAGCAGTATGCGGCCCGCACGTGGCAAGTGCTGGCGGTCGCGCTAGCTGCCGCACTCCTGATCGTGTTCCTGGCCCAGCGTCGCAGCCACGGCATGCTGGCAGAGCATCCGGTATCGATTCGGGAGCCGGCGAGCGAGGAGGCGGCCACCACTGCATCACCACCGCTCAGCGCACGAAGCCGGACAGAGTCAAACCCATCATCCTCGAACTCGCGCTAGGCAAACGCCGCCTCGTAGAGCGAAATACCAAGGAATTGATCAACGAGGCGGCGGCGCCAGATCCAGCGCAGCGCCAGCGCCCAAACCATGACGAGCGCACCGATCGCCAAATAGTCCCACCATGCCAGTAACCGAAAGCCGAAGAAGTCGCGGAACGGCGGCACGGCCAGGATGACCGCGTAGGCAGCGAGCATCACCGCGGCGAGGATTGTCGGCCGCCAGTCGCCGCTGAGCACGTCGCCACCGGTCCAGAACCGTGTGGGCGGCTCAGCAAAGATGATGATGACGAGCCCGCACAGGATGAGCGCGGTCGTCGTGGCATCACGCGCAATGGTGGCCGCACCGACCTCGGTCAATGCCAGGGTGGGGCTCTCGGGCCGGAGCGCTTCATCAACGCGCATGTAATAGGCCAGATAGATTCCAACTGCCAGGATAGCCATCGTGACCGACGCGGGCACGACGAAGTGCATCAGAGAGCGAATCAGGCTACGGCGCGGAACGACGCCAGCGCGAGCCCAAGAAGCCAGGAAGAATGCGGGTATCCCGACGGTCAACGTGGAGAGGACGCTCATCTGGCCTGGGGTGAAGGGAAAACCCGCTTGAATGGCGATGATGGCCAGGATAAACAGAGCGATCGCGAGGATTCTCGTAAGGAAGAGCTTCAGGATATCCTGCATGCCGTTGCGGATGCGCTGACCCTCGGCAAACGCGGCGGGGAGAGGAGCGAACGAGTCGTTGAGCAGCACGATATCAGCGGCGGCGCGGGTGGCTGGGCTGCCACTCTGCATGGCGATGCCGAGATGCGCCTTCTTGAGCGAGAGCACATCGTTGACGCCGTCACCGATCATCGCCACGTAGTTGCCTAGCCGCACGAGCGTCTCAACAATGCGTTCCTTCTGCTGGGGAGTGATGCGGCCAAAGACCGTGGCCTCGGCCACCGTACGCGCGAATTCCGCCTCTGTCAGCTCCGCGAGTTGCAAGCCGGAAACAAGTGTGCCACCGTCCGATAGGCCGGCTTGCTTTGCGAGCGCATACACGGTGTCGGGATTGTCACCGGAGATGATCTTGAGGCGGATACCCGCCGCTCGGAAACCTTCCAGCGTTTCCCGGCAGTGCGGCCTGAGCTCGTCCACGAAGCTCACAAGTCCAAGCGGGGCCAAGGCTTCTGGCAACTGGGGGCTGCCATCCGGACCGGCAGCAGGCAGCTCACCCTGCGCATGAGCGAACAACACCACACGGCGGCCCGAGTCAGCCCAAGCGCGCTGGATCGTTTCCAGCTCCGGGCTGATGGCGGTAACGGAGGCGAGCACCTCGGGTGCACCGAGCACGAGGGTGCCTGGCAGCACCCCATCGGCAAGCGTCAGAGCGCTCCACTTCCAGAGAGAGCTGAAGGGGACCTCTCTGACCACGGTGCAGCGCTGGCCGGGGTAGGCCGCGGCAATAGCCTCGCTCGTTTTGTTGTGATCCGTGAGGTTCGCCGCGAAGGCGCCGAGCGCCTGGCGCAGCGTCTGCTCGTCGCAGCCTACGGGATGGAGCGCCTCGACCTTGAGAAGGTTGGCCGTCAGGGTGCCGGTCTTGTCCAGGCAGAGGACATTGACGTTGCTGAGCGATTCGACGGCGTTGGCCTGCTGGATCAAGGCATCCATCCGGGTCAGGCGCAGCGCGGCCATTGCGTAAGCGATGGTGATCATCAGGAACAACCCGGGGGGTACCAGGCCAGCGATCACCGATTCCGCGAGCACAGCGTCCGTGAAAGGGATGTCGTGGACCCATGTCGAAAGCGCTATCACCACGCCATAAAATCCCGTAAGGAGCAGGAGGACGCGAATGACGAGATTCACCTCTTGCTGCAAGGGAGTCAAGATACGCCGAAACGCGCGAGCGCCCGCGGCGATCGTTCCCGCAACCGTCTCACCCCCCACGGCTTCTGCCAGGTAATAGCCTTTGCCGGACATGCAAATGCTGCCGGATGTCAGGCGATCGCCCGGTTGCTTGCGAATCAGATCGGTCTCGCCTGTCAGCAACGACTCGTCCACGTGGACCTCGCTAGCGAGCAGGCGGCCGTCCGCCAGGACGGGATCACCCTGAGCGATGAGGAGGGTGTCACCGAGGACGACCTCCTCCGGGAGGACATCGTGGACGATGCCATCGCGAATGACATGAGCGCGTGGCCGCGTGAGGAGGGCGATCTGGTCTAACCGTCGCTTTGCTCGGATCTCCTGGTAAAGGCCAACGGCGATGTTGAAGAGCACGAGGCTCGCGGTGAACAGTGCCTCCCGATACAACCCCATGGAGATCAGGGTCGTGCCGACGGCGAGGAGGGCAACATTGGTGAGCGCGATCACGTTCTCGCGAATGATCTGCGTGTAGGTGCGTGTGTCTGACCGAGGCGATTGATTCGTGAGGCCACGCGCTTTGCGCTGCGCCACCTCTGCCGCCGACAGTCCGACTGGCGCGAATTCGGGTACCATCTCTCGTCACCGCGGTGGGTCGAACGGATCACATCGCATCATCAGCAGGAGGATTGTGCCTGAATGTTCCAGGAATCGCCACCTGGCATCGTGCCTCTGCCTGGAGAAGCTTCGCCGGCACGGCTGCGAAGAAGCATGCCGCCGCCACGGTGTACGGGTAGAGCAAGACGTGCAGAAGCCCTGAGAGCGGGGGCTGTGTCCACCTGGCACAGCCATGAATCCGATTGGCGGCTGGAGACGTAGACAGCAATGAGAGCGTCGCCCCAACAATCCGATGCTCTCTCCCAAGCCCAGTGGAGCGCCGCACACGCTCCACCCCTCCCCTTCCCGCATTGACCCGGCCGCATGGCCGGGTCAGTGTTTAACCCGGAATCCAGCTGTTCCTGCGCCAGCGACCGCAGCAGTGCTATTCGGTTAGCTGCGACGGCGGCGCTCGGTTGCAGTTCCCCCTTGCCGGTGCTACGATGCGGACAAGTTATGTTCGTACACCCTCGGTCGTCAGCAAGCGGGGGCGTTCTGCGTGCACATGCAAGCCAAGCAGCTCTGGCAAGCGGTTCTTGGCGATCTCCAAGTGCGGCTCAGCCGGAACGCGTTCGACAACTGGCTCCGGCCAACGACAATCGTCGCGTTTGCCGACGATGTCGCCACGATCGCAGCGCCTAACACCTTCAGCGCCTCGACGCTGAAGAATCGCTATGCCGGAGAGATTGAGCGCGTCCTCTCTGATATCGTCGGCAGGCCGATTCGGGTGGAATTTACCGTGCTGAGCCCGGAGCGGGAAGGCGACGGTGAGCGGCAGCGCGAGCCCGCGGGTCCACATCAGCATGGAGCACCGCTCCTTTCTCCCATCGCTCCGCCGTCTCAGAGTCCTGGGGCAGTACACTCGCGTGGGCGTGAGCGAAGCTCGCGGCGCGAGGCGCCGAGCCCGCAGGCATCCCGGCGGGAAGGAGCGGCCGAGGCGCCGGGCAAGCAAGCCGGTCCCGTGCCTGAGACGCGCCAGCTCGCGCTCACCCCGGCTCCGGCTCATGGGCTAAATCCCCGGTACGTCTTCGAGCACTACGTGGTCGGGTCCTCTAACCGGTTTGCCCACGCGGCCTCGCTTGCCGTCGCCGAGCGGCCGGGCGGTCAGTACAACCCGTTTTTTATTCACGGTGGCGTCGGACTTGGCAAAACGCACCTGTTGCATGCGATTGGGCATCGGGCGCTCGAGCTGCATCCACACCTCACGATCCTGTATGTCTCATCAGAGAAGTTCACGAACGAGCTGATTAGCGCGATTCGCGGGCAGCGGATGGAAGAATTCCGGGCCCGGTATCGCGCGATTGATATCTTGATGATTGACGATATTCAGTTCATCGCTGGGAAAGAGAGCACGCAAGAAGAGTTTTTCCACACGTTCAATGCGCTGTATCAAAGTGGCAAGCAGGTCATCATCTCAAGCGACAAGCCGCCACGAGCCATTTCGGCGCTCGAAGACCGGCTGCGCTCGCGCTTCGAGGGCGGGCTGATCGTCGATGTGCAGCCACCCGATTACGAGATGCGGATGGCGATCTTGCGAACGAAAGCGGAGGAGGTTGGCGCAACGCTGCCCAATGACGTGGTGGAGTATATTGCGGCGCGGGATCAAACCAATATTCGCGAGTTAGAAGGGGCGCTCAATAAGGTATTGTTTTACGCGCAAACAACCGGCCGTCCCTTGACGCTCCCGGTCGCCATCGAGGCGCTGACCGATGCGGCGATCGGGGCGCGGCGAGCAAAGCTTACGCGAGCCGATGTGGTGGCCGCGGTGGCGGAGCATTTCGGTGTGACGCTCGACGCACTGCGCGGACGGAGCCGGGCAAAGGAGATCGTGGGGCCGCGGCAAATTGCCATGTACCTGCTGCGAGAGGAGACGCAGTCCTCGCTGTTGGAAATTGGACAGGAGCTTGGGGGGCGCGACCACACCACCGTGATTCACGGGATCGAAAAAGTG
>JBHOQQ010000077.1:0-36652 GCA_042408955.1 Thermomicrobiales bacterium
GACCTCGGAGGAACCGCAACGACCGTCGAAGTCGGCGACGCGATCGTGGGACGGCTGTAGCAGCAGTAACTGGCCTCGCTCTTACGGTGCTCGGAGTGTCGCGGCGCCGTTGCTAAGGAGGTGCTCGCTACCGGCCTCTCAAGCGCGGATCGAGCACGTCGCGCAGGGTATTGCCGAGAAGGTTGAACGCGAGTACGACGAAAAAGATCGCCGCGCCGGGCGCATTGATCAGGTGGGGCGCCGTTCGGATGAAGTTGCGCGCATCGGTGAGCAGCGCTCCCCATTCCGGCGATGGTGGCTGAGCACCGAGCCCCAGAAACGAAAGACCCGATGCGTAGAGCACCGCGGCGGGAAACTCCAGCGAAGCCAGGACGATGATCGGTGCCAGCACATTCGGGAGAATCGCGCGCCACATGATTCGCGCGTTCGTTGCCCCGATCACCCGGGCCGCGGTGACGTACTCCGTTTCCCGCACCGAGAGCACCGAGCCACGCACGACGCGGGCAAGATACGGCCAGGCGGAGATGCCCACGGCAATCATCGCGTTCGTGAGACCTGGACCCAGGACAGCTACGATGGCGAGAGCGAGGATAAATCCTGGAAACGCCAGCGCAATGTCGGTAAAGCGCATTAGCAGGCTGTCGATCCAGCCGCCGTAATAACCCGCGATCAGTCCAACGGTGATCCCGATCAACGCCTCGATCGCGACGATGATGATGCCAATGCGCAGCGTGATCCGCGCCCCAAAGATGATGCGGCTGAGGAGATCGCGCCCGAGATCGTCAACCCCCAGCCAGTGCTGGCGCGACGGCCCGCTGAGCGGCTTCCCGACACGGATCTCATACGGATCATACGGAGCAATGAACGGCGCAAAGATCGCCGAGAGGATCAGCACGGCGATGATGAATCCGCCGAGCTGGGCCTGCCGGTGACGAAAGAGCGCGCGCAGAGACGCAGCGGGCCCAGTCCGGCTCACCCGAGGCTGGTCAAACAGGAGACGAGACGCGCTGGGAGCAGTTGTTGTCGCTGTCACTGGATCTTTATCCGTGGGTCAAGGAACGCGTAAAGAATGTCAACAACGAGGTTGACCAGCATATAACTCGTCGCCACGACAAGCACAATGCCTTGAATTAGCGGGAAATCGCGCTTGGAGAACGCTTGGACACCGAGCTCGCCGATTCCATGCCAAGCGAAGACGGCCTCGATGATGAACGCACCACTGAGGAGCCCGCCAAATTGGAGGCCGAGGATGGTAACCACTGGAATGAGCGCGTTGCCAAGGGCGTGGCGGAGCAACACCTGGCGTTCGTGCAGCCCTTTTGCCCGTGCCGTCCGGATGAAGTCCTGCCCGAGAACTTCGAGCATTGCCGATCGCACCAGCCGGGCGACCACCGAGGATGCGATCAGACCAAGGGTGACTGCCGGCAAAATCAGCGATTTCAGCGAGCCATCCGGAATGACGGAGAACCACCGGAGCTTGACGGAAAAGAAGTAAATCATCAGCAGGCCGAACCAGAAGGCGGGCATCGACAGTCCGGCGATCGCGATGACCATCGCCGTGGTGTCAATCAGACTGTCTTTATAGACCGCGGCCAGCACCCCTGCGAACAAGCCGACGAGCGTTGAGACGAGCAGGCTGCCGGCAGCCAGTTTGAGCGTCGCCGGGTAACGAGCTTTGATTTCATGCGCGACAGGCTGGCGTGTCGTGATGCTTTTGCCCAGGTCGCCGCGCACCACGTTGCCGACGTAGGTGAAGTATTGCGTCAGGAGTGGCTTGTCGAGCCCGAGATCGCGGCGCATCGCCTCGATCGCTTCCTGGCTGGCGGAGCGCCCGAAAAACATGATCTTGACTGGATCGCCAGGCACGAGCGGCCGCATCAGGAAGACGAGGGTGAGGACGGCGAACCAGACGGGGATCGTGACGAGGATCCGCCTCACGATGAACAGCGCCACTTCACCACTCCGAGGGGGCTACGGGTCGAAAGCCGGGGGCGAGGAGCTTCGGGAATGAGGGACCGGGATGCGACGAACCCGCGATGCCCTGTGCCTCTGCTGTCCCTCGCCCCCAGCCCCTAACTCCTCGCCCCTGACAACCTATTTGGCGAGCCAAACGTCGATCAGCCGCTCGTTGTCCTGGGCGTCCCAGCGATAGTCACGGACATAGGGCTGAATCGCTGCGTCCAGCCAGTCGCTGTTGACCGGCGCAATAATGGCGTGATCGAGGACGTATTTGATCGCCTCGCGGCTGGCCTGGACACGCGCCTCCGGATCGACCGTGGTGTCGGCCACTTCCAGCAATTTGTCGAGCTCCGGATCACACGTCTGCTTCACCCACCCGGGGCACTTGAAGAGCTGTGAGAGGATCGACTGGTCATAGAACGTCCAGCGCATGTAGTCGAAGCCGATCTCGCCGCTCTCCAGCATCGGGTGCATCGCGCCGAACTCGATCGTTTGAATATCGGTCTTGATCCCGATCTTATTGAGATCGGCTTGGATGATCTCGATGGTTCGCTCCTGTACCGGGTACGGCGCGTAGCTCCAGAGGGTCACCTCGAGATCCTTGCCATCCATCTCGACGATGCCGTTGCCGTTCGTGTCGACGAACCCGCCCTCGGCCAGCATCTGCTTCGCCTTTTCCAGGTCGTACTCGTAGCCGTGCTCGGCACAGAGCGCCTCGTCATACGACGCATCGCCGATCGGCACCGGGCACATGTTTGGCGTAGCTCGCCCGAGATAGGCGATCTCGACGATGCTGTCGCGGTCGATCGCGTGAGCGACCGCCTTGCGGAAGTATTCGTTGTTGAATGGCGGCCGGTTCGCGAACTCGATGAAGTTGATGTTGTGCGATTTCTTCTGCGTGACGATGGTGAAGCCGGCTGCCTCCAAGCGCGCGACGTCCTCCCGCGGCACCGAGAGCACATCAATCTCCCCGGATTCGAACGCGGCGGTCTGCGTGGCCGCCTCCGGGATGACGTTGAAGATCAGCTCATCGAGGTAGGGAGCGCCCTTGTTCTTGTCGTCCTGCCGGTAATTGACGTAATCGGGATTGCGCTCGAAGACGATGCGCGTGCCGGTCTCCCACGACTTGAACTTGAACGGGCCAGAGCCGACGGGGTTATGGCCGAAATCATCGCCGAGCTGCTGAACTGCCGTGGGGGAGACGATCGGAATCTGCGCGGCATTATTGAAGAACGCCGCGTACGGCTTGGAGTAGTGGAAAATGAGCGTTGTCGCGTCCGGAGCCTCGACCGACTCCAACGGCCCGAGGAAGCCTTTGTACGGCGCTGCCATGGCCGGATCAAGAATGCGGTCGTAGCCGAATTTGACTGCCGGAGCATCTAGCGGCGTGCCATCGTGGAACTTGAGTCCCTGACGAATCTTGAAGGTAATCGTCAGATTGTCCGGGCTAATCTCCCACGATTCGCCGACCCATGGCTGTGGCAGGCCATCGGGCCCAATATAGATGAGCTGGTCGTAGATGAAGCTCATGAGGTAGCTGGCGAGTAATTCTATGGTCCGGGCCGGATCGAGCTGGTCGGGTTCCTCGCTGATCGCGAGGCGCAACGAACCGCCTTGAACGGGTTGCTCTTCCTGCGCAGCAGCAGGGCGCGGTGCCACGCTGGCACCCAGTGCTCCCGCAATGAGGAAGAGCACAACGATGAACGCCGTCGTGCGGAAGAACCAGCCCCGTCTCATCCTCCTCCTCCTTTCCTGTTCACGTGCGCTTCCCCAACCCAAACGGGGTGCTTCTGCCGATGCGAGACACTGCACGTTGGTGATCGCAAATGGCTCATTCACCTCTCCTGTGTGCTCGCCCTACTGAGCATTCACGCGTGGGGCGTCGAGTTTATCGCACAACCTTTGCACTTGGTCAAGCACACTCTGATACATTCTGACAAGCCATTGGAGCGGCAAGGCTCTTGGCTGTCCGCGTAACGTGGTGCTCGGGTGATTGGGGGAGACGATGGCCCAGGTGTTGTCGCCAGAAACGCTCGTCTACGGTTTCAGCCTCGCGAACGACCCGCGGATCTCGCCGGATGGGACGCAGGTTGTGTACACGGTCACGCGCGTGGACCGCGAGACTCGAAGGAGTAGCTCGCAGCTCTGGTTGTGTGGGATTGATGGCGCCAATGCGCGCCAGCTGACTAGGCTCGGGCAGCACAACGGTGGAGCGCGATGGTCGCCAGATGGGCGTTCCGTCGCGTTCGTTTCCGATCGCGCTGGCGACCAGCAACAGAGCATCGCCGTCCTGTCTCTGGAGGGCGGAGAGGCGCGAGAGATCACCCGGCACCGTGTCCCGCTGAGCGGTCTTGCCTGGTCGCCCGATGGCCGGACCATCGCGTACACCGCGATCTTCGATCCCGAGAATCCGGACGAGCTCCCCACGCCGCAAGACGCACCGCCGCGCGTCCGTGTCACGCGGCGCCTCGATTACAAGCAGGATACCCGTGGCTACCTCGGCGATGCTCGCGCTCAACTCTGGCTGGTCGATGTGGTGACCGGCGAGCGGCGCATGCTTACAAGCGATCCTGCCGATCACTTTCATCCTACCTGGTCGCCCGATGGGCGCACGATCGCGGTCCAAGTTCCAAATCGGAATCAGATCTGCTCTCAGCTTGCGCTGGTTTCGGTCGAGACAGGGGAGCAGACGCTGATCGGGCCGGAGACGGGCGTCGTCGCGCTGTGGGCGTGGTCGCCCGATGGCACGCGCCTCCTGCTTGCCGGGGATACGGAGCGAACGTGGCAGCTCGATTTCTTTCTTGTTCTTTCTTGCGGTGCGCTGCGCCGCCTCACGCATGACCTGGCCTGCCAGCCGCTGGAGAGCTGGTCCATGTTCGTCTCGCCGTCCCAGCCGGTCTGGCTCGACGGGCGGCGCGCGCTCTTCACGGCGGCGCGGGGAGGCGCCAGCGGGCTCTACGAGCTCGATACGGAAACCGGTGAAGTCACGGTCATCCAGACGTGGCTGGCTGAGCACTGGGGCATGAGTGTGGACTCCGCCCGCAGGTGGGTCGTGCAGACCCGCGGCAGCCTTGAGGCGGTCGGCGAGGTGGTGGCCTATGATCTGGCAACCGGCGCCACCCGGCAGTTGACGGATCAGAACGGGGCCATCCTGCGCGAGGCTCCACCCGCTGCCTGGGAGCGCTTCGACGTACAGCGCGGCGAGTTCACGATCGAGGCCTGGCTGCTCAAGCCACGGGACTTCGATCCGGCCAGGCGATATCCGGTAATTCTCGACGTTCATGGCGGCCCAAATGGCTGGTATGGGTACGAGTTCAGTCATGTCCAGCAGATGCTCGCGAGTCACGGCTTTCTTGTAGTCTTTTCCAACCCGCGCGGCTCCGGCTCCTATGGCCGCCGCTTCACGCAGCAAGTCATTCGTGACTGGGGCGGCGAAGATTTTCGCGATCTGATGGCCGTCGTGGACGCCGTGCTAGAGCGCCCGTACGCGGATTCCGAGCGGCTCGGCATCTACGGCTATTCGTACGGTGGCTACATGACAGCCTGGACGATTGCCCAAACCGGCCGGTTTCGCGCGGCCGTCTGCGGTGCTCCGGTCTTCGACCTCGAATCGTTTTATGGCACCAGCGATATCGGGCATGTCTGGGGGCCACAGCAATGGGGTGGCAAGCCGCATGAGTGCCGCGAATGGTACACGGCGCACTCCCCGGCGACGTTCGCTCACCGGGCGCGGACTCCGACACTGATTTTGCATGGCGAGGCCGACGACCGCTGCCCAATCGGCCAAGGCGAGCAAATGTTTGCGATACTAAAGGCGAATGGTTGCGAGGTCGAATTCGTGCGGTATCCGGGCGGCCATCACCTCTTCCCGTGGACCGGAGAGCCGGCTCATATCGAGGACTTCCTGCAACGAGTCCTTGACTGGTTCCAGAGGCACCTGGTGAAGTAAAACGACAGAGCGGGCCCAAGCAGCAATCTTGAGCGTCAACGTGTCGAAACCTCAAGGCGTGTATTGGCGGTAACCGGGTTGGATAGAGCAACCTGGCTTGGATACAGCCGCTCATAGAGGTTCAGGACCCAGCGCCGTGACCTGGAGGCAATAGGCAAAAACGGAGTGGCGTCGGACCGCCTCCGATGCCACTCCAGACCCACTCGCAGTACGTTAGGACTCACGAAGCGATGATGCGTCTGGGATCCTTGAGATATCTGTTGATGATCCCGTCTGCCGCCATGTAGGCGAGCGCACAGACGGTCTCTGTTGGATTCATGCCAGGGTTCTGCGGGAATAGCGCTGCTCCGGTCACGAAGACATTCGGCGTATCCCACACCTGGCCGTATTTGTTGGTCACTGAATTGCCAGGATCAGCTCCCATAATGGCGCCGCCGGTGTTGTGTGTGCTTTGATAGGGACCGATTCGGTATGGCTGGAGCTCCTTCGAGGTTGTCACATCCGCCTCGTTGGCTCCCATCGCCAGTAGGATCTCGCGCATCTTGGGAGAGAGGTAACGGATCAGGTTGTAGTCGTTCTCATGCCAGTCGAAGGTGATACGGAGCAGCGGCAGGCCAAAGCGGTCGCGATATGTTGGATCGAGATCGAGGTACTGATCATCGTATGGCAGACTCTCTCCTTGAATCCCGATCGAAACCCGGCTGTCCCACGATTCTCGTACGGCCTGCTTCCATTCACGGCCCCAGTTCTTGCCATCTGGCCCAGAGACCGCGCTCACGGCACCGATGACGCTGTTGCCGGTGCCGCCGCAGCTAATTGAGCCGCCGCCGATGAAGTCGAGGCTGCTGTGATCGAAGTTGTCGGCCTCGAAATCATGAATCAGTGCGCCGGTGCCGCCATTGCCCATGAACTGGTTAAACTTCCTGCCCCTGAAGATCGCCTGCGAGCCGCCTCCACCGAGCTGGTACGTGTAGTTCTTTCCGACAAGCCCGCGATCATTGCCGACGCCATTTGCGTGCGGCTGATCACGCGACAAGAGTAGCAGGCGCACGTTCGATAAGGTATAGGCGGAGAGAATGACGATGTCAGCCGGTTGAAACTGCTCTCGGCCACCGGGGTCGATGTAGGTGACTCCAGTGGCGAGGCCATCCGAATCGACGTTGATGCGAATCGCGTAGCACCCGGTGCGGATCTCATAGCGACCAGTGGCCAGTGCCAAAGGGATGTGGTCCGTTAACGCGCTCCCCTTGGCGTAAACCTCGCAGCCGTACCGCGTGCAGAAGCCACAATAGATACAGCCGCTACGCTCGCGCCCGGACAGCCCCGTATAGTTCTGAGAAAGGATTGCCGAAGGTTGCGGGAACGGGTGGTAGCCCAGATTTTTCGTAGCTTGGGTAAACATATCGGCCGCGATGGACTGAGCAAGCGGCGGAAGCGGATACTCGCGCTGTCGCGGACCCTCGAAGGGATTGCCACCCTCTTGGATCTGTCCTTGGATGTTCCCTGCCTTGCCGGAGACCCCAATGTCGTACTCCCAGGCGTCGTAGTACGGTTCAAGTTCCTCATAGGTGATCGGCCAGTCCTGAATGCGGTTACCGGGAGGCAGCTTATCCTCTCCATACCGCTGAATATGGTGCGTGCGGTATTGGAAATCGGACGGAGAGAAACGCCAGGCTTGCGCCGCCCAGTGGACTCCCGCGCCGCCGACTCCTGCGCCAGGGTTGAACGATCCGTACTGCCGCATCGGGAGAGCCGTGTGGCGCGGGCTCGGCCGCCACGTCCACGTCTCCTCAGCGAGGTTGACCATCAGCTCTTTGCGCACCTCAAAGCGGAGGACATCATGATTGTGCGAGAAGTCTCGCTCGGTCGTCCGCCATGGACCGCGCTCGATGGACACCACTTGAAGCCCTGCCGCGGTCAACTTTTGGGCCAGAATGCCGCCGGTCCAGCCGGCGCCGACCGTGACGACGTCGACTTTCGGAAGCTGTGCCATCTCCGGCCTCCTACTGCTCATGTATGCCAGCCAAATCGGCCAGACTTTGCGGCTCCCGTCCGGGCCAATTCGGATCGCGCAAGTCCATAGGGGAATAGGACCGCTGAGCGCCGGGATAACCGATCATCTTCCAGCCAACCATGTCGCGGTTGCCGCCATACATCGGGTCAGCAAACATGCCCTCGATGGTGTGTGTGCGAAGTGTCGTGAAGAAGCTCTGCGCAGATGGATTGTCAAATCCGGTGGCGCTACCATCGGCCAGGGCGGCCATAATGGTGTCCTGCTGCTCCTCGGTCAAATCGACAAAGTCTTTGCCGAACTGCTGCTGCGTATAAGCATCCAACGCTGCCAGTCCGCGGCGATACACCTCCTGGGGTGTGAGGACTGATTGGTACCCGTACCGAGGCGCATCTTCGGGCCTGACCTCGATCACCTGATAGAGATCGCGTCGAGTCGTCAGCTCCGGCGGAGGCGCCACCGGGCTTTCACTCACGACCAGGAATGGTCCTTGACGGTATGTCTGAAGCCCCCAGCCGTACGGGCCTGCAAGCGCCGAGTCAATGTAGTCGACCACACGGGCTTCCCGAGCCCCAGGATCTTCCGGCGTGCCGGGAATGATGCGTGCGGTCAGCGCATCCACAGTCTTGTATTCATGAGGATTGAAGAAGGTGAGAGAGACGTTTGGGGAAATTCGGCCGGTGGCTGCTGCACTGCCAGGGGCAGCGTGCAGATGGACGTTCGGAGAGACGGCGGACGGTCCACTTGCTGTGGTATTCCGCGCGACTGCGAACCCGGCTCCAGCCAGACCAGTCGCCGCGGCTGCCACCCCGGATCCCTGGAGAAACCGGCGCCGGGAAAAGCGGCTCGTTTCAGGCTCATCAGGCTTTTGCGCACCTCGAATCGAGGCTTCTCGATCGCCCATCGATACCTCCTCGGCTGCGATGCCCTTGCGAGACTGCACCCACGAGACCAGGAACTCTCAAGCCCAATTGAGCGTGATCGCATCAGGGGGAATCATGGCCACCTCCTCGATCGCAACCAAGCACCAAAGACTCTCGTCCGCGCCAAGAATTGCTGGATTGGAGGATCCTCGCCTGGAAACCGACCGCAATGCGTGCAAATAGGACTAGTAAGACCTCTTTAACCAGCTTACACTCTAAGCAAGTTTGTGTCAATACCCGCTGGAGAAATTCACAATATTATCGGTAGGACGGATTACTCCTCCACCGTGCTGCTCTTCAATCTCAAAGAGCAGGAACTCCAGTTGGACTCGTGTCGGTTCTCAGCGCGGGCGACACAATGCACTGCGTGCCTGCTGGCAGCGCTGCACACGAATACCCAGTACAATCCGCCCGGTCGCGCCAGCGGCGGTGGCCGACGCGCGACGCTCGAGGGGAATCACTGCTCGGACCGATTTCACGGAGGCAACCGAACGATGAAGCTCGCTACCGATATCGGTGGGACGTTCACCGACCTGGTCTATCTTGATGAGCAGACCGGTGAGCTCGGTCTGGCGAAAGCATCCTCCACTCCGCCCCACTTCGCTCAGGGCATCATGGACGCGATCGCCAAATCCGGTCTCGACCCCGCCGCAGTCGAGCACTTTGTCCACGGCACGACCGTGGTCATCAACGCGCTCACCGAACGCAAGGGCGCCAAAACCGCGCTCGTCACCACCGCTGGCTGCCGCGACGTACTCGAGATCGGCCGCGCGAACCGGCCTGATATCTATAACCTCAAGTTTCGCAAGCAGCCACCGTTCGTCCCCCGCGAGCTCCGATTTGAGGTGACGGAGCGGATGAACTACAAGGGCGAGATCGTTACGCCACTCGACCGCGCCAGCGTCGAGCGCGTCGCCGAGCGAATCAGGGCGGCCGGCGCGGAGGCGGTCGCGGTCTGTTTCCTGCACGCCTACGCCAACAGTTGCCACGAAGAGGAAGCAGTGCGCATCCTCGCCGAGCGCTTGCCCGGCGTGCCGATCACCGCCTCATCGGAGATAACCAAGGAGTGGCGCGAGTACGAGCGAACCAGCACCGCCGTTCTCAATGCCTACGTGCGGCCGACCGCTTCGGCTTACCTGGCATCACTGGAACAGCAGTTGCGCGATTATGGCATCGTCTCCCCGCTGGATGTCATGAAATCCAATGGTGGCACGGCGACGTTCGCCGTCTCCCGTGAGCAGCCTATTCACATGGTCGAATCCGGTCCAGTCGGTGGCGTCATCGGCGCACAGGCGATCGGCAACGCCATCGGGATGCCAAATCTGATCACCTTGGACATCGGTGGCACCACCGCCAAGTGCTCGCTGATCGACCAGGGCGAAGTGAAGATCACGACCGAATACCGGATCGAGCGCGATCAACACCACGCTGGCTACCCGATCAAGGTCCCGGTCGTGGACATTGTGGAGATCGGCGCGGGCGGTGGCAGCATCGCCTGGATCGACGCGGGCGGCGCGCTCAAGGTCGGACCGAAGAGCGCTGGCGCCGTGCCAGGCCCAGCCTGCTATGGTCTGGGCGGCACCGAGCCGACGGTCACCGACGCGAACCTGATCGCCGGACGCATCAACCCGGATTACTTTCTGGGCGGCGAAATCAAGGTCAGCGTGGATCTGGCGCGTAAGGCGATGCAAAAGATCGCCGATGCGCTCGGCGTATCGGTCGAAGATGCGGCGCTAGGCGTCATCCGGATCGCCAACGCGAACATGATCAACGCGCTCAAGCTCGTCTCCGTCCGCCGGGGCTACGATCCGCGCGATTACACCCTCGTTGCCTTCGGGGGCGGTGGCGCGATGCACGCGGCTGCCCTGGCCAAGGAGCTCCACATCAAGCGCGTGCTCATCCCGCTGGCACCCGGCCATTTCTCGGCCTGGGGCATGTTGATGACCGACGCCATGCAGGATTTCATTCAGACGACGCTCGTCGCCAGCACGCGGGACAATCTCCCGAAAATGCGCGAGATTTTCGCCGGGATGGAAGCCCGGGCGCGGCAATTCTTCGCCGCCGCTGGCTACCCAGTCGATGCCGTCCAAATCTCCCGCTTCCTGGATATGCGCTATCACGGGCAGGAACATACCGTGCGCGTGCCCGTGGCTTCCGCACACCTCGACATCGAGGTGGCCAATGCGCGTTTCCACGAGTTGCACGAGCGTGCCTACACCTACCGCCTGGATTCGCCGATAGAGATTGTCAATTTCCACGTGGTCGGGATCGTGCCAACGCGCAAGCCCGAGCTGCGCGCCTTCGCGGGCAATGGTGGCGATGGCCGGATGAAGAGCCGCCGGGTGGTGGACTACGACGAGTGGGGCCACCTCGATAGCGCGATCTACGAGCGCAGCAATCTCCAGCCAGGCGCGGTGATTCACGGTCCGGCCGTCATCGAGGAGCCGGCCGCAACGACGGTCGTCTACCCCGGCATGACCGCCACCGTGGACCAGATCGGCAATATCGTCATCGATACGGGGGCTGGGGGCTAGGACAAGAGTCGGGAGTCAGGGATGAAGACAGGCGACGAACGACAGGCAGCAGGGAACTGACGGCAGGCGACGGGCGAAAGGAGAGCGCGATGACCGCAGACACCTCTTACGGAGCTCGCAGCGCGGAGCTCGGAACCGCGCTTGATCCATTTACTGTCGAGATCATCAAGGAAGGTTTGAACGCTATTGGAGACGAGATGTTCGTCTCGCTTCAGCGTACGAGCAAGAGCCCGATCATCTATGAGGTGCTTGACTACTGCTGCGGCATCACCGATGAGCGGGGGCAACTGCTCGCCCAGGGCAATGGGGTGGCCGGCTTCCTGGGAACGATGACCTTCGCCGTCCAGTACACGCTGGAGAAATTTGGACGCGATGGCCTGGAAGAGGGCGACATCATCGTCACGAACGATCCCTATGCCGGCGGCGGTACGCATCTTTCCGATGTCTCGCTGGTCATGCCCATCTTCTTCGAGGGCGAGCTGATCGGCTTCTCGGCCAACAAGGCGCACTGGACTGAGGTCGGGGGCAAGGATCCTGGCTCGTGGACGACCGACTCGGTGGATGTCTTCCAAGAGGGGCTGCAATTCCCGTGCGTCAAGCTCTTCGAGCGCGGGAAACCGATTCAGAGTCTCTTCGACATGATCGCCGCCAACGTCCGTACGCCGGACATGACGTTGGGTGATGTCTGGGCACAGGTCGCGTCCTGCCGGCTAGGGGCGCAGCGCTTCCAGGAGCTCTGCCGCAAGCACGGGCTGGCGAATGTGCGGGAAGCGATCCGGATCTTGCTCGACTACGGGGAAGCGATGGTCCTGCGCGAGCTCGCCAAACTGCCCCCAGGAGTGTACGAGGCCGAGGACTGCATCGACGACGATGGCCTCTCGCCCGAGCCGCATCGCTGCCAGGTGAAAGTCACCGTCACCGACAAGGAGTTCATTTGCGATTTCACCGGCAGTGCCCCGCAGACCCGCGGGCCGATCAACTGCACGTGGACCGGACTCGTCTCCGCGGTGCGCCTCGTCTTCAAGGCACTGACCGATCCACACGTGCCGGCAAACGAGGGCTGCTTCCGGCCGATGAAGGTGATCTGCCCGATGGGCACCGTTCTGACCGCCGAGCGTCCGGCGCCCGTCTCTACCTATTGGGAAACGATGATCTTCGCCGCCGATCTGGTCTGGAAGGCGCTGGCCCCGCATGTTCCTCACCGCCTGTCAGCGGGCCACTTCCTCTCGGTCTGCGCCGATATCACCTATACGATCCATCCGGATACCGGCCAGCCGGCGATCCTGGTCGAGCCGAACGCGGGCGGCTGGGGCGCCAGCTTCGATCAGGATGGCGAGAGCGGTCTCGTCTGTGTCGGCGATGGCGAAACGTACATCTTGCCGCTTGAGGTGACAGAGGCGATTTACGGGATTCAGGTGGATCAGTTCGCCTTCAACACCGCGGAAGGCGGCGAGGGCAAGTACCGGGGCGGCCGTGGCCTGATCCGCGACTACCGAATCCTCAGCGACCAGGGCGGCTTTGTCACTGCCACATTCGGGCGGCACAAGTACACGCCCTGGGGTGTCGCAGGTGGCCGCAACGGCTCGCCAAATGCCGTCCAGATTCTGTTCGCTGACGGCCGTCCTCCCGTCACCTTCGGGAAAACGGCACGCTTCCCCTTGAAAAAGGGCGATGTGGTGCGCCTGATCACCGGCTCCGGCGGTGGCTGGGGCGATCCGCGCGAGCGCGACCGGGATCTGGTGCTAGCCGATCTTCGTGCCGAGCTGATCACCGAGGATATCGCTCGCCGGGTTTACGGACTCACCGACGACGATCTGGCCCGGCTGTAGGCCCGCCTCCAGCGCGGTTGGTTCGGTCTTCCTGATCTTCCCGGAGCCGCCAAACAGCATCCGTGTTGCGGCTCCGGCCAGGTCGTTCGATGGGCACCATTTGGATCGGGACGTCCGGGTATGTCTATCGCGACTGGGTCGGCGTGCTCTACCCGCCCGGCTTGCCGCAGCGTGCCTGGCTTGCGTACTATGCCCAGCACTTCGACACGGTCGAGATCAACGCTACCTTCTACCGCCGGCAGTCCCGAGCCGTCTTCGAGCGGTGGCGGCGCGAGGTTCCCGCGACATTCCGCTTCGCGATCAAGGGCCACCGGGCGGTAACTCATGTCAAGCGCTTGCGCGAGGTTGCAGAGGAAGTCGCCACGGTCTTCGACGACGCGTCTGGTCTCGGGGATGCGCTCAGTTGCGTTCTCTGGCAGTTGCCCCCGAGCTTCGCGCTGGACCCGCACCGCGAGCACTTTGAGCGGCTGTCGCGCTTCCTCACCCTGCTGCCCACCACGTGCCACCAGGCCATCGAGTTCCGCCATGCGTCGTGGTTCGTTGACGAGGTGTTCCAGCTCCTTGATGCGGCCGGTGCCGGCTTCGTGGTGAGCGAGTCTCCGGTCATTCCCCACGTCGAGCACGCGACCGGCCTGTGCGCCTACATCCGGTTCCACGGGCCAGGCGCGCTATACGCCTCATCATATTCCGGCGAGCAGCTCGCGGCCTGGGCAGCGAAGGTGAAGGCGTTTGCCGCCACGCGCGACGTGTATTGCTACTTCAACAACGACGCGCATGGGTACGCGGTCCTGAACGCCCAGCAATTGAAGGAACTCGTTCGGGGGACAGCCTAAGCCGCGCGAGTCTCAAGGCGCACCGAGGATATCGTCCCACGCAGCACGTGGCACCCAGTCTCAGCCGTCGATCGGCCAGGCTACCCCTTGGTCGCGCCAGCGGTCAGCCCAGCCACGTAATGATCAACGAAGAAGGAATACGCGACGGCAACGGGGACAGAGCCGAGAATCCCCGCGGCCATCAGCGAGCCCCAGAAGTAGACATCGGCGCGGATAAGATCGCTCACGGTGCCCACCGGGATCGTCTTCATGTTGCCAGAGCCCATGAACACCAGGGCGTAGAGAAACTCGTTCCATCCGAGCGTGAAGCAAAAGATTCCAGCGGAAAGAATGCCGGGGAGCGCCAGGGGCATGATGATCTGCCACATGGCTTGGATGCGGTTGGCGCCATCAACAAGCGCGGCATCTTCCAGCTCCCGCGAGATCGTGCGGAAGTAGCCCATCAGCAGCCAGCTTGCAAACGGGATGAGAAACGTCGGATACGTCAGGATCAGCGCCCAATACCGGTTGTAAAGGTGGAACCGGGAGATAACCTCGGCCAGGGGGATGAAGAGCAGCGTCGGTGGCACGAGATAGGCGAGAAAGATGGCCGCGCCGAGCACCGTGCCGCCGCGGAACCGGTAGCGCCCCAGCGCGTAGCCGATCAGCACGCTGCAGACGAGGGACAAAGCCGTCGATCCAATCGTCACCACCATGGTGTTCTTCGTCCAGCGCAGAAAATCGGTGGAGGTAAACAGATAGCGGTAATGGTCGAGCGTCACGCTATAGAGGAGGAAGGGATTGAGCCTGGTTTCGAACAAGTCGGTGTTCGGCTTGAGCGAAACCACCACCATCCAATAGAAGGGAAAGAGCAGGAACGCTGCAAAAAAGGCGAGCGGCAGATAAAACTGCCAAATACGAGTCCAGAACCGGTTCTCACCAACGATGTTCATCCGTGTCTCCTCGGGAAGCCAGGAAAGAGCTGGAGAATGACGGAGATTAGGGGCGAACGTGCATTCAGCCGGCAGGTGATGGTCTCAGAAACAGCGTGGCCGGCGCCGGGCAGTTCGTCATATCCTGATGGCTGAGCACCCCAACCCCTGACACCCTACTCCTCTCTCCGCACATAGCGCAGCAGCAAGATGGCACCGAGCGCAAGCGCGGGGAACATATACAGGGAAATCGCCGCGGCTTGGCCGAGATCAGTCGCTCCCATGCCAATTTGATACGCATAGGTGCCAAAGACATGGGTCGTGTTGGCCGGACCGCCTTTGGTCAGCACATAGACCAGCTGAAAGTCTGAGATCGTCCAGATGATCGAGAACAATGTCGCGATCAACACGATCGGGCGAATGACCGGCAAGGTGACGGCGAAGAACCGCTGGACCTTCGAAGCGCCGTCGAGGGCGGCTGCTTCGTGGAGCTCGTGCGATACGGCCTGCAAGCCAGCCAGGATCGTGATCGCAAAGAACGGAATGCCGCGCCAGATGTTGGCGACACACAACGAGAGCCGCGCGTTCCATGCGCTCCCGAGGAAATTGATGTTCTGGTCAATGATCCCCCAATCGCGCAACACCCAGGAAATCGGGCTTAGCACCCCGTTGAAGAGCATCAGCCAGGCGAGGCTGCTCAGCGCCGTTGGCACAATCCAAGGAAGCAACAATCCCGCGCGAACGACCCGGCTCAGCCGGAACGGCCGGTTAAGCAGGAGCGCAAGGCCCAGTCCGAGCAGGAGTTTGAAGGGCACTGTCCCGATCCCGTAAATCGCCGTGTTGCGGACCGTCTGCTGAAAAATGCTGTCATGCCAAAGGACGCGGTAATTCTCAAGCCCAATGAAATTGGCGCCTGGGAATCCGAGCATCCGATCCGTCATCGAGAGGTAGATGCCGAGAAAGAACGGATAGGCCATAAAGAGAAGCAGAATGACCCATCCGGGAATCATAAAGATATAGGCGAGCGTGCTCTCGCGCTGGACGAACGTGCTCCGGCGCCGGGGGACTCGCAAGACTTCTGCCGTGGCAGGGGACCCAACGATGGCCATGTGCGCTCTCGATCACTCAACCAATGAATACCAAGTGGCGACCTGGGACAAACGCCCATACGTCGCTACAGAACGTCCGGTAATGCTGCGAGGCAGGAGGCATGGGGCGGGCCAGCGCCCGCCCCGTGTTCTTGCCCCCAGGGCACGGCGCCGCGTGGCACCTAGCCCCCGTAGATGCGCTCAAGCTGATCGGCGCCCCACTTGATCGCGCCCTCGGCGTCGCCATCCTGGACGGCGCGGGCAAACGTATCGACGATGATGTACTTCGAGAACGCCAGCGCCGCGTTCTGATTTGCCGGACCCGCGTAGCCCTTGTTGCGCGCGTAGGTTGCTACCTCGGCGTAGGGAGCCAGCTTCGGATCCTCGGTGTAAATCGGCAACTGCACGAATTGCTGGGTCGGCGCGATGATGTAACCCTGGTACGCTTCGAGCCACGCCTGGAACGGCTCGGCCGATGCCCACCACTCCAGGAACGCCTTCGCGCCCTCAACATTGCTGGAATGGCTCATGATGCCAAAGGAGCGGCTGCCAAGATTGTTGAAGCGGCCGGCCGGACCGGACGGGTAGCCGGCGTGATTCATGTCCGCCGCGATATCGGGCTTCCCACCTTCGGATTCGGGCTTCTTGGCGGCAAGGTAGATGCTGCTGCCGTTGAGCGTTGCTGAAATCTGGTCGGAGAGGAACGCACTGTTGTTGACGCTATCATCCCAGGACAGGCCAGTCTCGTCGTAGCAATCCTTCCAGGCCTGGATGAATAGCTTCATCCCGTCCACAAATTCCGGGCGGTTGAACGCGACCGTCTTGCCGTCCTCTTCCACTTCCATGGCGCCGTAGCACCACATGTACGGGTACGCAAACGATGGCGGGTCGCCGGTGCTGTGGCCAAGGGCCTGGCCCAGCGGCTTGCCCATCGCTTTGAGCTTTTTGCCGACCTCGATCAATTCCTCCCACGTCTTCGGGAACTCGGTAGCGCCAGCCTCCTGGAAATAACTCATGCGGTAGGCAAAGGCAGAGGTCGAGGTTCCGGTCGGCACGCTGTACCAGTGGCCGTCAACTGCCGCCGTCTTCACGACCCAGTCGAAATACCCGCCCTGCGCCTCACCAAGCTTGGTGACCATGTCATGGACATCCACCAGCGCTTGGTAGTAGAGGTACGGCCAGGTATCCCACAACTCGACGATGTCCGGGCCGGATTTGGCTTGGACGGCTGCGCCGATCTTGGGCTGCAGGTCTGGCCAGTTCACAAAGTCCAGCGTCATCTCGACGCCGTTCTGCTCACCCCATTGCTTGGCTTGCTGGCTGAAAAAGTCTTGGGCAGCCGGGACAAAGTACGTCGCCGCGAGGATCGTCAGCTTGGTCCCCTGGAGATGAGCCGGGGCGCGCCCGAAGCGCGGACCTGGCTTGGCGAGCGCTGCCTGATCGAGCGCTGCCATTACCGTCGGGATAGACAGTCCAAGGACAGCCGCCCGCCGCAGCACCTGGCGCCGGGAATACCGAAGCGTCGTTGCTTCGCGAAGCAGTTGATCAATGCGTGTGTCAGCCATCAAAATGCCTCCCCGCCGCACCACAAGGACTCTCCCTCGAGTCCCACGTACAACCCGTTGCCGCCAGCGGCGCGAGCGAAGGACACATTGCCTCGATCACAGCGATGATCCCCACGCATGTGGTCTGGGCCGGTGAATCCCTCCTCCACGTCTGAGCACTGATAGGCGGCTGGCGGATATTGTACGCAACTTTTTGGAGACGTGCACAGGCAGCGATGCAGCCTTTCCCGTTTGCCGCTCACCTGTGGTACCGTGCAAATCAGCACCGGCGCAGCAGCCGGGCCGTTGAGCATTGCGCGCCTCTGGCATGATGAGCTACAAGTCGAGGAGGACCAGACGGGATGAACGATGTGCTCAGATCACGCTCCCTGCGTGCGCTGGCCGCACTAACGATACTCGCTCTCTTCGGTGCGCTCCTCGCCGCACGGGGTGGACCGGTTAGTGTTCGCGCTCAGGAGGCATCACCCGTTCCACAAGAGCAAACACCGGCCCCCAACCTTCCTCGCTCGCGTGAGCAAGTGATCGCGCAGGGACTCGCGATCTTCGATACCGAGCCAGCAATCTGGCGCGTCACTGAGCTTACCCCTCCATCAGCGGAAGATGCGGCGTCCTTCACCGGCGATGTCTCGTTCACACTCCAAATTGCCGGTGCGACCGTCATCCGCAATGAGGTGACGGTCAAACGGGCTCGGCTGGAGCCAGGCGAAGCCTACTTCATGTCCGCTGGCGATCCCTACACGCGTTACGCCGCGACGGATGACTCTCGTATCTGGGTCATCCAATATCTGCCGCCCGACGCGCCAGAGATCGAGGGTGGTACCGTAATCTTTCAGAGTGATCCCATTGAGCGATTTCCCCCCGGCGCACGCGACCTTGAACTCATCCGCAATATCTTGCTGCCAGGCGAAGCCTCGGCCTTCCCCTCGCACCAGCGCGAGGCCATCCTGCTCGTGACCGAGGGAACCATTGATGCCGGTGGCACCGCTCTCGCAGCCGGGCAGGGAATGGTCGTCGCGAATCGCCCAGTCATCACAAATACCGGCATTACCCCGGCTGCTTACGTCGTGGTGGCGATCGGCGCGCGCGTGCTCAGTCCAGGGGAGCAGGCGACCAGCAGTGAGCGCCGGACACCAACTCCAGAAGCCTCACCGACCGCCGAGCCATCACCGACGCCAACACCTGAGCTTGTGCCTGGCGAGGATGTGGATGGTGATGGCCTAACCAATGAGGTCGAGCAGCAACGAGGCACCAACCCCTTTGAGGCCGACACCGACCGCGACGGCTTGCCCGACGGCGAAGAAGTCAACCAGCATGGGACCGATCCAACCAAAGCCGACACCGACGGCGATGGCCTCGACGACGGCGAGGAGATTCGCTCGACCGGCACCGACCCGAAGAACCCTGACACGGACGGTGATGGAACGAGCGATGGCGATGAGGCGCTTGTCTACGGCACCGACCCGGCCGATCCGAACGATCACCCGTAGCGGAGGACAGCGGGTGGAGCGTTCGCCCAGACCTCGCCTGACAATGAGCGCATCGGGCCGGAGCCATTAGCCACGCGCGGCGTGCGCTCCAGGTGGCTGGCCGCGCACGCCGCTCAATTCCCGGCATCATGGCTCCGGCCCAGCAGCGAGAACCGGCCGCTAGGTTGCCATGACAGGACGTGCCATGCCCTACTTTGCGCTCTGCTACCAGGTGGTGGACAACTACGCGGAACGGCGAAAGCCATACCGCGCGGAGCATCTCCGCCTCGTCCAGGAAGCGCGCAATCGCGGGGATCTGCTCCTGGCTGGCGCGCTCGGCGAACCGATTGAGGGCGCGCTGCTCGTATTCCGCGTCCCTGATCGCTCGTTTGTTGAGGATTTCGCGCGTAACGATCCCTATGTGAGGAATGGTCTCGTCACCCGCTGGGACATCAAGCCGTGGGCGGTCGTAACCGATACGGCGCCAGCGGAGAACGATCCAGCCGGAGAGCGGACGTGATTGCCCGCGTCTGGCCAGCATGGGCACCGCCTGACCGGGCTCCTGCCTGCGCCGGGCATCTGGCCACCCACGTCATGCCGGCCATGCGCCACGTTCCCGGATATGCGGGCGCGATGCTTCTGCAGCGCGACCTCGGGGAGAACGTCGAAATCGTGGTGATCACCTGGTGGCAATCCCGCAAGGCGATCTGCGCGTTTGCTGGCGACAATTTGGAACGGGCAGTCGTGGCCAGCGAGGCCGCCGCTCTGCTGACGCGGTTCGACGACAGCGTCCGCCACTACGCGGTAGTTCTGCGCGACGAAGAGGGAAAGGGAGCCCGGCCGGATCCCAGTGTATGCGGTCCTTCTGCCGCCGGCGCTCCCACGGAGGACCCCAGGGCGAGCATCAACCGCCCAAGCTCGTCAACCCTGGGGATCTCGCCACGCTCGAACAGGTGGATCACCTGCCCGCGATCCATGATCGCAACGCGATCCGCGACCGCGTGCGCGAACGCGAGATTCTGCTCCACCAGCAGCACCGTGACCCCTCGCTCACGCAGGCGCAATACAACATCTCGCACCGTGGCGACCAGCAACGGCGCGAGCCCTTCCGTCGGCTCGTCCATTAGCAGGAGACGGGGACTCCCACTTAGCGCCCGCGCAATCGCGAGCATGGATTGCTCGCCGCCGGAAAGCGTCCGGGCCAGCGAGGTACGACGCTCCCGCAAGCGCGGAAAAATGTCGTACAGCTGGTCAAACGTGAACAAACTCTGCCGGTTGGGTGGGACAAGACGAAGATGCTCCTCGACGGTGAGAGTGCGGAAAATACGCCGGCCCTGCGGCACAAGCCCAAGACCGAGGCGCTGGCGCTCGTGTGCCGGCAGGCGCGTCAGATCTACTCGGCCATAGCGGACCGTGCCCGCAGACGCCGGCACCAGTCCCATAATCGTGTTGATCAGCGTCGTTTTGCCAACGCCGTTGCGCCCGACAATCGCCGTGATACAGCCCTCAGGCACGATCAACGAGACGCCATGCAGCACGTGGCTCAGCCCATAGTGCGCGTGCACACCCACGAGTTCGAGCGCGTTTCCCTTATCCGCCAAGGTACGCCTCCTTGACGACCGGATCGTCGCGCACCATCGTGACCGGCCCATCAGCGATACGCTCGCCATGCGCAAGCACCGTCAGATGATCGGCCAGATCGAAGACGACGCCCAGGTCGTGCTCGATCAGCACGATCGTTAGATCAGGCGGTAAGCTCCGGATGAGGGAGACGATGCCAGCGGTCTCCGCTGCCGAAAGACCCGCCGTTGGCTCGTCGAGCAGGAGCACGCGAGGCTTCGTGGCCAGCGCGACCGCGATCTCAAGCTGCCGTTGTTCGCCGTAGCCAAGGGAGACAACCGACCGGTCCCCGAGGCGCTCCAACCCCAGGTCTTGCAGGAGGGCATCCGCCCGTTCCACCGCCTCCTGGTCGCGCAACCCGCGGCGCCACGGATTTCGGTGATGGCCCAGCGCAGACAAGGCGGCCAGCAGCACATTCTCCCGCGCCGACAGCGTCGGGAAGAGCGAGGTAATTTGAAACGTCCGGGCCAGCCCGAGGCGCACCCTGGCGTGGGGTGCGAGCTGGCTGATGTCCCGCCCGGCCAGCGTGACCCGCCCGCTCTGCGGTGTGACCAGACCGGTAATCGCGTTGAACAGCGTCGTCTTGCCAGAGCCATTCGGTCCCAGAATGCCGTGGCGGCTCCCCGGCCGGACGGTCAGGCTGACGCCGGCAAGCGCAACGATGCCACCAAAGCGGACGGTGAGGCGTTCGACCGTCAGTGCTGGAGCAGTCATGACGGAGATTCCACCGCAACCCGGCGGCGTGGCCGGTGGCGGGCGCGCCGCAGCACGCTGCCCAGCGAGGCGAGGCCACCGGGCAGAACGAGAACGGCGATCACATACAGCGCCCCGAGCACCATCGGCCAGCGCTGGGTCTCACCCGTCAGATAGGTCTTGACAATGTGCAGGGTACCGCCAGCCACGAATGGCCCCCAGAGCGAGCCCGCGCCCCCGAGGACAACTGAGAGCAACAGTTGCGCCGATAGCCGCCAGTCGACTGAGCCAGGACCGACAAAGCCGTTGAAAAATGCGCTGAGCGTGCCATAAATCGCGCCGGCCGCGGCAGCAACAACGAACGCCACCACCCTCCGGGCCGTGACGTCGTACCCCAACGCCGTCATACGCCGGTCGTTGTCGCGGACACCTAGAAAGCTCAGGCCAACCGGGCTGGCTGCCAGCCGCGCCAGGCTAAGCGTCACCAGCGCGGTCACCAGCAAAGTGAAGAGGAAGAAGCCATCCGGCGTGGCCAGATTCCAGGCAGCGATCCCGAGCGACGGGCGCCGGATGCCCGGCAGACCGTTCTCTCCACCCGTGAATGTGCCGCCGCGCGTGGCGAGCCCCCACCACACCTGACCAAACGCCAGCATCACCGTCAAAAAGGCGAGCCCCCGCAGCCGCACCGCGAGCGGCGCGAATGCGGCTGCCACCACCGTTGCGACACCGATGCCGAACGCGGCTGCTAGCCACGGATTCCAGTCCCAGCGCGTGGTGCCGAGGGCGACTCCGTATCCGGCCAGGCCGAAAAACGCGCCGTGTCCGAGCGAGGGCATGCCTGTCCGGCCGACGAGGAGATCAAGCCCGAGCGCCACCCCGCCGAAGATCAGCGCCTGGGTGAGCAGATTCGTCCAGTACGTGCCGAACACCAGCGGCACGCAGCCCAACAGGCCAGCGCCACCGATGATCAGGAGTTCCATGCGCGGGCGCATCACGTTCACCCCGATCCTGCTCATCAGGCTAATCGAGCGCCCGGCCAAACAGACCGGCTGGCCGCACCAGAAGGATGAGGATGACGGGCGCGAAGATCGTAAAATAGCTCACCTCAGGGAATTTCGCTTTCGCAAAGGCATCGAGCAACCCAACCGCCATGCTGCCCACAAACGCTCCAGTCAGGCTCCCAATCCCGCCCACGACAACCACCACGACGGCCAGGAGCAAGACATCGAATTCCAACCCGATCGAGAGTCCCAGAACCGGCGCGCCGAGCACGCCGGTCGCACCGGCGAGCGAGGCGCCGATCGTGAACACGGTGGCGAGCACGCGCTCAACCCGGATGCCCATTGCCGAGGCGATCGCTCGGTCATCAACGCACGCGCGAACAATCGCCCCGATCCGCGAGTTTTCCCAGAGGAGCCACAGCAGCGCGCCCGTGATAGCCGCGAGCGCGATGAGAAACAGGCGGTAAACCGGATAATAGACCCCAAACACCTGGTGAGAGCGTTGCAAGAACTCGGGAGGCCGGAGCCGCTGCGGCGCACCGCCCCAAATCCAGAGCACGGCATTGCCCAGGATAAACGCGATGCCGAGCGTCAGCAGCACCTGATTGAATGGCGAGCGAAGGAGCGTGCTCGTGAACGCTTGCTGCATGGCATAGCCCAGCGCGCCAGCGGCAATCGCTCCAGCTAGCACCGCGAGCGCGAAGTTGCCTGTCTGCTCCCGCACGGTCAGGCCAACGTAGCCACCAAACAGGAACAACGCACCATGGGCCAAATTGAGAATCCGCATCAGCCCGAAGTCGACCGTCATCCCGCTCGCCACGAAGAAGAGCAGCGCGCCGGTCGTCAGGCCGTTGAGGATTTGGAACACCCAAAATCGCATCGCCAATTGGTCATCGTGTCCACCCCATCTCTGGTCCAGAGAGGAGGGCACAAGCTTCTTCTGGGCTCAGCACCCTACGGCTTCCAATCCTGAGACACGTTTTCGACCGCCTCCAGAATCGTCTGGGCGACGCCGCTGTCGGTCTTGTCCACCCGGGTGACATAGCAATTGCGCACGGCCTGGCCGTGAGCATCAAACGTGAGTGGCCCGGCCGGGCCGGTGACATTGGTGGCGGCCAGCGCATCCAGCAGCGCCTGCCTGCCGCCACCCGCGGCCGCGCGTATCGCTTCCGCGATCACCACCGCCCCGGTGTATCCCTCTTCCACATACACGCCCGGCTGCCCTTCATGGCCAGCCGCCTGGTACGCGGCGAGAAATGCCTGGTTCTCCGGCGTGTCAATCGAGTCGGCGTAAGCGCCAGCTTGCACCAGTCCCACGGCATCCTCACCCATCTGGCTGAGCACTCCAGCGGTGAAATAGTCCGCGGCAACGACCTGCACCCCCGGCGTCAAGCCGAACTCGCGCAATTGCTGGAGGAAGGCAAGCGCGCCTGGACCGGCAAAGAAGGCGTAGATCACATCAATGCTGCTCGGATCCACCTGGCTAATGAACGGCCCGTAGTCGGTTGTGCCCAGCGGTGGCTTCTGCTGGGTCACGATCTGGCCGCCGGCCGCGGTAAAGGTCTCGGCAAAACCTGAGACGCGCTCTTCCCCGACCAGGAAATCCCAGGCGAAGGTGGCTGCTCGCCGCTTGCCGAGCTTCTCCGCGGTGTACCAGCCGAGCACGCGATCCTGCTGCCCGTTGGCCATCGCCGTCCGGAAGACGAACGGGTTCCGGTTCTCTCCGGTTGCCACGCGCGCCCCGCCAATCGTAATCACCAGCGGGATCTGCTCCTGCCCAGCAAAATCCGCCAGTGGCGGAACGACCGCGGAGTTGACAATCCCCATCAGGAGATCAACGCGCTCCTCTTGGACAAGACGCCGCGCCTGGTCCAGAGCCTGCTGGGGATCACCGGCCGTGTCCGCGAAGACAAGCTGAATGGTGGTCCCATCAACCGCGTTGCCGATGCCGTCGAAATACAACCGGATGCCGGTATTTACCTGCTCGCCGAATACGGCGAACTGGCCGGTCGTCGGGTTGAGAACGCCAATCTTCATGCTGGCAGCCGCCGCGGGCGTGCCTTGCGCGCTTGCCGTCAGCCGCGTCAGGAACGGGCTCGCGGCCAGTAATGAGACGAATCGTCGCGGGTTCATCAGGGTTTCGCCTCCTTGCTGAAGGACAGCGTTCATCCGGCGAGCGGCCGGACTAGCTGCCAGAGCCTTCCATCAACGCTTTTCTCGTCGCGACCAGGAGCCGCCCACGCCGTTGCTGAAGCTGCTGGATGGTCTCCGGGGTGTAATCAAACAGGCCGCTACCGGTCTTTATGCCCAGCTTACCCTGCTCCACCTTGCTCGTGACCGTGGCGCTGATCCCCGTGCTGTTACAGAGATCTTTGTTGAGGTAGCTCGCCACCGCCGTGTAAATGTCCAAGCCGGCCACGTCCAGAAGTTCCAGTGGACCAATCACCGCCAGCTTGTACCCGATGCCCCACTTGGTAATGGCGTCGATCGCTTCGGCGCTGGCAACGCCTTCGTCGAGAAGATTGAGCGCCTCACGCATGATGGCGTAGAGGATGCGGTTTTCAACAAAGCCGGGGACGTCCCGGTCAACGCGGGCCGGGATCATGCCGATCCGCTTGGTGACGGCGACCGTGGCTTCGATCGTCTCGGGTGTGGTCTGCGCCCCTTTGATGACCTCGATCACGGGGATCAGATGCGGCGGGTTGGACCAGTGCATGCCCACCACGCGGCCAGGTGTCTGGACGGCCTCGCCCAGCTTCGTGATCGGGATGCCCGAGGTATTCGACGCCAGGATCGTGTCCGGCCGGACCAGCGTCTCCAGCGAGCGGAAGACGTCCTGCTTGATCTCCAGCTTTTCCGGCACGGTTTCGACGACGAAATCGGCATCCTTGACGGCCTCGCCCAAATCCGTCGTCATCGTCAAGCGGCTCTTGCCTGCCTCCGCATCCGCTTCGGACATGAAGCCGCCACCGATGAGTGTCTTATAGACGAAATCAATGGTTCCCTTGGCCTTCTCCAATTGCTCCGGCTTGATGTCGAACAACCGGGTGGTCATGCCATGGCGCGCAAAGGTCGCGGCCATCCCCGGTCCCATCGTGCCCGCACCAACGACTGCAACCGTTTTGACGTCCTCTCCGGTCATGTGCTCCCTCCGTCCGAGCCGATAGCCGATAGCCGATAGCCGATCTGAGACAGGCGTTAGCCAGTGGCTACCAAGCTGGCGATAAAGCTACCTCGCATCCGCTCGATCTCCTCTGCCTGGCTGGCCAGGCGCTCTTAGGTAGCCACGTCCAAGTAGCCGAGGTCATGAGCCAGAATCAAGTGATACTCCAGCTCGCTGGCCGATCCAGCAGCTAGTTCGCAGAACCGCACCAGGTCGCCTCCTCCGCGTCCACATCCCTCTGCGATGTTCGCCGGAATCGAGGAGGCGGCACGCCGAACCTGGCTTGTCAGCCCGAACAGCTCCTCCCGGGGGAAAGTGGCGCTGGCTTGATAGGCTTCAAGCGTCAGGCGGTGAGCTTTCTGCCAAACCTTTAGCTCTCGAAACTCGCGCTGCTTGCGCCGGATCGCCATCTCTATCCTCCGGTTGTGACTGCTACCGGCTATCGGCTACCGGCTATCGGCTTCAGTGCATCGAAATCCCGCCGCCAATGTTGATGGCAGCGCCGTTGATAAACGCCGAATCATCCGAGCAGAGAAAGACGATCAATCCATTGACATCCTCCGGCTTCTCGAACCGGCCGAGCGGCGTGTGGCTCAGCACATAGTCGAAATGACCCTGCGGGAACGCCGCGCGCGTCCCCGGCGTGTCCAGCAACGTCGGCGTGACATAGACCGAGGTAATCCCCTCGCGGCCTAGCTCACTGGCAATCGCGCGGGTGAAGGCCAGGATGGCACCCTTGCTGGCGACGTAGTGAGCGAAGCCGGGAGTCCCCATCCACACCGTATCTGAGCCGATGTTGATGATCCGGCCCTTTCCCTGCTTGCGCATCACCGGCACCACGGCCTTCGTCGCCAGAAAGACGCCATCGACGTTGACGCGCATGCGTGTCTGCCACTCCTGGTAGGTCAGTTGATCCCAAGGGCAGGCGGTGAACAACCCGGCGTTGTTGATCAGCACGTCAATCCGGCCGAAGGCGCGCTCCGCTTCAGCGGCCATCCGGCGCGTGTCCTCCTCCGACGTCACATCCGTGCGGACGAAGAGCGCTTCACCTGACTGGCGTAACTCTTCTTCGAGTGCTTTGCCGTCCTGAATATCGGCCATCACCACCTTCGCGCCTTCCTGCACCAGGCGCCGCGCCATGGAGGAGCCCATCTCGCCAGCGCCACCCGTGATGATGACCACCTTGTCTTTCGCGCTGATTGGCATCGGACCACCCTCCTTCCCAGCCCTCCAGCGTTGGAGGGAGCGTTCCATCCTGAGCGGCGCCCGGCGCCGCCCGATCCGTCATCCCACGAGGCAAAAGCGGTTCGCGCGCCTACGCTCCGGACGAGGCCGCGGCCGGCCCTGGCGCGGAGTCGTCCCAGCCGGCGAGGGCAGCCATCGCGGCGCCAACGCCAGCGCCAAGCTGCACGGGCCAGCCGTGATCAGCGAGTGTGCGCTCCAGGATCGCAAGCTGGGCGGCCAAAGCCGTTGGGTGCGCGGCCGGACCCATGTGACCGAGGCGGAAGAGCTTGCCGAACAAGTCGCCGTAGCCGGGGGAGATCATCACGCCGTACTTGTGCCGCATCGTTCCCCGGATCTGCTCGTCAGTCAGACCCTCGGGCATCGTCACCGCGGTCACGCAGGCGGCCGCGATCTCCTCACGCGCCGGCCACAGCTTGAGTCCGAGCGCCTTGACCGCCTCGCGGCACGCCCGCGCAATCGTCTGGTGTCGCCAGACGACTCGCTCGATCCCCTCGTCCAGCGTCTGCCGCAGCGTTGATTCCAAGGCGTAGATGTCGCTGACGAGCGGTGTGTACGGAAAGCGGCCTTGCTCCAGCCAGGCAGTTTTCCAATCCAGGAGCGAGAGGTACGAGCCGCGCAACGGCGTGGCCCGGCGCTCCATCGCCTCCCACGCGGCCGGACTTACCGTCATCAGCGAAAGCCCCGGCACACCGCCTAGGCACTTCTGTGGCCCGGCGATCGCCACGTCAATGTTCCACTCCTCCGGGCTCAACAATTCGCCTCCCAGCCCAGAGACGGTGTCCACCATCGTGATCACGCCGAACTCTTTGGCAACCGCGCCGATATCCTTGACCGGGTTGTGCGTGCCCGAGGGCGTTTCCGAGTGCACCACCGAGAGATAGTTCACGCCGGGGTTGGCTCGGAGCGCCTTGCGCACATCCTCGGGATCGATCGCCTCGTTGTATGGGACAGCGACCTCGATCGTCTCCCCGCCGTACTTGTCAATGAAGTCTTGAAACCACTTGCCGAAGACACCGGAAACCAGGTTGAGCACCTTGTCGCCGGGGGAGATCAGGCTGGCCGCGGCCGCTTCCAGCCCCAGGATCGCTTCTCCCTGCAAGATGACGACGTCATACCGGGTGCGGTAAACGCGCTGGAGCAGCTCGCAGGTCTGCGCGAAGAGCTCCTTGAATGCCGGATCGTAGTGGTAGAGCACCGGCCGCGCCATATCGCGCAGCGTCTGCTGCGGCACCTCCACTGGGCCAGCCGCCAGGTTCATCCGTGGCCATTTCATCGTTGCTTCGCTCCGAGCTGCTGGCCGGTAGCCCATTGCCGGTGGTGGCCCTCACCCCGGCGCTTCGCGCCACCCCTCTCCCAACCTCGGGAGAGGGGTGCTGCGACCGGCTACCGGCCATCGGCCATCAGCTTACTGGTACCCCAACTCCTTGAGCTTGGCCTTCATCCCCTCGGCATCGCCGATCGCCGAGACTTTGATCTTGCCGTCAACGATGTCCTTCTGGGCGGCCGCGACGGCGTCCTTCACCTCCTGCGGCACCCAGTCAGGCAGGTCCAGCAGGCGCACGCCGCCGTTCTTGACGTCCATCGTGTAGACCTTGCCGAACGTTCCCGCCTCGATGTCCTTGATCATCTGCTCGTAGATACCGGTGTAGTCGAAGAGGACGGAGGTTAGCAGGACGTCGCTGTAGTCCTTACGCTTGTCGCCAATGACGTCAATGAACCAGGCCTTGTTGTCCGGGTTGGCCTCGTTGTGCTCGCGGATCGCCTCGATCATCCCGAAGGAGGCTCCATCGCCCATGCCAAAGACGATGTCCGCGCCGTTGGCTAGTGCTTGCTCGGTGACGCGCTTGGCGCCAGCCGCGTCGTCGTAGGCGGCTTCGCCAATGACGAAGTAGAGGAGCTTGGCATTCGCGTTCGTCGCCTTCAGACCCTCGGCGAAGCCGACCGTCATGTAGTTCCACGTCGGCGGTTCAGCCGAGACGACAACTGCAACGGTCCCGGTCTTGGTCAGCTTCCCGGCTGCCACGGCAGCCAGATAGGCCACTTCCTGCGCCTGGGTCTCGATATCGGAGATCAGGTTGGGCGTCACCGCGTCCTTGTTTTCGATCACGCCAACCTTCACCCCTTCTTGCTGAGCGAAGGTGGGGCAGACGGTCTGGTAGCCACTGGCGTGGCAGATGATGAGTTGCGCCCCCTCATCCTTGAGATCCTTTAGCGCGGGCGTGATGTCGCCATACCCGGCGTTCTCCTGGATCAGGACCTCGATCCCTAACTTCTCGCCGACGGCCTTCATGCTATCCACGGCCTGCTGGTCCCAACCCAGGTTGGTCATGCTCGCCGGCGTGATTACCGCCACCTTCGTGACTTTCTCGCCCGCCGCGGGCGAGCCCTCTTGCGCCATCACTGGCGCCATTGCGCCGAGTGCCAGCACGGCAGCGAGCGCAATAACGAGCCGGAAAAGGGACGTCGTGTGCGCGTTGCTCATGGTCTCCTCTCCTTTCCTTGCTCCCCTCCAAGAATTCGCTCCGGAGCACCGGGTTTCCACCTCGTTTGCCGGAACTGCCAAGCGGCTCGCCAGGTTCGACTTCTTCACATCCCCGTGCATCACCTCCTTTCCGGATCGCTGTGCCAGTGCAACCATGCGATACGAACGTCAACGATGTCCGCGCGCGTACGGAATGCCTAGCGCCGCGGGCAGTGCTGTCCGGCCCGCGAGGATCACCAGGGCCAGCATGATGCCGATATAGGGCATCATCCCGATAAATTCGGTGCGAACATCGACACCGAGCACTTGCAGCCCATCGCCAAGCGCGCGGAGCATCCCAAACAGCACGGCGCCGATCACAATCCGGTACGGGTTCCACCGCCCAAGCATCGTAATCGCGAGGGCAATGAATCCCGAGCCGACCGTCATCCCCTCGGTGAAGATGCGCAAATCAGCAACGGCCAGGTAGGCGCCCGCGAATCCGGCCATGATCCCCCCGATCGCGATCGCCAGGTACCGCGCGCGCACCACGTCAACCCCGGCAGCATCGGCGGCGAACGGGTTCTCTCCGACCGCCCGGACGTTCAGCCCGAACCGCGTCCGCATCAACAAGAACGCAAACACCGGGACAAGCGCCCAGCAGACATAGAAGATCGCCTGTTGCGCAAACAGCGCCTTGCCGATGACCGGAATCTCCCGAAGCACCGGTATCGAAATCTTCCACGGGTGCACGTCAGCGGCGACGTTCTTCCCGCCCAGCAGGTCACGGAACAGATACCCAGTGAAGCCCAGGGAAAAGATCGTGATCGCGATGCCGACGAGCACTTGATCCACCCGCAGAGTAATCGTCAGCAGGCCGAAAACGAGGCTGAGCGCCAGAGCGGCGATGATCCCAGCGGCCATCCCGGCCACCATGCTCTCCGTGCGATAGGCCGCGTAGAAGCCGAAGAAACAGCCGGTGAGCATCATCCCCTCGATGCCGAGGTTGAGGAGCCCCGCCCGCTCGGCAACGGCCTCTCCCAGGGCGGCAAGCACCAGCGGCACCGCGCGCAGCAGACCGGTCGCTAGCAGCGCCGTGAGAAACGTATCAAGGTTGATGCCCTCTAGGTTCATCGCGTCTCTCCCGTGCTCAATGCCGCGCCCTGAGAACCAGCCGCATCCTCCATGCTTGCGCCGGGGACGAGCGAAGCGGCCGCGCCCGCCGCGCCAATGGCGGCTGGCTCTTCTTCCGCGACCCGACGCGCGGCGCGGGACCAAAGCCGCTCCATCGCCACCGTCGCGGCGAAGAAGACGAGCATCAGCCCTTCGAGCATATCGACATAATATGTGGGTACATTCGCGCGGCGCGGCATGGACTGGCCACCGACCATGAGAAACGAGAAGAAGAAGGCAAAGGGGATGATGGCCAGCGGATTTAGACGTGCCAGGTAGACTAGCGCGAATGCGGCAAACCCGTACTCCGGATGCCACGTGCCGCTGAACCGGCCCTGCACGCTCAGCACGTCGTTGGCGCCGGCCAGCCCCGCAAAGGCGCCGCTGAGCAGCAGCGCCAGAAGCGTCAGTCGCCCGACTGGCATGCCGGCATGGATCGCCGCGCGCCGGTTTCGCCCGAGCACCGTCAGCATGAAGCCGAGCACCGTCGAACGGAAGAGGATGGCCACGAGCACGACTACCAGTAGCCCGGCCAGGAAACCCACGTGCACGCTGGTGCCAGGAATGTCCGGCAGCCGGTGGTCGAGCGGAATTTGCTTCGTCTCTGGCGCGACGCGCGCGGGATCGCGCACCGGCCCCTTCACCAGCCACGACGTCACATTCACCGCCACGTAATTCATCATCAGCGTGGTGATGATCTCATTGAGGCCCCAGCGCACCCGGAGGATGCCCGGAACCACTGCCCACAGCAGGCCACCCACCAGACCAGCCAGCGCTCCAGCCGCGATCACGACGGCCCGCGATGCGCTCCCCGCCAACTCCGGGGCGATGATCCCGCAAAGGAGCGCGCCGACGAAGAATTGCCCGTCAACGCCGATATTCCAGACTCCAGCCTTCAAGGCAATCGCCAGGCCGCCGCTCATGATCAGCAAGGGGGCCATTTGCTTGAAGGTCTCGGTCCGCTGTCCAGGATTGCCAAGACCGCGCTGGACCAGCACCTCGTAGGCGTGCAGCGCGTCCTTGCCACGAAGCTCAAGAAAGACGCCGCCCACCAGGCACGCCAGAACGACCGCCAGCATCGAGACGGCAAACGGCACCGCCGCGTGCATCAGGCGCTCGCGGCCGCTCATGCCGCACCTCGCTCTGGCGCGCGCCCGCCAAGCATCAGATGACCAATCGTTTCCAGATTCGCCACAGACCGCTCGAATACGCCAACGATCTGGCCGTTGTAGATGACCCCGATCCGGTCGCTGACCTCCATCAGCTCATCAAGCTCGGATGCGATGAACAAGATCGCCTTGCCAGCGCTCGCCTGGGTGCGGAGCGTTTGCAAGACAAACCGCGCCGTCTTGAGATCGAGCCCGTGCGTTGGCTTGTTGCAAACCAGCACGCGCGGGTTCAACGCCAGCTCCCGCGCCAGCAGCAGCTTCTGGATGTTGCCGCCCGAGAGCGTCGTGATCCCGGTCCGGGTCGAGGGCGTCTTGATGTCGAACTGGCTGATGAGGCGGCGCGCTTCCTGCTCCACCGCGCTCCGGTTGAGCCAGAACCCCCGGCGGAAGGGTGGCCGCGTCACCATCTTGAGCACTGCATTCTCCGCAACGCTGAGGCCCGGCACGCACCCTTCCCCCAACCGGTCATCGGTGACGTACCCAATCCCCAGGCGCGTGGCCGTTGCGACCCCGCGGTTCGTAATGTCCTGCCCGTCCAGAAGGATGCGTCCCTGGCTGACGGGCCGCTGTCCGGCGATCACCTCGCCCAGCTCCTTTTGCCCGTTCCCATCCACACCAGCGAGACCGAAGACTTCCCCGGTGCGGAGGTCCAGCGAGAGGCCGCGCACCGCAACTTCCCCCCGGTCGCCGTGGGCAGTCACCTGCTGCAGCATGAGGAGTGGAGCTTGGTCATGAGCTGCCGGCCGCGTGACGCGTGGAGCCTCGGCGGGAATCCCGCCGAACATCAGCTCAACGATGCGCTGCCGCACGTCCTCAGATTGGCTGGACCCGCGCAGCTCCGGCCCGATTTCTCCCACCTTCCGTCCCTGCCGCAGAATCGTGATCCGGTCGCTGATCTCAAGCGCCTCGCCCAGCTTGTGCGTGATCAGCGCCACCGCCACGCCGCTCTCCCGCAGCCGCCGCAAAATGGCGAACAATCCCTCGACCTCAACCGGCGTCAGTACTGACGTCGGCTCATCGAGGAGCAGCACACGGGAGCCACGCGCAAGCACTTTGATGATCTCGACGCGCTGCCGTTGCCCGAGCGAAAGGTGGCGAATCTCCGTGTGCGGCGAGATATTCAGCCCGAAGTCCCCGAGCAATGCGTGCAGGCGGCGCTCCGCGGCTTCGAGATTGAGGAAGAAGGTTGACTCTGCTCCGAGCACCACGTTCTCGATGATGCTCAGATTCGGCACCAGCGTGAAGTGCTGGTAGACCGTCCCAATGCCTTGCCGTAGGGCATCCGCCGGGGAGTGCAGCTTCGTCTCCTGCCCCCGAATTAGGATCGTCCCGGCATCGGGCTGATACATCCCGGAAAGGATGTTGAGCAGCGTCGTCTTGCCGGCGCCATTTTCCCCCAGGATGGCATGAATCTCCCCCTCCCGGAGGGTCAGGTCAATCTGGTTGTTGGCGATCACCGGCCCGAAGCGTTTGGTAATCCCGCGCGCCTCGACGATAGGCGCGGAATCGGACTGAGGCACGAAGGCCGATTGGGCGAGCGCCGGTTCCCGGCGTGCCCCAGCGGATCGCTTCACCCATCGGAGTGGGCCTCCTTGCTCGCCTTTCACCCTAGTCCAGCTCCCGTTACCGTTCACGCCTGCCATCCATCCCCGACCACCCAGGAGGCCACCGGTGCCCTCCCTACAGATGCCTCATCGCTCGAAGCTCAAAGCTCGTAGCTCACCGCTTCCCTAGCCCCAGCCCCTAGCCCTAGCCCCTACCTGCTATTCGCCGTAGAACTCCGGCGCCTTCTTGTATGTCTTGTACTCATCCGGATCGTGCGAGTAGAAGATCCTGCCACCGATGCGCTGCGCGATGTTCTCGATCGTGATCATCGAACGCAGCAGGTCCTCCGGATCGGTGTGCAAGCCCATCAACACCTTGTCCACCAGGTTGTGCTTCGTGTAGGCGACGTCGATCGGGAAGACCATCGGCTGGTCGTTCGTCGGCCGGACAACCACCGAGAGATGCCCGTTTGAATGGCCAGGCGTCTCAATCAGCGTCACACCAGGCACCACCTCATACTCGTACCCGTTCAGGTCAAGCAGTTCCATCCGCGCCCCTGGGATCTCCACCAGATTGCGGTCGTACCCCAGCCGCTCCCAGGGATCCGGGACGTAGGCGTGGCGGAGCTCGGTCTTGGTCATGATGAACTTGGCGCCAGGAAAATACTTGTTCCCTGAGCAGTGATCGAAGTGCAAATGGGAGTTGACAACGATATCCACGTCCTCTGGGCGCACCCCGATCTTCGCCAGCTGTGCGACGATCGTCTGTTCTTCGGTTTGCTCCGGCTTCTCGAACGGCAGCACCCGCTCGACCCAGGCTTTATCGAACCCGGTGTCAATCAGCACCTTCTTGTCGCCCGTGTCAACGAAGATGGCGTAGACCGGAAACCGGAATTCGATGCCGTGCCCGTGGTTCCAGGTGCAGAACGACATGTCCAGCATCAACGTCCCATTGTCCAGCAGATACACCCGCGTGCCCATGCTGCTTCCTACCTCCTCTACCGGTCTTGCGACCTCACCTCTCCTCGCGTCCTTCTGACCTATGGTTGGGCTGACTGCGCGGCTGCGTTGTCCCGCTCCTGGAGCCACCGCCAGACACGCTCCGGCGTCGCCGGAAGCTCCGTGACACGGAGGCCGAGATCACACAGCGCCGTCACGATCGCCGCCGTCGCTCCGGCTAGCGATCCCTCGCCAACGCCTTTGGCGCCGTACGGACCAGGGCCATCGCCGTTCTCGACGAGCGTCGAGACGAACGCGCCAGGCAGATCGCGCATGCTTGGCACGTGGTAGTCATAGAGTGTGGCGTTCAGCAGCTGGCCGGTACCGGGATCGTACACCATCTCCTCGAACAGGGCATTGCCTAGCCCCTGCAGCCAGCCGCCCATCTCTTGCGCTTCCACCAGGCGGGGATTGATCGCCTTTCCGACATCGGCCACGCTGACCGCCTTTCGCACCGACACGCGCCCCGTCTCGGGATCGGCCTCGACCTCGGCCCCGCCGATGCACACCTCCCAAAAGACCGGACCTTCCGCATACGAGCCGGTGCCGTGCTCCGGGCGAACCTCGCCCCGCCCGATCAGCTCACCGCCAGCCATACCGAAGTGCGCGCGGATGAGCTCTGGGTAGGTGCGGGACTCACCCTCGTGCCAGGCCGCCCCATCCCGCAGCTCAATCGCCTGCTCCGGCAAGCCAAACTCGCGCGCCGCGATCGCCAGCAATTGGGCGCGAAGCTCCCTACCTGCGCGCTGCACGGCCAGCCCAGCGAGCGTGGTGGAGCGGCTCGCACCGGTCGAACGGTCATACGGTGTCACTTGGGTATCGCCACCCACGACCCGGATACGCTCCACCGGCATCGCTAGTTCCTCGGCCATGATCTGTGTGAAGACGGTGCGCACCCCTTGCCCGACCTCGGTCGAGCTGGCGTAGACCGTGACTGTGCCGTCGGCTTCCATCCGCGCAAAGGCGGTGGAGACAGGATGGGCGCCCGCGGCGAGGAGCCCGACGCTCATGCCGCGTCCCACGTTCGCCGGCTTCGGCGATGCCCAGTCCAGTGCTGCCGCTACCTTCTGAATATCGCCCACCAGATCGGCATCCAAGGGCTTGCCGCCCGGGCGCACCGGCTCACCAGGGCGCAACAGGTTACGCTCCCGGATGCTCAGCGCATCCAGGCCACAGCGGCGGGCGATCTCATCAATCTGCGATTCCCCGATCCATTGCAGATGCGTCGCACCAAATGCCCGGTAGGAGCCAGCGGGTGAGGTGTTGGTGTAGACGCCCCAGGCATCGACCTTGACCGCTTCCCAGCGATATGGCCCGGGCGCGGCATCCGCCCCGGTCGCGACGACGCGCGGGCCGTTGTCCGCGTAGGCGCCGGTGTCGAACCAGCAGCGGACCTCCCGCGCCAGCAGCCGGCCATCGGCAGTGGCCGCGGTGCGCATCCACGCTTTCATGCCGTGGCGCCGCGTCGTTACCATCGCCTCATCAACCGTGTTGGCAATGCGCACCGGCCGCCGTGCCTTCCGCGCCAGCGCGACCGTTAGCGGCTCCATCTTGGTATACGACTTGCTGCCAAAGCCCCCGCCCAGATAGGACACAATGACGCGCACGCTGGCGACCGGCAGGCCAAAGAGATCGGCCAGCTCAGCGCGTACCAGGAACGGGTGCTGGCAGGACGACCAGACGGTAATCTCCCCGTCGTTCCACTGCGCGATCGTCGTGTGCGGCTCCATGGCGTACTGGTAGACCGCAGGGAAGCGGTATTCCCCCTCCACCACGACGTCGGCGTGGGCAAAGACCGCGTCCACATCTCCGCGCGCGAAGGCGTGGTGGTAACAAATGTTGCCCGGCTGAGGCTTCAGCTCACCCAGTCCGTGAAATAGGCCGGGCTTCAGCAGTTCCGTGACGTGCAAGCGGGGAGCGCCATCCGCGAGTGCGGCGTCGATCGTGATAGCGGCCGGGAGTTCCTCATACTCAACCTCGATCAGATCCAGCGCTGCGGCTGCGGTCTGCGCATCCTCTGCGGCCACCGCCGCGACCGGCTCCCCTACGAATCGCACCCGGTCAATGGCGATGAGCGGGCGGTCTTTGATCGCGTGACCGTAGTACGGGTTGATATCCAGCACGTCGTCTCCAGTGAGCACGGTGATGACGCCCGGGAGCGCGAGCGCCCGGCTTGTATCGATCCGCTTGATCCGCGCATGGGCATACGGAGAGCGCAGCACCTTGCCGTGCGCCATCCCAGGAATGCACAAGTCACCCGTGAACCGGGCTTCGCCGGTCGCCTTGGCCCGGGCATCAATGCGAGCCACATCGTGGCCAATTGCGTGGTGCACCGAGCCGGCAACGACGGTGGTCATGATGCCTCCTCCTGCGCCAGCCGCTGCGCCGCGTCCTCGACAGCTTCCAGGATCATCCAGTAGCCGGTGCAGCGGCAGAGATTGCCACCGAGATAGGCGATGATCTCCTCACGGGTTGGCCGTGGGTGCTCGTCGAGCAGCGCCTTGACGGTGAGGATC
>JBHOQQ010000095.1:0-28953 GCA_042408955.1 Thermomicrobiales bacterium
GAGGGCGCGCCGGGCGCCGATATTGGCGTTGCTGGAGGCGGCCCGCCGAGCAGCAGCGACGTGTCACGAATCCTTGAGAGTCGATCGTAAGGCCCGGGAAACGCAACTGGGCCAGAGCGTTTGACCGGAAGGCGGAGAATCTCGTACAATTGCTGCGTGCGCAGCGCGCGCCAGTCTGCGTTGCGGAGATGCAGGGACTGGACTCACCAGGGTTGCGGCGGCGAGGCATCAAGAGCAGCCGTCGCCGGGTTGCCTCCGTTAGCGGGCGAAAAGGTTGGCTCGTAGCAATGCGCCGCAATTTTGGGGCTGTAGCTCATCCGGGAGAGCGCAACACTGGCAGTGTTGAGGTAAGGGGTTCGAGTCCCCTCAGCTCCACCTTGTGAGTGGCGCGGCCACGGAGCCGGCCTGGCATGGCACCGGGGAAGCGCCTACTGTTGGTGACGGCCTTTCGTCCCTGAGTCGGGGACGGAGGGCCGTTTGGCTTTCCAATGCGCGAGGGGTGCCATCGCTGGCGAGCTGCCAGTGGGCTAGGCATGGACAATACTCTGTGGTAACACCGGCGGCGGCCATGGGGAGGATACGCGGATGGTGGTAGATCAGCGGGCCGAGCGCGGGCAGCGCTCGGGATACGATCCGCACGAAATTGAGGCACGATGGCGTAAGCTTTGGGAGGAGACCGGTCTGTACAAGACCGATCTGCACACCACGCGCCCAAAGTTCTACAACCTCATGGAGTTTCCCTATCCTTCGGGCGAAGGGCTCCATGTTGGCCACGTGTACACCTATGCTGGCGCCGATACCTACGGCCGGTTCCAGCGCATGCTCGGGCATGAGGTTTTTCAGCCCATGGGGTTCGACTCGTTCGGCATCCACACCGAGAACTACGCGCTGAAAGTGGGCGAAAACCCCATGACGCTGACCGACAAGACGGTCTGGCGCTTCCGCGAAACTCAAATGAAACGCCTGGGCGGCATGTGGGATTGGTCGCACGAGGTCGTAACTAGCCACCCCAGCTACTACCGCTGGACGCAGTGGGTCTTCCTCCAGATTTACAAGGCTGGCCTGGCCTACCGCAAGGTCGCACCCGTCGTCTGGTGTCCCTCCTGCCTGACCGTTCTGGCCAACGAGCAGACAGAGAATGAGAACGGCACGCTGGTCTGCGAGCGGTGCAAGACACCGATCGTCTACCGCGACATGGAGCAGTGGTTCTTCGCCATCACCCGCTACGCAGATCGCCTGATCGAAGGGCTGAAAACGGTTGACTGGCCGCAACTCGCGATTGATTTGCAGACGGATTGGATCGGCCGGTCGCAGGGCGCGCTGATCACCTTCCTGGTGGCCGGTACCGACCTGGCGTTCGATGCATTCACCACGCGGCCGGACACGCTCTGGGGTGCAACGTTTGCGGTGCTGGCACCGGAGCATCCCCTGGTGGAGCGCATCACGACGCCGGAGCGGCGAGCGAACGTTTCCGCCTATGTCGCTCAGGCGGCAGCGAAGAGTGAGGCGGAGCGCACCGGCGAGGGTGAGCGCGTCAAGTCCGGCGTCTTCACCGGAGCCTACGCCATCAATCCGGCGACAGGGGAGCGAATCCCCATTTGGGTCGCCGATTACGTCCTGATGAGCTACGGCACCGGGACGATCATGGGTGTGCCGGCGCACGACCAGCGCGACTTCGAGTTCGCCCGCGCTCATGGGCTTCCCGTCCGTGCCGTCTTCGCCGAGCCGGGGGAGACGCCGAATACCGACGAATGGGAAGCTGCCCGGCCCGAGGGTGGCGTGATGATCAACTCTGGCCCGTTCGATGGGACGCCGGCCAGCGAGGCCATCCCGAAGGTGATTGCTTGGCTAGAGGAGCAGGGGATAGGTAAGGCTCACAGCACCTATAAGCTGCGTGATTGGTTGATCTCTCGCCAGCGCTATTGGGGGCCGCCGATTCCGATGATTCACTGCCCGAAGGACGGCTGGGTGCCGGTGCCGGAAGAGAACCTGCCCGTCATCCTGCCAGAGATCGAGAATTTCCGCCCGACGGGTACCGGTGTCGGACCGCTGGCGGCGCTGGAGGAGTGGGTCAACGTCCCGTGCCCGGTCTGTGGCGGTCCGGCGCGGCGCGAGACCGATGTCTCCGACACGTTCCTAGATTCGGCGTGGTATTTCCTGCGCTATCCCTCTACCGAGTTCGACGACCGGCCCTTTGATCCGGAGCTAACGCGGAAGTGGCTGCCGGTGGACATGTACAGCGGCGGGATCGAGCACGTCCGCCGCCACCATCTGTATGCCCGCTTCGTCACGAAGGTGCTGCACGATCTGGGATACCTGCCGTTCGACGAGCCGTTCGCCAAGCTGCGCCTGCATGGTCTGCTCAACGCCGTCAACCCTATCACCGGCAAGGCGGAGAAGATGAGCAAGAGCCGTGGCAACGTCGTGACGCCGGATGAGTACCTGCACAACTTCGGCGCCGACGTGCTGCGCCTGGCGTTGCTCTTCGCCGGGCCGTACGAGGAGGGTGGTGCCTTCCGCGAAGTGCGGGACGAGGTCACCGGCCAGATCAAGCGCGAGGGAAGCCTGGGCGGCATCATTCGATTCCTGGAGCGGTGCTACGACCTAGTGGCTCGAGAGCAGCAGGGAGCACTTGGTGACTCCCCGCCCAACGGCGACGAGATGGCCGCGGCGAAGATGATGCACCGGACGATCAAGGCGGTAACGGAAGACATCGATGACCTGAAGTTCCACACGGCAATCGCCCGGCTGATGGAGTACTCCACCTGGCTGAAGGACCACGGTGCGGCGCTGCCTGCCGCAACGCGCCAGGAGCATCTGCGAACGTTGACGCTGTTGCTGGCGCCGCTGGCTCCCCATCTGGCGGAGGAGCTCTGGTTCATGCTGGGCCAGCCGTATTCCGTCCACACCCAGGCCTGGCCGTCGTATCAGGAAACGCTGGCGCGGGAGGACGTCGTGGAGTACGTGGTACAGGTGAACGGCAAGCCGCGCGACCGCTTCGTGGCGCCACTGGACCTGCCCGAGGACCATGCTCGGGCGCTCGCGCTGGAGAGCCCGCGCGTGCAGCAGCATTTGGGCGGCCGGGAGCCGGTCAAGGTCGTGTTCGTCCCTGGCAAGCTGATCAACCTGGTCGTGCGGTAACTGTAGGGCGTTGGGTTACGGCGGCCTCTCCGTCGCTCGGGGCTGGGAGACCGGTCGGCCTTCCCCTCCGGCTTCGCCGGTCATTCCGAGTGAAGCGCGGGATCTCCCATTTGGCCGTGCTGACCATCGCGTCACAGGCGGAGGCCACGCGACATCCCCGGCTTCGGCCTCGGGATGCAGGTTCTGAGCGCCTAGATGACCGCATCGGCCCGGTGGCGATCGATGGCGACCCTTGACGCGCTCCATTTCGGGTGTAGGCTACCGCCGGAGTTCGCTGGTGCCGGATCACCCCGGACCCGTCGCCGCGTGTGGGCAGACCGGCTACGTATAAGGGAAGACCGATGGCAGCCAACAGGCATCTTACGGGACGCACCGCGATCGTTACTGGAGCAGGAAGTGGCATTGGCGCGGCGATCGCCGAAGAATTCGCGCATTGTGGCGCGCATGTGCTTATCCAGGATTTACGGGCAGACCCTGCTCGCGCCGTGGCAGAGCGCATCATCCAAGCAGGAGGCTCAGCGGATTCAATCTCGGGAGATGTGACGAATCCGGCCGATGTCCGCGCAACGGTGGACCACCTGCTGCGGACGCATGGCCGGATCGACATTCTCGTGAATAACGCGGGTTTGCAGTACGTCGCGCCGATCGAGAGCTATCCTCTGGAGAAGTGGCAGCTTCTCCTAAATGTCATGCTCACCGGACCATTCCTCTTCACTCAAGCGGTCTTGCCGATCATGCGACAGCAGCACTGGGGCCGGATCATTAACATCTCATCCATCAATGGCAAGCGCGGCGAACCGGGGAAGTCAGCCTATTGTTCTGCGAAGCACGGGTTGATCGGGTTGACACGGGTTGCCGCACTGGAGACCGCGACCGATGGGATCACGGTCAATGCGATCTGCCCCGGCTATGTGGATACCCCGCTCGTCCGCGGCCAGCTCAAGGACCTCGCCGCCGTCCATGGCGTCGCCCCGGACGAGGCGCTGGAGCGTGTCATTCTTCCGGAGATACCCCAGCACCGGCTGCTCGAACCGGGTGAAGTGGCGACGCTGGCGAGCTTCCTTGCCTCCGAAGAAGCAAAAGGCATCACTGGGCAGGCGATCAATGTCTCGGCCGGGCTGGTGATGCATTAGGGGCTAGGGGCTGGGCGCAGCGATCAGCCGTCGGGCAGGCATCCAGGTGTCTGGCATACCACCGATGGGCGCGATTCGCCGCGCCCATCCAAATTATCGGCTATCGGCGATCGGCTATCGGCTGATGGCTGAATGCTGACGGCTACCGGAAGGCGGATGACTCTCGGATCGCCGCTAATCAGCCGCGATGGATACTTGTGGCTCCGCCGCCGGACGCCAGCGCAGGTTGAGATTCCGGTTCGCGGCGACTTCATCCAGGCGCTTGTATTCCGTGTTGTGCGGCGCGCTTGTCACGACCTCGGGCGAGGTTTCTGCCTCGTCTGCGATCTGGCGCATCGCCGCAATGAACCCATCCAATGATTCCTTCGACTCGGTCTCAGTTGGCTCGATCATCAATGCCTCGGGCACGATCAGCGGGAAGTAGACCGTCGGCGGATGCATCCCAAAATCGAGCAGCCGCTTGGCGATATCGAGGGCACGGACGCCATTGCGTTTCTGGCGGATGGCAGAGAGCACGAACTCGTGCATGCATGTGCGGTCGTAGGGAACGTCATACCGGTCGCGCAGATTGGCCAGCAAGTAATTCGCGTTGAGCACCGCGTCTTCGCTGACTTGCCGCAAGCCGGCCGCGCCGTGCATCCGGATGTAGGTATAGGCGCGGACGTGCATCCCGAAGTTGCCATAGAACGAGTGAATGCGGCCAATGCTCTGCTTGGGCTCGTACCACTCGTACCGGACCTGGCCATCCGACTCGACCTTGCGTAGATGAGGAGTGGGCAGAAATCCCTCTAGGCCGGCCCGCACGCCGACTGGCCCTGAGCCAGGGCCACCTCCCCCGTGGGGAGTAGAGAAGGTCTTGTGCAGGTTGAAATGCATGATATCAATGCCGAGATCGCCGGGCCGCGCAATCCCAAGGATCGCGTTGAAGTTCGCGCCGTCGTTGTAGACGAGTCCACCCGCCTCGTGGACGATGCGAACGACCTCCTCGATGTGCTCGTCCCATAGGCCCAAGGTGTTCGGGTTGGTGATCATCAGGGCGGCGGTGTCCGGTCCGACGAGCCGCCGCAGTGCGTCGAGATCGACGTTGCCGCGGTCGTCGGAAGGGAGCGTCACCACCTCGAAACCGGCCATCGCGGCAGTTGCAGGGTTGGTGCCATGGGCGGAGTCTGGAACGAGAATCTTGCGGCGTGCGCTGTCGCCGCGCGCGGCATGGTAGGCGCGGGCGATCAGGACACCGGTGAGCTCACCGTGTGCGCCGGCTGCTGGCTGCAGGGACACTGCGGCGAAGCCAGAAATTTCGGCCAGCATCTCTTGCAGCTCGTGCATGAGCTCAAGCGCACCCTGAACCGTCGCCGGGTCTTGCAGCGGGTGAATCTCTGCAAAACCGGGATACCGTGCTACCGCTTCATTGATCTTCGGGTTGTACTTCATGGTGCATGAGCCGAGCGGGTAGATGTTGATATCGATCGCATGATTCTTCTGGCTCAGGCGCGTGTAATGCCGAATGACGTCAATTTCGCTGACCTCTGGCCAATCCAGCCGCTCTCTTTGCATAGGAGCTGGTAGATCAACCTCAGGAACATCGGTTTTGGGGAAGCGAACACCGCGCCGTCCAGGCTTGCTCAGCTCAAATATCAGGGGTTCAACCGCCATTGCTTGTGGTTCCTTTTGCTGTCAGGATGTCGCACGCTTCACGGGAAGTCATGCTTCCCGCGGGATGCTAGCACGATGGTCAGAACCTGGCAAAATGGTGCGGCCTCCGGGACCGATGCGCGACCTGCTAAGATGGCGCGTGCAGGATTGACGTGCAGTCGCGCCGGGGTTTCTGACGTGCACAACAAGACTGGGCGAATCTCCGCTGGATGGATTGTAGTCGGCAGCGTGACCGCCGTGCTGATGGCCACATCCGGCGCCCGGTTTCTCTTCGGCGTGGTCCTCAAGCCGGTGTCAGAAGAATTTGGCTGGAGCCGGACAGATCTCTCGGCGGCTGTGCTCATTAACATGCTCGTGCTCTGCGCGTGCCAGCCGCTGGTAGGCGAGCTTGTCGACCGGTTCGGCTCACGCCGGATCTTGCTCGCCGGCGTGCTGGCTCTGGTCGTGACGCTTATCCCGATCTCATATGCGAGCGCGCTCTGGCACTGGTACCTCTTCTACGGCGTCCTGAGCGCGTTCGGCATCGCGGCAACAAGTCCGGTCAACACGACATCACTGGTCAGTGGCTGGTTTGCACGGCGGCGCGGCACCGCGATGGCCATCGCCACCTCCGGATCAGCATTCGGTCAGTTGATCATCGTACCAGCGGCGGCATTCACCCTCGCCCACACCGATTGGCACACGGTCTATCGTGCCCTGGCTCTGCTCCTGCTAGTCGCCATTGCACCGCTTGTTCTCCTCTTTGTGCGTGAGGCGCCAGGAGCAGCGGAGCGGAAAACCCGGCACCAGACAAAGGATGGGTTGTCCGTTCCCCATGCGACCCTGCGATCATCACTGACCGCATCGCCATTCTGGCTGCTCGCGTTTGGCTTCTTTGTCTGCGGCTTCACGATGGCGTTTGCCAATACGCATTTCCTCGCCTACGCGGATGATATGGGCATGGCGCCGGTTGATGCGTCTCATATTGTCGCCGCCACGGCGCTGTTCAGCATCGTGGGCAGCGTCATGTTGGGTCTCGCTGCAGACCGCTATCCCCGGCAGGGAGTGCTGGCCCTGACGTATGCGCTGCGTGGTTTGGCATTCCTGCTCTTATTGGTGCTCCCAGCCGGAGGGTTCACCTATGTTTACGCTGTGGTCCTAGGCATTTCCTGGACGGCGACCACGCCGCTGACCGCCGCGATCGCTGCCGATCTCTACGGCCGGCAGCGCCTAGGCGTGATCTTCGGGACCATGTTTACCTTCATGAACCTAGGCTTCGGCGCTGGCGCATTCCTCGATGGCGTCGCCTACGACCTCATGGGCAGCTATCGTGGTGCGTTGATCGTGAATGTGGTATTCGGATTGGCAGCCGCACTTGCAGTCACGCAGGTCAAGCCTGCGCCGATAACTGACGTCCACGCGGAGCTGGCTGCACCTGGCGCACCGGCCATTGCCATGCCAGGATCAGGACGAGCGGACTAGATCCGAAGACGAGCTTGAGGGAACGACACGACGGTGAACCCCTATCTTTCCTTCGCGCTGGCGATGTGCATCATCGTCCTGCTAGCGCTGGCGGCGACTGCCTACATGGCGGTCTACTTTAACCGGCGGGCAAAAGCCGATCTCCTGGCCGCCCTAGAACCGCTTGCCGGTGTGGTCAATGGGAAGGCAGATGTTGACGAGGCCCGCGTGACCGGCCGGTTCAGTGGGCATATCGCCGAAGGGCGCGTGCGACAGACGTCTGGGGGAATGGGACGCGTCTTCCAAGCGTTGGTCATCGATGGTGCGGGGGGGAGCAAATGGACGTGGACGGTAGCGCGTGCGAAGGACTCGCGCGGGGCGACCTCCGCGACCTTTGAAGGCGCCTCGCCGAAGCTCCAGGATAGCCTCTCTCGCCATCTCCAGGAGCTCGCGGCGCATCCTTCGCTCGCGCAGACGTGGCTGAAGGTAGACTATGATCCAGCGCCGGGACACATTATGCTGACGAAGCCAATGCGAACGCGCCGTGATCTGCCATCCGCGGAGACGTTCCAGGCATATCTCACGGCACTCATCGCGATTGCCGATGCTAACCGAGCTGTCCAGCATCCTGATGGGTGAGGGCATGGCGGGCTTCGCGACAGGCGGAGTGGCCAGGGATGTCACCTTCCGTCGTCGTGCTCGCCTGCGATGGACGAGGAGTGGGGAAGGGTGACCGCGCCATTGACGCTTAATCCACACGAGCTGAGAACGATTGAAGCGATCTTCGATTGCCTGTTCCCTGCGGATGAGCTGGGACCCGGCGCGACCGAGATTGGTGTTGCCGTCTATGTAGACCGGTCGCTCGCGGGAGCCTACGCGGACAAGACAGAGACGTATCGCCTGGGACTGGCCGCATTAGACCGGGCGGCGCGGGATCGTCGCGGCACGCCCTTCGTCGACTGCGCCAAGGACGACCAAGTGGCGATGCTCGCCGCGTTGGAGCGTGGTGAGCTCGCGGGCTTCCACACTCCGCCGCAACGTGAGTTCTTCGATCTGCTACGCTCGCACTGTATCGAGGGGCTCTTCGCCGATCCCTTGTACGGTGGCAATCGTGACAAGCTCGGCTGGCGCTTCCTCGAGCATCCGGGCGTCTGGCTCGAAAACTCGGCAGAAGAGAACCTGACCGACGAGCCGGTCACCAAGGGCGGAATCATCCGTAGCCTGGAGGACTACGGGCTTGACCTGGGTGGCCTGCGATCCGCGACGCTCGACGTGCCCGGCTATGACCCGCAGAAATCGGTAGAGCCGCCGAGCGGCCCGGCCGACGTCGTGCTGGTGGGCGTCGGGGGCGTGGGCGGGTTCATCGCGCCGATGCTCGCGCAGGCGGGGTTGAAGGTGGTCGGGCTGGAGGCTGGTCCCTGGCGTGCGTTGAGCGACTACCTGCCGGACGAGCTTGGGCACAGCTATTACTGCCGGGCGGAAATGGGCCAGAAGTTTCTGGCCGAAGGGCCGCGCTGGCGGCGAACTCCGGAGGAGCCGACACGGGAGTGCACTTACTCGCTGGGACGGATGGTCAACGGGGTGAGCGGCTCCATTGTCCACTACGGCGCCTGGCTGCGCCGGTTCCATCCTCATCACTTCCGGTGGCGCTCGCATATCGTCGAGCGGTGGGGTGAATCTGCGATTCCCGAAGGGTGCACCGTGATCGACTGGCCGTGGAGCTACGACGACCTAGAGCCGCATTTCACCGCCGTCGAGCAAGAAGTCGGGGTCGCTGGGGACGATAGCAATCCGTTCATCCGGCGGTCGCGGCCGCTACCGCTGCCGCCAATGCGGCCGTTCCGCCTCGGGGAGTTCTTCGGGCGCGCGGCACGGAATCTGGGGTTGCACCCGCACCCGGCGCCGGTGGCGATGAACACCGTCCCGTGGAACGGCTATCCAGCCACGACGTATTGCGCCTGGAACAACGGCTTTGGTGCCTGGAATGGCGACAAATGGCACCCAGGGCTAACGCATGTGCCGGCAGCGCTAGCGACTGGTAATTTCGAACTGCGGACGCACTGCCGGGTCATCCGGATCGTGACCAACGCGGAAGGCCGGGCTATTGGGGTGGAATATGTTGATCCCAACGGCCGGCGACACATCCAGCGGGCGGAGGTGATCATCCTCTGTGCCTACACGTTCGAAAACCTGCGGTTGATGTTTCTTTCCACTGATGACAAGCATCCTGGCGGGCTGGGCAACGCGAGCGGGCACCTTGGCAAGCACGTGATGATCAAGCAATTCGCGCACGTCGACGGCGAAGTGCCAGGAGTGGTTTTCAACCGGCACACCGGCCCTGCCGCCCAAGCGGTGGTGGTTGACGATTTCCTGGCGCCGTCGTTCGATTCGATGGCGGCTGGCGGCTTCATCGGCGGGGCGACGCTTGGCGCCGAGAATCAATTCTTGCCGATCCAAATCGCGCGGGAGGCATTGCCGCCGGACGTTCCGCGATGGGGGAAGGGATATAAGGCGCATCTGCGGCGCTGGCAGCACTGGGCGGTGGTGCGCTGTCAACCGGATGCGCTCCCCTATGCCTGGCACACCATTGATCTCGATCCAGAGTATCGCGACCGGTCGGGACTGGGCATGCCTGTTGTGCGCATCACCTACGACCTGCAGCCGAATGAACTTCGGCAGGCCGAGTACTTTGCCGGGGTTTCCGAGCGGCTCTTGCAAGAGATGGGCGCGACAAAGACCTGGCGCGGACCGAGCTTCACCGGTGCCGGGTCGTCGCACGACCTGGGTGGGTGCCGCATGAGCGACGATCCAGCCCATGGCGTGGTGAACCGCAACCTACGCGTGCATGACACGCCGGGGCTGTACGTGTTCAGCGGGGCAGTGTTTCCCACGTGTCCGGGGATCAATCCAACGTTGACGCTGTTTGCCCTGTGCCGCCTAGCCACCGAGCGCCTGATCGCCCGGCTGCGCGCGGGAGAGGAGCGCTAGCGGTGTCTGACGATCGCATCCTGCTGGCCGTGGATGCTCCCATTGCGACGATTACGCTGAATCGCCCGGACAAGCTGCACGCGATCGATCCGCCGATGCTTAGCCGGCTGGAGGAGATCGTCCGCGAGATTGACGGCGCGCTCGATATCCACGTCGTGATCCTGACCGCCACCGGGGATCGCGCGTTCTGCGTTGGCGCAGATATCAACGCCTGGTCGGCGCTCCCGCCGCTGGACATGTGGCGCCGCTGGGTGCGGACTGGGCACCGCGTGCTCGACGAGCTCGCGCGGTTGCGGCAACCTACCATTGCCGCCTTGAACGGATTGACGCTTGGTGGAGGGCTCGAACTGGCACTCGCTTGCGACCTCCGGCTCGCCGCCGATCACGTCGAGTTGGGCTCTCCAGAGGTGAAGATCGGCACCTTGCCTGGCTGGGCTGGGACGCGGCGGCTCGCCGCGCTGGTCGGGCCCGCCCGCGCCAAGCAATTGGTCTTGACCGGCATGCGGGTGAACGCCGCGACGGCTGCTCAATGGGGTCTGGTCAATGAGGTGGTCCCCCGCGCCGATCTGATGGCAAGAGTCACTGCCCTCGCGCGGGAGATTGCCTCCGCCGCCCCGGTCGCTGTCCAGTTGGCCAAGCAGGCGATTGACGGGGCGCTGGGAGATGATCCGGCAGCCCTCGAAGCGATGGCTGGAGCACTGGCCGCTGGCACCGATGATGGCCGGGAAGGGATCGCGGCGTTCCGCGAGAAGCGGCCACCTCACTTCGTCAATCGGTAGCGCCCAGTCACTCGGAGGACGTCATGGTGGGCTTTGACCCTTCTGTTCCGCTGGAGACGCGCGCGGAAGCCGGACTGGAGTTTGCCCAACGCCAGGTGAGCGCGCTCATCACCGCGCACCCGGATTACTTCCCGATGTATACAGAAGGTGGAAAGTGGAAGCATGGCAAAGAAGCCTGGACAAACTGGTGCGAGGGATTCTTGCCGGGGATGATGTGGATTTTCGCGCGGCGCACCGGCGATCCCTTCTGGCGGGAGCGCGCCGAGCATTATTCCCGCTTGATCGAGCATCGCAAGCTTGACCGCAATGTCCACGACTTGGGGTTTCTGTTTTGGTCAACCTTTCGCCGCTGGTACGAATGGGAGGGCAACGCCGAAGCGAAGGCGGTGGTGATCACCGCCGGACAGACGATGGGCCGACGGTTCAACGAGCGAGGCCGCTACCTACGCTCGTTCGTCGGGCCGGAAAGCACGTTTATTGACATCATGATGAACGTCGGCATCATCTTTTACGCGGCCCAGGAGACTGGCGATGCCGAGTTGCTGCGCAGGGCCACGGAGCATTGTTTGACGACCCGGCGCTATCTTCTGCGCGGCGACGGCAGCACGGCGCATGAGGGGATTTTCGACCTGCGAACGGGCGAGTTTCTGCGGCAATCAACGCATCAGGGGTGGCGGGGCGATTCCTCCTGGGCGCGGGGCCAGGCCTGGGCGCTCTATGGATTTGGCACCGCCTACCGGTTCACTCACGACGAACGGTTCCTCGACGCTGCCGAGCGTTGCGCCGATTTCTATATCCAGCGCACGCCGCCGCACGGTGTGCCGCCAAATGATTGGGAGGAACCGGATCCGCCTCGTCCCTACGAGTCGTCGGCAGCGGCGATCGCCGCCAGCGGCATGTTCCAACTGGCAGCGCTGGCGCCAGATTCGCCGCGATGCCAGCGCTACGCAGACTACGCGCGCACCATCCTCTCGACGTTGCTGACGCCGGAGTTTCTGGCAGTCGACACGCCCGGTTGGGAAGGCATCCTCAGGCACGGCGTCTATCACGAGCGGCGCAAGCTTGGCGTCGATGAGAGCGTAATGTGGGGTGAGTATTTCTTCATTGAGGCGCTGGATAAACTCCTTGGCGCGGCGTCGGTCTCCTAGGTTGCCGCAGGTGCCGGATCGCTTGCGGTGGTGCGTGCTTGACGAATGGTGACCTGAGACATTATAAGCCGTGCAGCATCTGCAGTCGCTCCTTGGTTGGTGTGCTTTGGCCGGGAAATGTTTCGGCTCGATGACGAGCTTGCATGGTGCCCGGCAGTGGCAACGGTATCGCGTGATACCAAGAAAGGAGGGATAAACATGGCGAGAACTCCTGATGGGCTGATCCAAGTGATCGCACAGCACATGAGCGGCCCGGTCTCCCGGCGAGCGCTTTTGCAACGAGCGGCCGCGCTTGGCCTGGGAGCGTCGGTTGCTGGGCTAGCGTCGCGGACGGCGCCGGTGACTGCGCAGGGAACGCCAGCCGCCGCTGGTTCCCTGGAAGTGTTCTCCTGGTGGACGTCGCCAGGCGAGGCTCCGGCGCTGCAGGCGTTGTTTGATGCCTTCTTGGCGGCCTACCCCGGCGTGGAAATCATCAACGCAGCGGTTGCAGGTGGAGGGGGCGGGGCTGCCCAGGCCGTCCTCCAAACGCGCCTCCAAGGTAACAACCCACCGGATTCCTGGCAGACGCACATCGGACATGAGTTGTTCGATCAGTACGTGACCCCTGGGTATTGCGAGCCGATTACCGATCTCTACCAAAGTGAGGGGTGGACGCAGGTTGTGCCCGCCGGTCTCGTCGAGCAAGTTACCAAGGACGGCCAGCAATATGCCGTCGCGGTCGGTGTCCACCGGGGTAACGGCTTTTGGTACAACAAGCAAGTGCTCAGCGATGCCGGCGTCGAAGTCGGCGAAACGCTCTCTGTTGATCAGTTCATGCAAGCTGCCGAGACGCTCAAGGGTAAGGGTGTGACGCCCTTGGCGCTGGGCAGCAAAGACGCCTTCGTCGCTGCGCAAACATTCGAGAACACCTTGCTCGGTGTCGTCGGGCCGGAGAACTATACGAAGCTCTTCGCAGGTGAGCTGGCGTGGGACGACGAGTCCGTCAAGGAAGCCATGCGCATCACTGCGCAGATGTTCGACATGATCAACCCGGATCACTCCGCACTCACCTGGGACGAGGCCGTCGATCTGGTCATTCAGGGGAAGGCCGCGTTCAATTCGATGGGTGACTGGGCATACGGTGAGTTCGTGGCCAAGAACGTGGTGGAAAACATCGGATGGGTGAGTCACCCAGGCACGGCTGGCTCGTTTGTGCTCGTGGTTGACTGCTTCACCCTCGCCAAGGGAGCACCCAACGCGGAGAACGCCCGAAACTGGCTCAAGGTCATTGGCACGAAGGAGGCCCAGGAGGCGTTCAATCCTCTCAAGGGATCGATCCCCGCGCGAACGGATATCGACAAGACCAAGTTCTCTGCCTATCACCAGTGGTCGATCAATTCGTTCGCGAACGACAAGCTTGTGGCCTCGGTTGCCCATGGCGAAGCTGCATCGCCACAGTTCAAGCAGGCCCTTTACGATGCGGCTGCGGCCTTCCTTGTTGACAAAGATGTTGATACCTTTGCTTCCACGCTTGTCGACGCTGCGAGCGCCGAGTAGCACGCGGATTTTCTTTCGATCTCTGGTGGCTACCGGGGGCGAGCACTTGACCTTGCTCGCCCCATCCGTCTGCGCGGATTTGGCAATCTCCCCGAGTGCACGAACGTGCGGGGATGTGGCCACGCCGGCATCGTCATTGCGATGAGGCGCTGAAGATGGCAACGGCAACGCCGGCCACACGGGAAATCGCGTATCCAGAAGTGCGCCGAGCGGGGCGATGGTCGCTGGAGCGGTTCTTGCCCCCGACCCTGCTATCACCTTCGGCCATCGCGATCTTCGTGTTTGTCTATGGCTTCATCGGATTTACCGTTTGGGTATCGTTGTCCAACTGGAAAACGAACCGTCGCGATCTTTCGCTCCGAGAGCCGCTGCTAGGAACGTATCAGTCGCTCTTCAGTCAAACGCGCTTTCAAATCGACCTTCGCAACACCTTTGTCTTTACGACGATTTTCCTGGTTCTTGCCGTTAGCAGCGGCCTTATCCTCGCGATTCTCCTCGACCGGCATGTGTTTGGGGCTGGTTTCTTTCGTAGTGTCTTCCTTTTCCCATACGCGCTGTCGTTCATTACAACTGGAGTGGCCTGGCGCTGGATTTTCAACCCGGAAACGGGGATCAACTTACTCCTTGACCACCTCGGGATCAACGCGCTGCTGGAGCATTTCGGCGCTGGGCCGCTCAAGCCAGGATGGATCACGGATCCAGCGGTCGTGTGGCAAGTTAACGGTGCTCTTGAGCGAATCCTTCCATTTACGTCGGGAATCGACGCGAAGCTAGGCATCCCAGTCGCGATGATACCGGTCTGCATCGCGGCCGCGTGGCAACTTTCAGGCTTCGCCATGGCCATGTATCTCGCTGGTCTGGGCACCATCTCCCACGAACTGCGCGAGGCGGCTCAACTGGATGGAGCAAGCGCGTGGCGCATGTACCGGGACGTGATCATCCCACTCCTCAAGCCGATTACGATCAGCGTTTTGGTGATCTTGGGGCATGTCTCGCTGAAGATCTTTGATCTGATCTTCGCCATGACTGGCAAGGGACCGGGATTCGCAACGGACGTGCCCGGCATCTTTGTCTTTGACAAGATGTTTGGTGCCCAACAATACAATTTGGGAGCCGCAGCCTCGATCGTGATGCTCATTCTTGTCTCCGTTGTGATCGTTCCCTATCTCATCCGTCAGTTGAAGGAGTTGTAAGCATGGCAGTTGCCGCTGGCACGCTGCCTACTCCACGAAGAGGAGCGCGAAGGATCCGGATCGGCCGGGTCGTGCTGATGGCTGTCTTGCTCGCGGCCATGGCGGCATACCTCATGCCCGTCTATGTGATGGTGGCAAATGGTCTAAAGAGCAAGTCCTACATGACGCTTGAGGACATGTGGAAGTTGCCGCGCGACCTTTCCGGCGGCGGATTTGGGTATGCCTGGGATGCCCTCCGGCCAAACCTTGGAAATAGCTTCAAGATGGCCATCCCTGCCACGATCATTTCCTCCCTCATTGGTGCAGTCAATGGCTATCTCTTTTCAAAATGGAAATTCCGCGGTTCGGATGTGCTGTTCATTGTCATCCTGTTCGGCATGTTCATCCCATACCAGAGCATTCTGATCCCGCTGATTGAGACGTTGCAGCGGGTTGGTCTGTACGGCAAGTGGTATGGGCTGATCGCCGTGCATGTCATCTACGGGATTCCTGTCACCTCGCTAGTCTTTCGCAACTACTTTTCGAACGTGCCGAACGAACTTGTCGAAGCCGCGCGGCTTGATGGCGCGGGAATCCTGGGCATCTTCCGGCAGATCATGCTGCCACTTTCCTTGCCGGGGTTTGTTGTCGTGGGGATCTTTCAATTTACGAACATCTGGAATGATTTTCTGTTTGGTGTCACCGTTGTTTTCGATCCACGCAATCAGCCGATCACGGTGGCGCTGTACAACCTATCGGGAACAAACTCTGTTGACTGGACTGCTGTGATGGCCGGAGCCGTGGTTGCAGCCTTGCCGACGATGCTCGTCTACGTGCTCCTTGGTCGCTTCTTCATCCGCGGCCTGCTTGCTGGCTCGATGAAGGGGTAGCGCCTTGTCCTACGATATTGTCATCATTGGCACCGGCGCCGGGGGCGGCACGCTTGCCTATGCGCTGCGGAACTGGGGCGCAAAAATCTTGCTGATTGAGCGCGGAGATTTCCTGCCCGAAGAGCCGGAAAATTGGAGCCCGGAAGCGCTCTTCCTCGAAGGGCGGTACAAGGCGAACGAGCGCTGGCTCAATGCGGATGGAGGCTCGTTCCAGCCCGGCGTCCACTATTGGGTGGGCGGGAATACCAAGGTCTATGGCGCCGCCCTGCCTCGCCTGCGGCGGGAAGACTTCGCTCCGCTGGAGCACGAGGGTGGACTCTCGCCGGGTTGGCCCATAACGTACGAAGACTTGGAGCCGTACTACTGCCAGGCCGAAGCGCTCTATTGGGTGCATGGGGAGGCAGGGCGCGATCCCACCGAGCCGCCTCGCTCCCAGCCGTACCCATTCCCACCCATGCCGCAAGACCCTTATATGGACGAGCTTGCCGAGCGGCTGCGGGCTCAGGGACTCAGTCCGTTTCCTTTGCCGGTCGGCGTTGACTATCGCACGGGTGGCCGTTGCATTCGCTGTCGCACGTGCGATGCTTTTCCGTGTCGCGTCCGAGCCAAGGCCGATGCCGAGGTCTGTGCCGTCCGGCCAGCGCTGAAGAGCCCGGGTGTCGAGCTCTGGACGCGGGCCTTTGCGCGGCGGCTTCTGACCGATCCGTCTGGGCGGAACGTGACAGCCGTCGAGGTTGAGCGAGACGGCGAAACGCTTCAGGTGACGGCTGGGATCGTCGTGGTCAGTTGCGGCGCGGTCAACTCCGCGGCATTACTCCTGCGCTCGGCAAACAGCATGCATCCGAACGGGCTGGCGAACCGGAGCGGGCTTGTCGGGCGCAACTACATGGTGCACAACAATTCCGTGCTCGTCGCCATAGATCCGCGTCGGAGAAACCAGACCGTCTTCCAAAAGACGCTCGCGATCAACGATTTTTACTTCCGCGGGCCGGACTGGCCCTACCCCCTGGGGAACCTGCAGCCGGTCGGCAAGATCCAAGCGGCAATGCTGAAAACGGTGCTGAAACGCGTGCCGCGCGGTATCTTGGCAGGGCTTGCTGCCTGCAGCACCGACTGGTGGGTGATGTCCGAGGATCTGCCGGACCCGGGAAACCGTGTCACGCTGGCTCCAGATGGAACGATTCGCATTCGCTGGCGCCCAACAAACGTTGCCACGCATCGCCGGCTCCTCCGGGAAGCGAAACGTATCTTCCACGAGGCGGGCTATCCAGTCGTGGTAACGCGGACCATGGGGATTGAGACGAATTCCCATCAGGTGGGCACGTTGCGCTTCGGGCTGGATCCGGCGACTTCAGTTCTGGACCCATTCGGTAAGGCGCACGACGTCGAGAATCTCTATGTCGTCGATGCGTCCTTCTTCCCGTCCTCAGCCGCTGTGAATCCCGCGCTGACGATCATGGCTCAGGCGCTGCGAGTCGCTGACCACCTGCAGGAGCGCCAATCATGCCAGCGCTGACGCGGCCGGTGATGGCAGCGGAGCGGAGGTTTCGGCCATACTGGCAAGGTAAGCTCGGAGCGCCGTGCTCGGTGTCTGATCCGGCGGGGCGTTAGCTCTCTGAATGCATCATAAAGATTGAGGGTGCCACCAGCGCATGACGAACGTTGAGACGCATCAGCTCACCGCTCCGCGGCATGTGCTCGTTACCGGCGGAGCTGGATTTCTCGGCATCAATTTGATTCGATTCTTGCTCGCACGAGGGGTTTCAGTTACGTCCTTGGACATCGCGGATTTTGCCTATCCGGAGCGCGATCGCGTCACCGTGATTCGTGGAGATATCCGCGACCGCGGTGCCGTGGCTCGCGCGCTGGAGGGGTGTGAGGCGGTCGTCCATGCCGCCGCCGCTCTTCCCCTCTATTCCAGAGAGGACATCTACACGACCGACGTGATCGGCACGCGCAATGTGTTGGAGGAGACGTGCCGGGCGGGTGTTCGCCGGGTGGTGCATATCTCCTCCACGGCTGTCTACGGCATCCCGGATCATCATCCGCTGCGGGAAGATGACCGTTTGGAAGGGGTCGGGCCATACGGTCAGGCAAAGATTCAAGCGGAGATGATCGCCCTGGAATACCGGGCCAAAGGACTGGTGGTACCGATTCTGCGCCCGAAGTCCTTCATCGGGCCGGAGCGGCTGGGGGTCTTCTCGCTGCTGTACGATTGGGCGCTCGATGGCCGCAACTTTCCGGTGCTGGGCAACGGGCGTAACCGGTATCAATTGCTCGATGTGGAAGACCTGTGCGAGGCGATCTGGCTGTGCCTGACATTGCCGGAAAGCCGCGTGAATGATACCTTCAACATCGGCGCGAAGGAATTTTGCACGATCCGGGAGGATTACCAGGCGGTGCTCGACGCTGCTGGACATGGGAATCGGATCATTGCGATTCCGGCAGCGCCAGCGATCCTAGCGCTGCGCTTCCTGGAGCGGCTTGGGGTCTCGCCGCTGTACAAATGGGTCTACGAGACCGTGGCGAAAGACTCGTTCGTGTCGATCGAGAAAGCGCGGCAGCAACTCGGGTGGGAGCCGCGCTATTCCAATAAGGATGCGCTCTTGCGGAACTTTGCCTGGTATAAAGAGCATCGGGACCGCTTCGCCAACCAGGCGGGTATCAGTCATCGCGTTCCGTGGAAGCAAGGAGCCCTTGGCCTGGCCAAGCGCTTCTTCTAGACGCACCGTGTTGGGCCTGTGGTGAAGCCAACGGAGACCGCTCGTCACCAACCTGGGCAACCGGAGCCGATCGCACCTGCGCCGCGACGGCTCGGACCGCACCGCAACGGACGGGTGCGCTTTGTTCTTCCGGCCGCGTCACCAGCCGCAGTGCTGCATGCCTTGCCGCCGCAGATCCGGGCATTGCGTCCCTTGCAATGGACGAAGAACGGGCTTGTGCTCGCGGCGCTCGTCTTTGACCGGCAGATCTTCGAGCCAGACAAGCTCGTGCGCAGCATCGCGGCGGTGCTGATCTTTTGTGCGATCAGCAGCGCAATCTATGTCATCAATGATCTGCGCGATGTTGCCCAGGATCGCCTGCATCCGGTGAAGCGGCGCCGGCCCATCGCTTCCGGCGAGCTGCCGGTGCAGCATGCCTGGGTGCTGGCCGGGTTGCTGTTGGCCGCGGGGCTGCTGGGCGCGGTCATCGTCCGGCCGGCGTTCGCGCTGGTCATCGCTGGCTACATCGCCTTGATGGTGGCGTATTCCCACGGATTGAAGCGGCTGGTCATACTGGACGTCTTTGCGATTGCGGCAGGGTTCGTCTTGCGGGCGGCCGGCGGCGCGGTGGCGATCAGCGTACCGATTTCGCCCTGGCTCTACGTTTGCACGATGCTCCTGGCGCTGTTCCTCGGGTTTGGTAAGCGCCGGCATGAGCTCGCGGTCTTGCAAGAGCATGCGAGCGCTCACCGGGCCAATCTTGATTCGTACTCCTTGCCGTTGCTCGATCAGATTATCGCGGTGGTCGCCTCGGCCACGGTGATGGCGTATTCCCTGTATACCTTCGATGCACCGAACGTGCCGGACAACCGGGCAATGATGCTGACGATTCCCTTCGTGGTCTACGCGATCTTTCGGTACCTCTATCTGATCTACCGTAAGCAACAAGGCGGCAGCCCGGAGGTGCTGCTGGTCACGGACCGGCCGTTGTTGCTCAGCATTCTTGGCTGGGGCTTGGCCAGCGTCGTGATTCTCTATCTGGCCTGACTGCGTTGCGCCGATTCAGTTCCGAGCTGTGCGTGAGGCGGCGCGTAGTCTTTCGCGCGGGCCTCAAGACCCGCGCACACACGGCGAACCTGGCTCAGATGGCTGAATGAGACACCGCTCGTCGCAGGACCAGCCGGCTTTCGCCGGCTTTGTGATGTCAGCGCGGGGCTAAAGACCCCGCGCTCAACCAACAAAGCCCCCTGAAGGGGGCTCGACGCGTCATTCCGTTCGTGATCGCGCGAGAGTGCGCAGCGAGGAGTCTCTCATATCAACAGGACAGCCGGTTTTCGCCGGCTTCGTGGTGTCAGCGCGGGTCTTGAGGCTCGCGCAATGGGGCTGGGCCTTATCCCGAGCGCAGCGTGAGAGTGAACCACCGGAGCGGCACGCTCGCGGCATCGCTCGGCGCAGGGTCCTGGGCCCATGAATCGGCCGGATTAGCGCTGGGGCGAGAGGCGAATTGCCTGCGCCGAGGCGTCGTCCGGGTCGTGCGTGGCGGGTGAATGGTCAATCCATCCCGGCACCGCCGCGCGCCACGCCGATCGCCGGCTGCCGAGCTCTGGCAGTCCGGTGATGCCGGCGATGACTGCCGCGGCGCGGGCGACAGCCTCATCTGGCTGGAGTTCTCCGGTGATCGCGCTGGCGAACATCCGGGCGATCTGGATCGAGACCCGGTCATATTCCACGAGCGGCCAGCGAGAGCGCGCAAACGCCGCGAGCTGTGAGGTCGCCTTGTGGAATGGCGACGTCTCATGGGACAGGAGCTGCGCGGCTGACCGGGTGGGCGGATTTTGTCCGGTGCGCAGGCAAAACTCATTCATCACGTCGGGCCTCGTGACTCGCGCCAGGAGCTCTAATGCGAGCTGCGGGTGGCGAGACTGGCGGAAGATCGCGTAGCTCAGGCCACCGAGCAGCGTCGCCGGAGCCCCATCCGGCCCGGCTGGAATGGGCACAAAACCAACACGTCGCGTGAATGCTTCGTCGTCCCAGCCAGCCGCCGATTTAATCAGGCTCCGCTCGTAGCTCCCGCCAATGGCCATCGCCACCGAACCGGAGGCAAAGGCAAGGGCTGGCCCGTTCCAAGGCATGCTGACGACCTCAGGACTAGCGACGCGATACCGAGCGACGAGATCGGTGACGAACGCGACCGCTCGCCTGGCAGTATGACTGTTCAGGACAACCTTGCCGCTGGCAATCACGTTGGCACCGGCTGACCAGAGAATCGGCAGGAGCTGATAGGTCGCGGTTTCCCCGGCCTTCGGGCTCGCTACGAAGAGGAGGGGATACGGGGAAAGGCCATAGCGCTGCCGAACGAGCGGGGATTGAAAGTGCCGGGCACATTGGAGCCATTCGTCCCACGTCTGGGGTGGCGCGAGACCTTCCTGATGGAACCAATCCTTGCGATACCAAAGGAGACAAAAATCAGAGTCTGCTGGGACAGCGTACAAGATGCCGTCGAAGTGGTGAAGTGGCCGGATCGGCGGGATGACATCGTTCGTTATCTCCTCCGCCAGGTGATGATCAATGGCGTGCAGCGGGTGGAGATAACCTCGGTCGGCGAACTCGGCAATCCAGACCGAGTCAATCAGGGCGATGTCGGACACCTCTCCCTGGGCGACCGCAAGGGCCAGATGCCCGCGCAACTGGCGGTAATCCACGATCTGAAAATGGATCCTGACTGGCTGGTCCGGGTGTTCGGCGTTCCAAAGGGCGGCTGCTTGCTGCCAGGGCCAGCACCAGCGATCTTCCGTCAGCGTGATGGTCAGATCCTCCGGCTGCGTCGGAGAAGAAGAACGGGCGGAGGTGCTGACGAACGTGCCTCGACCGGGATAGCGGGCGAGCAGGCCCTGCTCCGTCAGGCGGCGCAGTGCGCGACGCACCGGCGTGCGGCTGATACCAAGCTGCTGGCAGAACTCGTGCTCGGTAGGCAAACGATCACCCGGTTGCAGATCGCCACGCTCGATCTGCTCGCGGATCAGCGCGGCAAGCTGATGAGCTACTGGCTCTGGGCGGTCCCGATCGATGTGATCGAATCTCATGCGTATCCCCATACCGTGGACGCCACCTCGCTGGTGCGCGAGTTTGGCTCCGATTGTTACCACTGTTGTGATTGTACCGGCCATGCCCGGTCAGGGAAACCCCCTTTTACCGGTGAGTTTACACATCCACGTCGTGGCGTTGAGTGGATGGTTCTCAAAGGGCGCCGAAATGTGATACCAATAGGTGTCAAAATCTTGACATCGCCAGTGCTGTACGGTACGTTTTGAGGGCCGTGCAATTCGTGAACCCTGGCAAGGGGAAAGAAAGGAGGAGGGAGCGATCCGCGGAGAAGGACCAATGCGCGTATCCCGGCATGCGGGTGTCTTTGCAAGCACGTGGCGGTTGGCTGTCTCGATTGATCAATGGAGGTGACCGATGGGCAATGATGCCTGGCGTGATCTCGTCAACCAGCTTCGCAGCCGGCGTCTTGACCGGCGCGAGTTTATGAAGCGTGCAGCCGCGCTTGGCGTAGGGGCGACCGCGATGAGCGGCGCGTTCCGGCAAGTGCCCACGCGTGCTCAAGAGCCGACGAAAGTCACCTTCTGGACGACCTTCACCGACCCCGACCTCAGCATCCTCAAGAGCATGGTCGACACCTACAACGGGCAGGCTCAGGGCCATCAGGTGGAACTGGTGCAAATTCCGCCTGCGCAGGTGACCGACACGACTAAGCTGATGACGGCTGTGCGTGGCGGCACCGGGCCCGATGTGTACCACTTGGATCGCTTCATCGTCGCACAACGCGCGGCCGACGGGCTGTTGCAAGATCTGAGCTCACTCGGCGCCGATCTCAGTGGGTACATCGCCTTTGCCCGCGCCGAGGCCACGTTCAACGGTAAGCCGTATGCCCTCCCATTCGACACCGATGCCCGAGCCCTGTACTACCGGCACGATCTCCTCAAAGCGGCCGGAGCCGATCCAGCCGAATTGGATCCTGCCAATGGACCGGTCACGTGGGATCGAATCGCGGAGCTTGCCGCACCGGTCAATAAGATGGACCAGGCCGGCAACTACTCCCAGATGGGCTTTATCCCATGGGTCAACCAGGGCTGGCACTACACCTACGGCTTCTCCTGGGGAGCGAAATTCTTCGACGAGACGAAGTGCGAGGTGACGCCGGATGAGCCGGCGATGGTTGAGGCTTCGACCTGGGTCCAGAATTACTGCGCCGAGCTCGATGCCGCCAAGGTCAATGCCTTCGGTGGGCCCACCATGCAGCCTGGCTTCCCGGCCCAGCAGCACCCATTCATCGTCGGCACCCTGGCGATGCAGATCACGGGCGACTGGGCGATCAATCAGATGCAGACCTACGCGCCGGAGGTTGAGTACGGCATTACCTGGATGCCGGTTCCGAAGCAGGGTGACCAATCGGTGACCTGGGCTGGCGGTTGGTCGGTGGTGATCCCGCAAGGTGCTAAGCACGTCGAAGAGGCGTGGACCTTCATGCAGTGGTTTGCGGGGGAGCCTGGCCAGCGCATCTACACCAAGGAAAGCAAGCACCTGCCAACTATCGAGGCCCTGCTGTCGGACTCTGAGCTATTCGAGGAGCGCCACAAGTTCTTCGCGGAGCTGCTGCCGACCGCGAAGAACCGGCCGCCGCTGCCGGTCGGCGCGAAGTATTGGGACGAGCTGAGCGTTGCCTGGCAAAAGATCTACCTCAACCAGGAAAAGCCGGAGGATGCGCTCAAGACGGTGAAGGAGCGCGTCCAGCCCGACCTTCAGCGGTTTTGCCCGATCACCATCAGCTGAGTGGTGTCCGATTGCCGGGCGGGAACGTTGCGAACCCGCCCGGCAACGATCCAGGGCCGGAGGCGCCCACTCTGCAGGTTGCATTCGGAGGTAACATCGTGGCCGTTGAAACGCTGGTTGTGCCGGCACGCCCTTCCGCCCGTCTTGAGCGATTGCGGCTCAGCCGGCGTGAGCGACGTAATCTCGTCGTCGGGCTCCTCTTTGTCAGTCCCTGGTTCATTGGGTTCCTGGTCTTTTTGCTCTATCCCATCATTTACACGATTCGGATCAGTTTTACGCGATACACCGGCTTCGGCACACCGGAATGGATTGGACTGAGCAACTATCGGAACCTGCTGAGCGACGATCTCTTCTGGACCGCGGTCTATAACACCTTGTACTACACGGTGCTCGCGGTTCCCCTCGGCGCGGCGGTGGCGATGGTGCTCGCACTGGCGATGAATCAGCCGTTGCCCGAAGTGCCAATTTACCGGGCCATTATTTATATCCCCTCGGTTATTCCGCTATTTACGCTAACGTTTGTCTATCAGAATCTTGTGCATCCTACGCAAGGTGTATTCAACCGGTTCCTGATCTGGCTTGGATTGCCCAATATCAATTGGTTTGGCGATCCGCGCTATGCCAAGCTCGCCCTCGTCCTGCTGGCGCAATACGGCGCTGGGCAAGTTGCGGTGATCTTTCTCGCTGGATTGAAAGGGATCCCCTCGCCATTGTACGAGGCTGCCGCGCTCGATGGCGCCAACGCCTGGCGGCGCTTCTGGGGAATCACGCTGCCGCTGATGACGCCCGTGATCCTCTACGACATCATTCTTGGCGTCAGCTTGGGTCTCCAGATCTTCACCCAGGTCTACATCATTAGCGGCGATCCTCCTGGCGGGCCTGCCAATTCCACACTCATGTACGTCGTCTATCTCTACAACAATGCGTTCCGGTTTGGCGCCATGGGATATGCCGCGGCGCTGGCGTGGATTCTGTTCGTGGTTACGCTGCTTCTCTCGTTGCTGATCTTTCGCTCGTCGCGGTGGTGGGTGCACTACGAGACGACGTGAGCGTCTGTTTCTGGCGAAGGAAAACAGATTCAATGCGTAGGACCGGTCAGCACGGTGGGGGACGATATGGCAAAAGCGGTAACGATTGAGCGGGCGCATTCATGGTCGGCGACGCGTGCGCGCCGGCACTGGCTGGCGAAGCATGCCTCGCAGCAAGTTGTTCCCCGCGTGCTGCTGGCGCTGCTCTGCGGCTATTACCTTCTGCCGTTCTATTGGATGCTGGTCAATGCCCTTAAGTCGAATCGCGAGCTTTCGTTGTATCCCCCGACATGGTTCCCACACCAGATCGAGTGGTCGAACTTCAGCCGCGCCGTCGAGGTCTTCCCGTTCTGGCGATTTCTTGGGAATACGAGCATCCTGACGCTCTTTACGGTGATCGGCGTGGCATTGACCAACCCCATTGTGGCCTATGGCTTCTCGCGCATCGAATGGCCAGGGCGCAACGCGCTGTTCTATCTGGTCCTGGCGACGGTCTTTATCCCCTATCCGGCCCTAATCGTCGCCCTGTTCGATATTTTTGCTCGCCTGCACTGGGTCAACACGTTCAAGCCGTTGATCGTTCCGTTTTTCTTCTGCTTCATTCCATCGCCGTTTTGGATCTTTTTGCTCCGGCAGTTCTTCTTGCGAATCCCGCAAGAACTTTCTGACGCGGCACGCTTGGACGGAGCGAGCGAGTTGCGCATCCTGTACCAGATCATCATGCCGCAATCGTGGCCGGCGCTCAGCGCCGTCAGCCTATTCGCGGCGTTGCATGCGTGGAACGACTTCCTCGGTCCGCTGCTGTACCTGCAAGATCCCAGCAAGTACACCTTGTCAATCGGGCTCACCTTTTTCCAATCGCAATCGCGGTACGACATTCAATTCAACCTGCTGATGGCTGCCTCGGTGCTCGTCATTCTCCCCGTCGTGTTGATCTTCCTATCCTTCCAGCGGGCCTTTGTCGAAGGCGTGACGGTTGGCAGCTTCAAGTGATCGTGATTCCCGGCCATGTCTGCATAGCACGGGCTGATGGCAAACGACACCATCGTGCCGGGCAGCGGCATGCTCGCCGGAGCGATACACGAACGGGTTCGTGTGAGAGGAGAAATGATCGTCAATGCTGAGCGGATTTGATCACCGGCGGTGGCAGCGAGCCGTCCGGCGAATCGAGGAGATTCGCGCCTGGCGGAATGCGCGCGAGTGTCCCATTCCCGCATGGCAATTCATACCGCCGGAGGGCCCGGCGTGCACCATCGGGATCAAGGACTTTTGGCCAGTCGTAACGATGCCGGTCCGCTTCCAGGCTCCCGCGTCGATTCCAGCAACGTGGGCTGGTGCACCGGTCGAGATCGAGCTCTGGCTGGGCGGTGAAGGGCTGGTGCGCCTTTCGACCGGCTTGCAGGCCGGGTTGGATCCGTTCCACCACAGCTTCCCGGTGACTGACGCTGCCCTCGGCGGGGAGACGATCACCATCGAGGCCGAGGTGGTGCCGAAGGGGATGTTTGGCTCCCATATCCGCGAGCCACAGCTGGAGCGGGCGCATTTGGTGATTCCGCAATTCGAGGTTCGCGCGCTGGAACGCGATCTCTCGATGCTGGCCGCGGCATGCGAGCAATTGAGCCTCGTGGACCACGAGGTCGTCCCCTTCCTCCTCGATATCCTCGATGCGGCGCTGGCCGAGGCGGCCAAGGGATTGCCGACCGCGACGGACATTGCCGTGACCCGTCTCGTCCTGGGTTACAAGAACCCGATCGGGAGTGGCGTGCTGTCGGTGCCGCCGAGTTATGGCATCGAGGCGTGGGATGTCTTCCCACCCTACTCGCCGATCTGGCATGCTCCGGACCCCCCACGGCCGCTGGAGCCGCTGCCGCCTGACGCGACTGCCGCGATCCAGGCGGCGCGGGCGCTGATTGCCGAGCGGTTGGAAGCGCTGAAGCGCGATTACCCGCCGGCTGGCCGGCTGGCGCTCACTGGCCACGCCCATATCGACCTGGCCTGGCTCTGGCCGGTGGCGGAGACGCGGCGCAAGGGGCGGCGCACCTTTTCCACGGTGCTGGCGCTGATGAATCGCTATCCCGACTTCACCTTCAATCAGTCGTCCGCGCAGCTCTACGCCTGGATTGAAGAAGATGACCCGGCCCTTTTCGCGCAGGTGCAGGAACGGGTACGCGAAGGGCGATGGGAGCCGATTGGGGGATCGTGGGTTGAGCCGGACTGCCAGGTGACCGGCGGCGAGTCGTTTGTTCGCCAGTTGCTCTACGGCCAGCGCTATTTCGAAGAGAAGTTCGGGCGACGGAGCTCCGTCGCTTGGCTGCCTGACGTCTTTGGCTTCTCCGGCGGCATCCCGCAACTGCTACGCGGCGCGGGTATTCGTGGCTTCTTCACCATCAAGCTCACGTGGAACGAAAGCAACCGGTTTCCCTATGACCTCTTTGCCTGGGAGGGCATCGACGGCAGCCAGGTCGTCGCCCACATGTTCCGCAATCTGCCGCCGGCTCACGGGTACAACGGCAACATCGCACCGTTGGATACCCTGCAAACGTGGCGGAACTTCGAAGGGAAACGGCTACACCCGGAGTCGTTGTTCGCGTTCGGCTGGGGTGATGGCGGTGGGGGACCGAGCGCCCGGATGCTTGAGAATTATGCGCGGATCAAGGACTTTCCCGCGCTGCCGCGCCTGCGCATGGCTAGGATCGAAGAGTTCTTTGCCGCGTTGCCGTCGCCGGACCGGTTGCCTACCTGGGTCGGTGAGTTATACCTGGAGTTCCACCGGGGCACGCTGACTACCCAGGCGCGGGTGAAGGCGCTGAACCGTGCAGCCGAGCACCGGCTACTGGAGGCGGAGGCGTTCGGGGCGTTGGCTGCGTGCGCCGGTTTCCCCTATCCCCACGACGAACTAGAATCGGCGTGGAAGACGCTGCTGCTCAATCAGTTCCACGATATCCTGCCTGGTTCCTCGATACGCGAAGTCTACGAAGATACGGTACCGATGCTTGAAGGCGTGGTGGCGACCGCAACAGCCGCACGGGATGCGGCGCTGCGCGCGATGACGGGCGGGGAAGGCGGTGAGAAGGGTTGGATCGTCGCCAACGCAAGCGCGCGGCCGCGCCCGCTCTGCGCGATTCTGCCTCTCCAGGCGCAAGCCGCGCTCACCGATGGGGAAGGGCGGGCGCTGCCGAGTCAGGTAACGGAAGATGGACTCCTCGTCGCGGCCACGGACGTGCTGGTGCCGGCACTTGGCTGGCTGCGGCTCGGGCGGCGCTCGGATGGTTCGCCGTCCGCCTCTGAGGTGACCGGGGTTTCCGCGACGGCGGATGGCGGCATGGTTGTGATCGAAAATGACCTGCTGCGCGTCGTCATCGGGCCGGACGGGACGCTAGCGTCCGTCATTGACAAGGCGGCGGGCCGGGAGGCGCTTGCTGACCGGGGTAATCAGCTTTGGGCGTACACCGACAAGCCCCGGCAGTACGACGCCTGGGACATCGAAGAGTCCTACGAGCAGGAAGGGCAAGAGGTCGCCGGACTCTCCGGGTTAGAGATCGTGGAGCAGGGACCGTTACGCGCGGCCGTGCGCGTATCCCGGACATTTCGCGGCTCCCGCATTCACCAGACCTACCGTCTGGTCACGGGGTCGCGGCGGCTCGACATCGTGACCGAGATTGACTGGCACGAGCGGATGGTGCTGCTCAAGGCCCGCTTCCCGGTCGCGGTGCGGGCGGAGCAGGCAACATTTGAGACGATGTACGGCGTGGTGCGGCGGCCGACGCACCGCAACACGACCTGGGATGCAGCACGGTTCGAGGCTTCGGCGCATCGCTTCGTCGATCTCTCCGAGCCAGGCTTTGGCGTGGCGGTGCTGAATGATGGCAAATACGGCCATGGGGTGTATCGCAATGAGATCACGTTGAGCCTGGTTCGTGGACCGGTCTATCCTGATCCGTTCGCCGACGAGGGCCATCACCGGTTCACCTTCAGCTTGCTACCGCACACGGGTGATTGGGTGCAGGCAGGCGTAGTCTTCGAGGCGTTCGCGCTCAACAGCCCGCTGATCGCTGTGCCAGGTGCCATTGGTGCCGGGCGGATACCGGCAAGCTGGGGATTTGTTGAGACCGGCGGGCTCCCGGTGGCACTGGGGGCATTGAAGCCCGCGGAGGACGGCGACGGCGTGATTCTGCGGGTGTACGAGCCGCACGGGGCGCGCGGCATGGCAGTGCTGCGATTCTCCGGGGAGGTCCGGCGCGTTGAGCGGGTCAACCTGTTGGAGGAGCCGGACCGCGACGCGCAAGGAGCGCTGCGTGTGGACGGCTCGACAGTCGAGCTTTGGCTCCGCCCGTTCGAGGTGGCGACGCTGCGCATCGTCGTTTGAATACAGCGCGTGTGCATCCGTCTGACCCGTTTGGGAGCGCGGCCATGATGATCGTCCACATGATCGGCAACGCTCACATTGACCCGGTCTGGCTGTGGCGATGGCAGTCGGGCGCAGATGAGGCGCTTGCTACCTGCCGGTCGG
>JBHOQQ010000098.1:0-22825 GCA_042408955.1 Thermomicrobiales bacterium
CGATGGGACTCGAACCCGCAACCTGCTGTTTACAAAACAGCTGCTCTGCCAATTGAGCTACGTCGGCATCAACAAGCGCACCGAATCCCTTCGGGCCGGTACGGCGAGGAGCCGTCCCACGTCATTCGGTAGTATATGGACACCATCTCGGGGTGTCAAGCAATGCCAGGCTCGGCACTCCCGTATTCTGACGCCTCGGGTGAGCCCAACCTTGGAATCGCTCATGAACGAACGACAGCTTCTTTGCAAAAGATTCCGAAAATTCGATGGCTCCTCGTTCTCCTCTGCTGTGTCGGGTTTGACGTGATGCCGATTCGACTCGATCGCTTCGGCGTGGGGAGGATTCGCTGTGGCTCGTGAACTTTCGACTGATGTGGCCATCATCGGCGGTGGCATCATGGGCGCATCCATCGCTTGGCAGCTGGCGCTCCGTGGCGCTGGGCGCATCACGCTCTTCGAGCGGGCAACAATTGCGGCAGGCGCAAGCGGCAAGACAGGCGCGCTGCTGCGCCGCCACTATACCAATGAGCCCGAGGCGATCCTTGCCCAGCGCAGCCATCACGTCTTTCGCAATTGGGACGTGGTCGTCGGCGGTGACTGCGGCTATGTCCCGGCCGGCATCGTCATCACCATCCCAACCGGTCCAGGTTGTGAGCGCAATAGCGAGCTTCTGCATCGCAATGTCGCGTTCCAGAATCGGCTTGGCATCGACTCGCGCGTCATCAGCGCCCAAGAGCTTCGGGAACTCCAGCCCTTTGTCCAAGTTGATGACATCGTCGCCGCGGCGTACGAGCCGACCAGCGGCTACGTCGATGCGGTCGCCGCGACCCGCTCGATGGCGCTCGCCGCTCGGAGAGCCGGGGCGCTCATTCGGGAAGGCTGCCGCGTCATACGCATCGTCACCGACGGTGCTCGCGTCGCTGGCGTTGAGACCGATGACGAGTTCATTCCGGCCGGGACAGTCATCTGCGCCGCCGGTCCATGGTCCACAAGCCTCCTTGCTACCGCTGGTGTCACGGTGCCAATCACCGCGTTGCGCGTGCAGGTTGCAATCGTCCACCGCCCTCTCGATCTGGATGAGCCGCATTTCGTCTATATCGATGCCGCGGCGGGGATGTTCTGCCGGCCTTGGGGACCGGGGCGCACACTTGTCGGCGTTGCCGGCGGCGATCAGCACGACGCTGTGGATCCAGATCAGTATGACGAGCGCAACGACCCGGCGTACCCCGCTTCGGCAATCGCTGCCATCAGCCGGCGGATTCCTGCGATGGCTCGCGCCGCCTACCTGCACGGTCACGCCGGTCTCTACGATATGACGCCGGACGCCCATCCGATCATCGGCAGCACAGGAGTTGACGGTCTCTATCTCGCTGCAGGCTTCAGCGGCGCCGGGTTCAAAAAGGGACCCGCCGTGGGCGAGTCCCTTGCCGAGCTTGTCGTGAGCGGACGTTCAACGACGGTCGATCTCACCCCGTTCCGTCTGGAGCGATTCTCCAGCGACGCTTGGCAGTGCCCGTGGAGTGACACTGAATACGTCTTTCCGAGCGATTTTGGTCACAAGTTCTGACCACATCTGCGCCTGGACCGCCAATCATCCGGGACGTTGACCGTCATCTACCGGCTGTTCAATCCATTCGCTCGATGATAGCGTCGGCCATTTGCGACGTGCCGGCCGCCTTGGAGGGATCGCGGTCTGGGCGCAAATCGTAGGTAACGTAATGGCCCTCGGCAATCACCTCGGCCACTGCCTGCTCCACGCGCTCAGCCGCGGCAATTTCTCCAAGGTAGCGCAGCATCAGCGCACCGGAGAGGATCATGGCAGTGGGGTTGGCCTCATTCTTTCCTGCGTGGCTCGGTGCCGAGCCGTGGATGGGCTCGAAGACGGCGCCGTCCTCCCCGATGTTGCCACCAGGAGCGACGCCTAGCCCTCCAATCATGCCCGCCGTAAGATCACTTACGATATCTCCGTACAGATTAGGCATGACCAAGACGTCGTACTCCTCCGGCTTCTGCATCAACTGCATGCACATATTGTCAATGATTCGATCGTTGCATTCGATATCTGGGTATGCCGCGGCGACCTCTTGCCCAACACGCAAGAAGAGCCCGTCCGTGAACTTCATAATGTTCGCCTTGTGGACGATCGTGACTTTCTTGCGGCCATTGGCACGAGCATAATCGAACGCAAACTTCACGATCCGCCTGGATCCTTCGGGAGTGATGTACTTGATGCTCACTGCCGCATCTGCGGGGATGTGCTTGGCACTCCGCGCATTGATCGCGCCGATAACGCCGGCCGCGTCCGGTGTACCCGTATCGAATTCGATGCCCGAATACATCCCTTCTAAGTTCTCGCGCACCACGACCAGATCGACGGCCTCGAAGCGCGAACGCACCCCTTTGATCGTCTTGGCGGGTCTCAAATTGGCATAGAGCTTCAATGCCTGTCGCAAAGCAACATTGACTGAGCGAAATCCTTTGCCGATAGGCGTCGTGATCGGCCCCTTAAGCCCAACCCGGTTTCGCCGCAACGATTCCAGCGTTTCCTCAGGGATCAAATCTCCGTGCTTCTCTAACGCGGTTAGGCCAGCCTCGCGGATATCCCAAGTAAACGCGATGCCTGTCGCGTCGAGAACACGGCGCGCCGCCTCGGTCACTTCGGGCCCAATCCCGTCTCCTGGAATAAGGGTGATGGTATACGCCGACATCGATAACTCCATTGTTCACCGCCCAAAATATCGCCGCGTCATTGTCGCATGGAGGCCAACGCGCTGCTTGCTGATCAGCGAGGTGGAGCAAAGCCCTCCTGGCGTGGGACACTCACAAGGTGTGCTTTCGGGATTGCCCGAAAGGTGAAGAAGGAGGTTCTGGACATCATGGGGCAATCGCCCATCCCAACCACCGGCGCTCGCCCGGTCGTCTTGGTCATTCTCGACGGTTGGGGAATTGGCCGTGATGAGCCCGGCAACGCGATTCTCGCTGCCAACACCCCAACGATGGATCGAATTTCCCACGCCTACCCCTTCGCCACGCTCCGGTGCTCCGGTGAGGCGGTTGGTCTGCCAGATGAGCAGATGGGCAACTCGGAAGTGGGGCATTTGAATCTCGGCGCCGGCTTCATCGTTTATCAGTGGATCACTCGCATTGACAAAGCGATCCAAGATGGCTCCTTCTTCCAGAATCCGGCGCTTGTCCAGGCAGTTGATGGCTGCATCGCCAGTGGCACGACGCTCCACTTGCTGGGCCTGATTGGAGATGGCGGCGTTCATGCCCACTCCCGCCATTTGTTTGCGCTGTTGCGTCTGGCCGCCCAGCGAGGACTTGACCGCGTTCTGATCCATGCCTTCACGGACGGACGCGATACCTCTCCGACAAGCGGCATCGGCTTCATCCGCGAGGTTGAAGACGTGGTACGCACGGAAGGAGTGGGCCGGATCGCCACGCTTTCCGGCCGCTACTACGCGATGGACCGCGACAAACGGTGGGAGCGCACACGCTTGGCATACGAGGCGATCGTGGACGGCATCGGGCCTGTCGCGCCGAGCGCCGAGGCTGCGCTGAGAGCATCTTATGCTCAGGGAATCACTGATGAGTTCGTGGTTCCCACCGTCATCGTCCCACCAGGAAGCCGGCCGCACCAGATACAGCCGGGAGACCGCATCATCTTTTTCAATTTCCGAGCCGATCGCGCCCGCCAGCTCACGCAGGCGCTCGTTCTCCCGGATTTTCAGGGATTTCCCCGCACCCGTTCTATCGCGGGTTTGTGCCCGGTTACAACGATGACACGGTATGAAGACGGCCTACCGGTCGAGGTCGCGTTCGAGCCGCACGATGTCGAGCGTCCCGTCGGGCGAGTCGTCAGCGAGGCTGGTCTCGCGCAATTCCACTGCGCGGAGACCGAGAAATACGCGCACGTAACCTATTTCTTCAACGGGGGAAGAGAGGAGCCATTCCCCGGGGAGGACCGGCTTCTGGTTCCTTCCCCCAAGGTCCCGACCTACGATCTCCAGCCAGAGATGAGCGCGCCAGGTGTCACCGATGGAGTCGTTCAGGCGATCCTCTCGCGCCGCTACGCGTTCATCATCGTCAACTACGCCAACTGCGATATGGTTGGCCACACAGGAGTCTTCGCGGCCGCCGTCAAGGCCGCAGAGACGGTGGATGCCTGCTTGGCTCGCGTCCTCGATGCAACGCTGGGCGCTGGCGGCGTCGCGCTCGTGACCGCGGACCACGGCAACGCCGAGGAGATGATCGATCGCGTGACCGGCGGCCCGATGACCGCCCACACCACGAATCCCGTGCCGGTCGTCCTGGTCACGCCCGAGGATCATCCCTTGCGGCACGCCACGCTGCGTCAGGAATGTGTCTTGTCCAGCGTGGCCCCGACGGCGCTGCAACTCATGGGACTACCTGTCCCACCGGCGATGACCAGCCCGTCGCTGCTCGCGGACTGACATGCATCAACCGTGGCGGGCAAGTGCGCTCGCGCCCGGATACCTCGCCGAGTGTCCAAGCTCTTCTTCGATGCGCAAGAGCTGGTTGTACTTGGCGACGCGGTCCATGCGCGACGGCGCGCCAGTTTTGATCTGGCCGCTATTGGTTGCCACGGCCAGATCCGCCACGAAGGTGTCATCGGTCTCACCGCTCCGGTGCGAAATGATCGTCGCAAACGAGTTGCGCTGAGCGAGCAGGATCGTGTCAAGAGTTTCGGTGAGCGTGCCAATCTGATTGAGCTTCACCAGGATTGCGTTTGCCGCGCGCGACCCAATCCCGCGCTGCAACCGCACTGGGTTCGTCACGAACAGATCATCCCCGACCAGTTGGATCCGGCTCCCGAGGTGCGCGGTGAGCTGCCGCCAGTGATCCCAGTCATCCTCGGCCAGGCCATCCTCGATCGAAACGATCGGGTACTTCTCAACCCACGATGCCCAGTAGGCGACCATTTCCTCGCTCGACAGTGTTTTGCCCTCGCCCTTCAGGTGATATTGGCCATCCTGGTACAGCTCAGTGGCCGCCGGGTCGAGAGCCAGCACAACATCGCGCCCTGGCCGATAACCCGCGCGCTCGATCGCTTGAAGCACGGCCTCGACGGCTTCCTCGTTTGAGCGAAGACTTGGAGCAAACCCGCCCTCATCGCCGACACCCGCGCTCAGCCCGCGCTCGACGAGCAATTGCTTCAGCGCGTGAAAGATTTCGGCGCCCCAGCGCAGCGCCTCCCGGAAGCTAGGTGCGCCAACCGGCATCACCATGAATTCCTGCATGTCAACGCTTGACCCGGCGGCATGCTTCCCTCCGTTCAGGATGTTCATCATCGGCACGGGCAGCGTGTGAGCATTCGGGCCACCCAGATAGGCATATAGCGGCAAGCCAACCTCGGCTGCTGCCGCCCTTGCCACAGCGAGCGACACGCCCAGCATCGCGTTCGCGCCGAGCACCCGTTTGTTCGCCGTTCCGTCGAGCTCGTTCATCGTGCGGTCAATCGCCCGTTGATCAAGGCTGTCCATGCCGACCACCGCTCCAGCGATGGTCTCATTCACGTGCTCAACAGCACGCAAGACGCCCTTACCGCCATATCGCTTCGGATCACCATCCCGCAGCTCGACCGCTTCGTGAGTACCGGTTGATGCGCCGGAAGGCACCGCCGCTCGCCCGATCGCTCCGCCAATGAGCGTAACTTCCACCTCCACGGTGGGGTTTCCACGTGAATCAAGAATCTCTCGCGCATGGACCGACTCAATTCGCGTGCGCACCCTCGCCTCCTCTCCGTGTTGCCACGCTGGTCAGCCACCAGCATCAAATCCTTGCGGTGCTGGCCGTCACTCACACCCGGTCAGTATAGGCTCCGGGCGAATCAGCTTTTGCTATACTCCAGGAAAATTGATAGATCGGACGGGCGATGACGGAGACAAGTACCCGCCGGTGCGCTGGACAGGGAAGGTTGGCCACAGACTGGAAGCCGCCGCAGTGGCGCCACGGGGAAATTCCCTCCCGAGCCGAACGGTGAACGCGCCATCGCGCGCTAGTAGTCGTCTCTGGTCCCCGCCATTATCGGGGAGCGCCGGTCTCCGCTGAGGAGCCGGCGGTCGAGCGCACCGTGTCATCGGTGAAGCAGGGTGGTACCGCGTGGTGGCCCCTCGTCCCTGCCGAGGGGTTTTTTATTGCGCGAGGACGCACCTGGCTCAAGGATGTTGGATTACCACCATGAGTTATCAGGATCAAATTGACGATATTCGTAGCCGCGCCCTTATCGCACTCGCCGAGTCGCGGGACCTCGCCTCTCTGCAAGCGTGGGAGCGAGAATTCCTCGGATCACGAGGCGAGCTGACGCGTTTCCTCCGTGGCCTTGGTTCCCTTCCGGCAGATGACCGCCCCGCCGCTGGCCGGGCTGCCAATGCAGTCAAAGAGGAGCTTACCTCCGCCTACGAGCAGCGTCGCCGCGAGATCGAGGCTGCTGAGCTTGAGCGCCGCCTGCAAGAAGATGCTGTCGATGTCACGTTGCCGGGCCGGACACCCATCCTTGGCACGATTCACCCAGTCTGGAAGATGATCAACGAGGTCAGCGAGATTTTCGCTCACCTTGGCTTCCAGACGGTGTTCGGCCCCGAAGTCGAGACCGGCCGGTACAACTTCGACCTTCTCAATATTCCGAGCGACCATCCCGCCAGAGATGTGTGGGACACCATCATCGTCGAGAGCGATCAGGAAGAGATCGTCCTTCGCACCCACACATCTCCGATGCAGGCACGAGTGATGGAGCAGCAAGCTCCCCCGGTCCGGGTCATCGTCCCGGGCCGCGTCTACCGGTACGAGGCGCAGGATGCGTCGCATGAGTGGCAATTTCATCAGATCGAGGGACTCGCGGTGGACGCGGGCATTCGCATGTCCGACCTGAAAGGGGTGCTTCAAGAGCTTGCCCGCCAGCTCTTCGGCCCGAAGCGCTGCATCCGCTTCCGCTGTGACTTCTTTCCCTTCGTAGAACCGGGAGTCGATTTCGCGGTGGATTGCGCGATCTGCGAGGGCCGCGGCTGCCGTGTCTGCAAGTACAGCGGCTGGCTAGAGATGGGTGGCGCTGGAATGGTCCATCCGCGTGTTCTCCAAGGAGTCGGGTACGATCCGGATCGGTACACCGGGTTTGCCTTTGGTCTCGGCGTCGAACGTCTCATCATGATGAAATATGGCGTCAGCGATATCCGCGCGTTCCATGGCAACGATCTGCGATTCCTTGGCCAGTTTGCTTTGGCAGTCGTCTAGGTGCGCCATACGGCGCTCCTCGTGCCGCCCACGCATCAAATAATCGCGCCATTGACCCGAGCGATAGAGGTAGCACACCATGAAGGTTCCAATGCGGTGGCTCAATGACTTCGTGGATACCGGCCTGAGCGCGAGAGAGCTTGCGCACCGGCTGACTATGGCCGGCTTGGAAGCGGAGAAGATCGAAGAAATTGGCAACCAGTGGCAGAACATCTATGTCGGCGTTGTCCGGAAGGTGGAAAGGCATCCCAATGCCGACCGGCTTCTCCTGGCGGATGTTGACGCCGGCGCACACCGCCTAACGGTCGTCACCGGCGCTCCCAACATTGCCGAGGGCCAGAAGGTTGCGCTCGCCCTCGCAGGTGCCCGGCTCTATGACGGCCACAGTGACCGCGGCGAGATGATCACGCTCAAACCCGTGATGATGCGGGGCATCAAATCCGAGGGGATGGTCTGCTCCGAGAAAGAGCTTGGACTGTCCGACGAGCACGAAGGAATTTTGGTGCTCAGCCCAGAAGCGCCCATCGGCATGCCGCTCAAGGAGTGGCTCGGCGACACGGTGATTGAATTCGAGATCACGCCCAACCTGGTTCATGCCTTTTCGGTGCTGGGTATCGCGCGCGAGGCCGCCGCGCTGACTGACCGCCCTCTGCACATGCCCCCGCTCATTGACTTGGCATCACTCCCAGCCGCCCCGGAGAACCTGGTTATCGTTGACGCGCTCGACCTCTGCCCGCGCTATATGGGCATCGTGATCGAGGGAGTGCGGATCGGCCCGTCTCCAGACTGGCTGCAGCGCCGCCTATCCGCCGCTGGCATGCGCCCGATCAACAACGTGGTTGATGTCACGAACTATGTGATGCATGAGATCGGTCAGCCGCTGCACGCTTTCGACCGCGACCGTCTCGGCGAGGGCCGGATCGTGGTGCGCCGCGCGTTCGAGGGAGAACGTATTGAAACGCTAGACCACGTTCAGCGGCAGTTGGACCCCAGCATGCTCGTCATTGCCGATGCAGACCGGGCGGTGGCACTCGCTGGAATTATGGGAGGCGTCGATACCGAGGTAACCAGCACCACAACGACGATTCTCCTTGAGGGCGCCAATTTCAACATGAAATCGGTCCGCGCCACTGCCCGGACGCTAAAGCTCCGCACCGAGGCGTCGGCTCGGTTCGAGCGCGGCCTCGATCCGAATCTTGTCGGGGTGGGCATGGCCAGGGCAGTCCACCTCCTCCTCGAGATCTGCCCAGAGGCGAGAGTCACCGCGGTGCGGGACGTCTATCCAGACCCGGTCATGCCAGCGTCCCTGCGAATGCGCTACGATCGCATCGCCCAGGTGCTTGGCGTCACCTTCCATCCTGACGATGTGCTGGATGTTTTGACTCGCCTCGACTTTCGTCCACACATTGAAGGAGAAGGCGAGGATCGCACGCTGGTGGTCACCATTCCAACCTACCGGCGCGACATCAGCATCCCCGACGACATTGTCGAGGAAGTCGCGCGGGTTATCGGCTACGACACGCTGCCGAGCACGCTACCAACCGGCGAGACGAGTCCCGTCCGGCGAGACCCGATGTACCGGCTGCAGAACGCCATTCGCGGCGTGCTCACCGCCGCGGGCGCGAGTGAATGCATCACGTACGTTACCGTGTCGACAGAGTTGCTCCGGTCATTTAGCCGAGGTGCAGAGGCCGGCTTCGCGCGGCAAGCACCGCTTGCCCGGCTCATCCGGTTGAAGAATCCAATTCAGGCGGGCCGTGACCTTCTCCGGCCGACCCTGGTGCCGAGCCTGCTTGAGACCGCCTCGGCCAATCTTCGTCATCAGTCTGGCATTCGCCTGTTTGAGCTTTCCCGGGTCTACCTACCACGCGGCAAGGACGAGCTGCCACATGAGGTGGAAATGTGCGCCATTGTCCTGGCAGGCCAGCGGTCTCCGGTTGGGCTTTACGCGCAGCCAGGTGACCTTGATTTCTTTGATCTGAAGGGCTTGCTCGAAGCCGTGTGCGAACGAGTGGGAGTCACGGGGATCACCGTCGCGCCAGCCGAGCACCCAGCCCTTCACCCTGGCCGAGCAGCCTCGCTCACCGCCAACGGTCATACACTCGCGCTGTTTGGTGAGCTGCGGCCCGACGTCGCGTCCCAATTCGACATTGAAGCGCCGCGAGTCGCGGTGGCCGAGATCGACCTTGAAACGATGCTCGCGCTGATTCCAGAGCGAGCACCGGAAGTGACGGTGCCCCGCTTCCTGCCCGTGGAACAGGACTTCGCCATCGTCGTCGATGAGACGGTACCGGCGGACGCGGTGCAAGATACGCTCCTTGCCGGGGCAGGGCCCCTGGTCACCAGTGTCGCCTTGTTCGATGTCTATCGAGGTCCGCAGATTGGCGAAGGCAAGAAGAGCCTCGCGTTCCGCCTCACATTCACCGCTCCAGACCGCGCACTGACCGATGCCGAGCTGGTGAAAACTCGCAGCAAAATCGAGAAGGTGCTGCGGCAGCGCGTCGGTGGCACGCTGCGGGCCTAGCCAGTGAAAGGATTTCTGTGTGACTACCGCGAGCACCGCATTCACGATTCGCGTCGTACGGGATGTGGCCGCAGCTAGGACCAAGCTAGCCAGGCGCCGCGGCTTTGAGGAGCCCCAGTTACCGGAGCGAGCGCGCGAAGGCATCCGGCGCATCTTTGGCGGGGATCTCACCGCAGAACAGGTGGTAGACCGGATTCTTCGCGATGTCCGGATAGAAGGTGACCGGGCCGTTGTGCGCTACACCGAGCTCATCGACGGGCAAGCGCCGGAGTCGCTCGAAGTTCCTCGCGTCGAATGGGATCGAGCACTCAACGACCTCTCGCCCGAGCTGCAATCGGCTCTCCACGTCGCTGCCGAGCAAATCGCTGTCTTTCACCGTCACCAAGTGAGGACGTCCTGGATCGACTACACGCCAGCGGGTGCGCTCGGCCAGATCGTGCGGCCACTTGAGCGTATCGGCGTCTACGCTCCTGGCGGAACGGCCGTCTATCCTTCGTCACTGCTCATGACCGCGGTCCCCGCGCGGGTTGCCGGCGTCTCGGAAATCGTCGTCTGCTCTCCTCCCCATCAGGGGCGGGTCTCCCCGCTGATTCTCGCGGCTGCGGCAGTCGCTGGCGTCGATCGGGTCTTCCAAATCGGTGGCGCGCAAGCTATCGCCGCCATGGCCTATGGCACTGAGACCATTCCGCACGTCGATAAGATTTTCGGTCCGGGCAACATCTTCGTGGTCCTCGCCAAGCAGCGCGTCTACGGTACCGTGGCAATCGATCAACTGCCAGGACCCACCGAGACGCTGGTAGTGGCCGACGATTCAGCCGATCCGGCTATCGTTGCTGCCGATATGCTTGCGCAAGCGGAACATGACGTTATGGCAAGTGCCATCCTCATCACCACCAGCGAGGCGCTGGCCGTCGAGGTTGAGCGCGAGCTCCATAGCCAAGTCGCTGAACTTGAGCGCGGCGCAATCGCCGCTGCCTCGCTGGAAGCAAACGGCGTCATCGCGGTCGTGCCAGACATCGAAACCGCGATTGACCTAGCCAATGCCTACGCGCCCGAGCATCTTTGCCTCCTCCTGCGCAACCCGTGGGACGTCGTGCCTTTGGTCAAGCACGCTGGCGGCATTTTCGTCGGGGAGAGCAGTCCTGAAGCGCTGGGCGATTACACTGCCGGCCCAAGCCATGTCATGCCCACTGGTGGGACGGCCCGGTTCTTCTCGCCGCTGCACATCGGCGATTTCACGAAAGTGATAAGCCTCGCGGCCGCCAACCGCCGGGCGCTCGATCGCCTGGGACCGGCTACCGTCGCTCTTGCTCGCGCCGAGGGGCTAACTGCCCACGCCCGCGCGATCGAGCGTCGCCTTGCGACAACCGCCGATTAGCCACCACCTGACTGCCACGGGTGCAGGGAAGATCGCGCGGGCCTAAAGACCGTGCTGCCCCACAAAGCCGGCTTTCGCCCGCTTCCTTGGTCAATCCTCGTCCCTATCCAAGCGAGGGTGAAGACATTTCGGCCCGCGCGATGAAACCAGAGCGACCGCTGAATTGTTCAGAAATGTCAAGCAAGATTCCCTAACTTCGCCTCGGCGGACCGGCTCTACGGGCTAGCTCAGCATCGCTTCCTGCTCATCCCGCAGCACTTGGATGAGTTGATCCAGTGCCTTCGGATCGTTGACCGCGATCCAGCAATCACTTGGGATCATCGAGGCATAAAGCTTCCGGCGGCTCGCTAGCTCTGGGAATAAGACCGCCTCAAAATCCGATTTCTGGGTCAGTCTAAACAGCCGCGTGAACGCTTCGTACGCCGCCGGGGAAAACACGGTCACTCCGACATGCGCCGGAATGGGCACCAAGGGATAGGCCCGGACTTCCTCAATCACGCCGTCGTTCACCCGAAGACCGGTGTACGCATAGCGAGATCCATCCACGACCACCGCCGTCGCGATCATACCCTGGCGAACGCCGGCAAGATGGTCGGCCACGATATCGTGTGGGAAGCTGCCAGGATAGCGCACGATCTGATCGTCAGGATTGTGCACGATCAGGCTCCGATCGCGGGGAATTGAGCCGTTCTCCAGGGCGTTTCGAATCGCGCCACCGCGGCCCACCGGGATTTCCGGATCGTACGAATACGTCACGCGCACTCCGAGCCGGGAGCCATCGCCAAGCACCTCCTCGACGGAAGTCGCCTGGTGAAATACCAGCGCGACGAAGTCCCGGAACCCCGCGTCACGGTACATGCGGATCGTCCGCTCGATCATCGTATCGCCAGACGGCAAGGTAAGAGCGGCTTTGTGGACTCCCTTCGGCTCCGTTACTGATTGGAGTCGCGATCCATGTCCACCTGCCGCCAGCGCAACGACACACGAGGCAGCAAATTCCGCAAGCTCTTCCGGTTCCAGCGTCGCACGCCGGCCCGGCCGGCACAGAGCACTTCTCAAAGCGGTAAGCGCCTCGTCCATTTCCCCTTTCCCTCCCACAGCCCTTCAGATCGATTGCGGTCCGCCCGAGAGATCAACCGGCTGTATAGCCTGTCAGCATACCGGATCGGTCGCGCCGTGTCTGCCGGACATGCGTCCCAAACCTCTCCGTTGGGCGGCTAGCGCTGACCGAGTTCCCGCAGCGCGGCCACCACCCGCTCCTCGACCGGCACCTCAGGACCGGCCGTGACCCGCGCCGCGGCCGCCTGCGCCTCGGCGAGCGTATATCCGAGCGCCCGCAACGCCTCAACCACCTCGTGGTCAGCCTGACGAGTGCCCGCCGTGGGAGCCACAACCACCGGCAGTTTGCCACGCAACTCGACGATCAGCCGCGCCGCTGTCTTCTTGCCAACGCCGGGGACCGTCGCGAGCAGATCCGCATTGCCAGCCTCAATGGCGGAAAGCAGTGTCTCGGTTGGCATGCGCGACAAGATCGCGCAGGCCAAGCGCGGGCCCACGCCAGTGACACCGATGAGCGTTTCGAAGAGACGCAGCTCTTCCGCGGATGCGAAGCCATAGAGCGTCAGTTGATCCTCGCGGACGAACAGGTACGTTTGAAGCCGGACTTCATCTCCGACCTCGCCAATGGCTTCCAGGGTAGAGACGCTCGTGCCGACGCGGAGAATCACGCCACCGATGTCAACGAGCACGGCGTCAGCGAGCTTCGCATCAATGCGCCCACGCACCCCTGCGATCATGGCCGTTGCTCGCTGACTGGATCAATCCGGTAGACCTGTCGCGCCGTCGCGCCGAGCACGCGGCGCTGCTCCTCAGCGTCGCGCCAGGGTAGCTGCCGCACCCGGCGCAACAGCCGATCTTGCCGCAAAATCGGATAATCGCTGGCAAACATGACCCGCTCTGGCCCAACCAGATCGATAACGATCCGGAATACATCGAAGCGGTAGAGATAGGTTGTTGCAGCGCTATCGTACACAACGCGCGCCGTAGCTTCCTTGATCTCAGGCATTAGCTCGTAAAATGGCAAGCCACCTCCCCAGTGGGCAGCGACTACGCGCAGCGATGGATAGTGTTCCAAAAACACGACCAGCCGGTCGGGCGTCGCTGTTCCCTTGCCCGGATACGCGTGGCCAACCGGCTCGGTTGCATGAATCGTGAGTGGCCAGTCATGTGCTAGACACGCCTCAACGACCGGGCCAAGTCCAGCCGGCTGGCGGAGATCGAATCCTTGCGCATCGGCGTTTAGCTCCCCAACGCCGTGAGCGCCAAGTCGAAACGCTCGCTCCGCCTCTTCGGCTGCGCGCTCACCGGCGAGTGGCGAGACGGTCGCCAGCCAGACAAGTCGCCCGCCACTCCGGGCACACGCCTCGGCCATGTAGTCGTTGTGCTCCTGGCAGATCCCGAGATCTCGCCAGGGGAAGCCACAAACTACGGACTGGGCAATTCCCGCAGCATCCATGCTGGCGAGGAGATCCTCTGCCGTGATGAGGAGCGCCTTCGGATTGGCATAGAGATGCTCGAACCAGAGATCGCGCCGCATGAACGCCTCGCGTCCTTGCACCACTTCGGGAGCAAAAATGTGCGTGTGCGCATCAATCACGGTCAGATGCGCATCGTCATGGAATGAAGAAGAGATGGTGCTCACAGCGCAAAGAACAGCACGGCCGCGAGAATGAGGATCAGGATGATCGCCGCCAGCACTGGAAGCAATAGAGCCGGCCTGCCGCCAGGGCCAGGCGCGATGAGTTCAGGCTCGCGCGCCGGCAGCACCGCCAGCACCGCAGCGCTCACGTTGTCGCTGGTGCCACGCTCAACCGCAAGGTTGACGAGTTTCTGCGCAGCCTCCTGCGGCTCGCTCTCGGTCAGGACGCGAAGGAGATCATCCTCCGGCACAACATCGTAGAACCCATCAGTGCAAAGGAGAAGGCGATCCTCCGGCAAGAGCGTGATCTCGAAGATATCCGGCAGCTTTGATTCCAGCTTTGGCCGGTGCCCCAGGGCGTGAGTTAGAACGTTGCGATGCGGGCTTTCGCGCGCCTCTTGCTCGGACATGGCCCCGCGCGCCACTTGCTCAGCAACGACGGTATGGTCCTTGGTGATTTGGGTCAAGCGCTTTGCGCGCGCCAGGTATGCCCGGCTATCGCCAATGTTGGCAATCGTTGCGTATTTCCCGCGCGTTACCGCCGCCACAAGCGTGGTCCCCATCATCGCGGACGGACCAGTGCCGAGGCCATTTTCGTAGATGCGCTCGTTTGCGCGGCGAAACGCTTGCTTGAGCAGCAGCGCCGGGTCAGCCCCAGGGTCCTCGGTGAACATTTCCCGCAGCGTCTCGATAGCCATCTGCGCGGCAACCTCGCCTCGCTGATAGCCACCCATCCCGTCAGCGACCGCGAGCAGATATCCACCCTCAGCGGCAGTTGGGCCACTCCCCACTTGCGGCAGCTCCATCACAAATACCGCATCCTCGTTTTCGGTGCGTCCACCAACGTGGGTTGCCGAGCTCACGACGACGCGCAGTGGGGTCTCAACTGGTGCGGAAGAAAGGGAGCTTGTCACGGTTTGGCTCATATCCCCTGGGCATGCGGAGCATGCGCGGTGCATCCTCAATCGGGCCGGGATGATAGCACGGGCATGGCAGAGCCGGAAAGCGCCAGCGTCATCATCCAGTCCTTGACTTGACAGTACAAAGGACTGCTGGTAGATTCAACCTCAACAAAAGACCGCTATCGGCTGTGAACGGAACGAGTACGCGCCGGAACACGCGGCGCAGCGAGCCGGGGATGGTGGAAGCCCGGCGCCGGGTGGGCGCGGAATGGATCCGGGAGCTGCGGCCCGAACGGCAGGGCGCTTGCTCTGCCAAGTAGACGTCGCCGGGGACTCCCCCGTTACCAGGAGCGGCGTATCGGCTGCCAAGCCCGTACGCGCGGAGTGGGAGCCAGTAGCTGGCTCCAATTAGGGTGGCACCGCGGAACGTGCACGATGCACCTCCGTCCCTCAGTGGGACGGAGGTTTTTGTTTTGGCTCGCTGTCAGAGTCACACAGCTCGCCATGACACTGGCGGACGGATTTGGAGAGAAGCCATGGCGCAGATAACCGCACTGCAACGCCAGCAGCCCCGCTTGCGGGGCACATCGACCCCTACCCTAGAGGAGCTGCGCGCATGGCTGGAGACCCTACCTGCCTGGCCCCGCACGGTTCCGATCTACCGCGAAGTCGTTGCCGACTTGGAAACGCCCGTCTCGGCGTTCCTCAAAATCCGGAACGGCGGCTCCGCCTTCCTCCTCGAAAGCGTGGAAGGCGGCGAACGCATCGCGCGTTATTCCTTCCTCGGAGCCGGATCGCTGCTCGATCTCACGCTGAACGACGGGACGGCCACCATCTCCGGGAGCCATGGCGTCGAAACTCACTTCTACGATGACCCGCTCCGCTTCTTAGAGACGTTGCTCGCCGAATATCGAAGCAGCCCTGTGAGCGGGTTGCCACTCCCAAGGTTCCTGGGAGGCGCAGTCGGATATCTCTCCTACGAAGCTGTCCGTGCGTTTGAGCCGCGTGTGGGTACTGCCCATGGAAAGGGCCTGGGACTGCCAGATGGCCGCTTCATGATCGTGGATTCGCTGATCGTCTTCGACAATATGGAACGGACGATCAAAGCGGTTAGCCACCTTCATCTCAATGGTACCTCGTCGCTGGAAGAGGCATATGCCGCGGCCGAGCAGAAGGTTGACGACCTCCTCAATCGCTTGCGCTCCCCGTTGCCTCCGGTGCCGTTAGGCGCGCTACCCGTCAGCACACCCGCCACTGACCGCTGCCGGCCGAATACTCCTCCCGAGCGCTACCGCCAGATCGTCGAGCGCGCCAAGGACTACATCGCCGCTGGCGATATCTTTCAAGTCGTCCTTTCGCAGCGTGTTGATGTCCCCACTCCGGCTCACCCATTTACGATCTACCGCGCGCTGCGCGCTATCAACCCATCACCATACATGTTTTACCTCGACTTCCAGGATCACCAGATCGTGGGCGCATCACCCGAGCTTCTGGTTCGGCTTGAGAATGGCGTGGTGACGAATCACCCCATCGCCGGCACCCGGCCACGCGGCCGAACGCCAGACGAGGATGCTGCGCTCGCCGCGGAGCTTGCCGCTGACGAAAAAGAGCGTGCCGAGCATGTGATGCTCGTCGATCTGGGGCGTAACGATGTTGGCCGGGTCTCCAAACCGGGCACGGTGCGCGTGCCACGCTTCATGGGCATCGACCGGTACTCCCACGTCATGCACCTGGTCAGCAGCGTAGAGGGGGAACTCCGCGAAGGGTTGTCCGCGCTGGACGCGCTCCGAGCTTGCTTCCCCGCCGGAACCGTCTCCGGAGCGCCGAAAGTTCGAGCCATGGAAATCATTGCCGAGCTTGAAACCGACCGGCGCGGGCCGTACGCCGGAGCCGTCGGGTATGTTGACTTCTCCGGGGGCATGGATACCTGCATCGCCCTGCGCACACTCGTCGTGAAGGACGGCATCGCTTCGATGCAAGCCGGCGGCGGCGTCGTGGCCGATAGCACTCCCGACGGTGAGTACGCCGAGTGCTACCACAAGATGCGCGCGCTCCTCCGCGCGATCGAGCTCGCTGAATCCATTGAAGCCACCGAATATTCTGGCCAGCGCACAGGCATTCAATCGAATGGATCGGAGGTAGCACGATGATTCTGCTAATTGATAACTACGATTCCTTTACCTATAACCTCTACCAGTACCTTAGCGAACTCGGTGCCACTGTCACGGTCGCGCGCAACGACAAAATCACGCTGGACGAGGTAGAGGCGCTTGCTCCTGAACGGATCGTCATCTCCCCTGGCCCATGCACCCCGGCCGAGGCAGGTATCTCCGTTCCCTTGATCAAGCGATTCGCGGGGCGTGTGCCCATTCTCGGCGTCTGTCTCGGTCACCAGGCAATCGGTGCCGCCTTTGGCGGTCGTGTCGTTCGCGCTCCGAAGATCATGCACGGCAAGACGTCCGAGATCTTCCACCGGGGCGTTGGGGTATTCGCCGGCCTTCCCAATCCGTTCATCGCAACTCGCTACCACTCGCTCATCGTCGAGCGGTCGAGCTTGCCGGGTACACTGGAGATCACCGCCGAAACCGAGGACGGCATCATCATGGGACTTCGCCATCGTGAACTAGAGGTCGAAGGGGTGCAATTCCATCCCGAATCGATCCTGACATCGGTTGGCAAGGACTTGCTGGCCAATTTCCTAGGTCAGCCACAGCAGCTTGCTCACGATCTGCCGCAACCCGCCATCATCGGATATTGAGGCGATAACCCATAACCGAGTGCGTGAAAAGGAGTGATGCTGCCATGACGGAAACGCCGAGCTTTGACATTCGTCAGGCAATTCAAAAAGTTGTTGATGGCTGCGAACTCTCGACGGAAGAAGCCGCGGCAGCGATGGACACCATCATGACCGGCCAGGCGACCGGCGCACAGATCGGCGCGCTCCTCACCGCGTTGCGCATGCGCGGTGAAACGGTCGGCGAAATCGCCGGATTCGCCAAGGCGATGCGCCGGCACGCGAAAGCAGTCAGCCTGCCACCGTCTGCTACTCCGCTCGTCGATACGTGCGGCACAGGCGGAGATGGTGCCGGAACCTTCAACGTCTCGACCACCGCCGCATTCGTCATCGCTGGAGCCGGCGTGCGCGTGGCAAAGCACGGCAATCGCTCGATAACATCGCGCTGCGGTTCAGCCGACCTGCTCGAAGGTCTCGGCGTGCGCATCGATTTGAGCCCAGAGCAGGTCGCGGTGTGTATCGAGCGCACAGGCATCGGCTTTATGTTCGCCCCGTCCTTTCACCCTGGATTCCGCCACGCCGGACCAGCCCGCAAAGAGATCGGTATTCGAACCGTGTTCAATATCCTCGGTCCCTTGACGAACCCAGCCGGAGTCCGGCGCCAGCTTATCGGCGTTGGTCATCCTGGCATCGCCCGCAAGCTAGCCGAAGCGCAGGCGATGCTCGATGCTGAGCACATCGTCATCGTGCACTCGGACGGCGTCGATGAGATCGGCATTGCAAGCTCCACAACGGTCACCGAATTTGACCGCCGCATAGGCGACGTGCGCACCTACGAAATCGGACCGGAAACCTTCGGACTGTCGCGAGCCCCGCTCGACTGCATCGCGGGCGGCACCGTTGATGTCAATGTCGCAATTACGAAAGCCGTGCTCGGCGGAGAGCCTGGTCCCTACCGGGATGTGACGCTGCTGAATGCCGCGGCTGGTCTCTACGCGGCAAACGCGGTTGACAGCCTCGAAGAGGGAGTTGCGTTAGCCGCCGAAACGATCGACTCTGGCCGTGCTCTCGCCGCGTTGCACGCGTTGATTGCTGTCAGCAATCAGGCTGAAGTCACCGCCGGTTGAGCCGTGTCGCAGAGGAGAGCAGGCAAATGAGCGTCGTCTCTTCGGGAACGATTCTCGATCGCATTTGTGCTCGAACAATGGCCGATGTCCGTGACCGCAAGGCGCGCGTGCCAGTGTCGGCGCTGGAACAACGCGCGGCGCGGCGGCCCCATCCCGTGGATCTGGCCGAAGCCCTTCGGTTGCCTCATGTGGCGGTTATTGCTGAGATCAAGCGCGCTTCACCATCTCGCGGCCGCTTTCCCGTTGATGTTGATCCCGTTGCGACAGCCAGCGAGTATCTGGCTGGCGGTGCGGCCGCGATTTCCGTGCTCACCGATGAGCCATTTTTCCAAGGAAGCCTTTCCGACCTCGAAGCCGCCGCCGAGGTCGCTCACGCTCACTCCCCAGCCGTGCCAGTCCTGCGCAAGGATTTCCTGCTCGACGAGTATCAAATCCTCGAAGCGCTGGCCTACGGCGCGGACGCCATTCTCCTCATCGTCGCGGCGCTGGAGCAGCACCGTCTGGAACATCTCTATTGCGAGGCCCGCGCGGCCGGACTCAGCGTCCTCGTCGAGGTCCACACCGCAGAAGAAGTGGAGCGAGCACTCGTGGCTGGCGCCGAGGTGATTGGCATCAACAACCGCGACTTGCGCACATTCCAGGTCGATCTCGCGACCACTGAACGACTCGCTTCGCTCATACCTGCCGACCGGGTCGTCGTCGCGGAAAGCGGCATCTTCACGTCCGAAGACGTTCAGCGAGTAATGCTGGCTGGCGCGCGGGCCATACTCGTCGGCGAATCGTTGATTCTTGCGCCCGACCGCGCCGCCGCGATTCGCTCACTGATGGGTAAATGAGCATGGTCTCGCTGCCGATGACATTCGTCAAAATCTGCGGTTTGCAAGAGCCTGCGCACGCCCGCGCGGCCGCAATCCACGGCGCGGACCTTCTCGGCTTCATCTTTGTCCCCTCCCGGCGGCAGGTGACAGCGGCGCAAGCCAGAAGCTGCATCCAGGCAGCCCGATGCGCTGCCAGCCGGCCAATCCTCGCCGTTGGAGTCTTCGCCAATGCTCCGGTCGCGGAGATACACGCGGTGGCCCGCGAGGCCGGCCTTGATCTCGTTCAGTTGCACGGGGATGAGCCACCATTAGTGCTCGAGGAACTTTCGTTGCCCGCGATCAAAGCGCTCCGCCCGGCCCCCGGCACACCACCGAGCGAGGTAAAGGCGACAATCGCCGCCTATCAGCGCACATCTATGCCCCCGGTCGCGATACTCATTGACGGCTACCATCCTACCCACCTCGGCGGAGGAGGCATCCGCGCTGATTGGTCACTCGCGGCGGAGGTCGCATCCGATGCCACGATCGTGCTGGCTGGCGGGCTTGATCCCGTCAACGTTGCGGAGGCAATCTTCGCAGTGCATCCGGCTGGCGTTGACGTGAGCAGCGGAGTCGAAAGCCACGGCGTGAAGGATCCAGCAAAGATCGCCGCCTTCATTCGCGCCGCAAAAGCCGCCTTCGAGAGCATTCGGCCCTAGCGCACGTTCGCATTCATCGCTTAGTCATCAAGAAGTGCCTTGGGTCGCGCGCAGCAGGCGCCGCAGCCACTCCTGTTCATTCCCCGTGATCTCTTGCGCTATGTGTGCATCCCGCGCAGGAAGCGAGTGGGCCGCCCGGTAGATCCCGGCGTCCCGCGTGAGGTACCCGTAGTCCACAAGCTCGCGCCGGAGGGTCGCAACATCTTCGTGCGCCCGCCGCAAGATGTCGTTGACTTCGCGTTCAACATAGCTCCGCTCAGGTTCAAACCAGTGCATGAGATGCTGGAGCACAATCACTCGCTTCTTCCTTTGCGCCGGGATCTGCTTGAGCCGGTCGCCATCGAAGAAATCCCGGATGACTTTGGCCCGCTCCTGCGCTTCCTGATCCATTGCCGCCGGGGATGCTGCATGAAGCGCCCCAGACGCATCAAGCGCTCCGGAAGCCGCACGCGCGAGCGCGGCAAGCTCCCGTCCATCGAGCTCATAGAGACGGTGTTGACCTTGCCGCCGCACGCTAACGAGACCCGCCGAAGTCAACTTGGCCATGTGATGACTCACCGTCGGCGCTCCAAGTCCCAGCAGCTCCGCCAGGTCCACACCAGTTCGTGGCCGTTCCGCAAGCGCGCCGAGAATGCACAAGCGCGTCAAATCGCCCAGCGCCTTAAAGACAATAACCAGCCGGTCTCGCAATGCATCAGCGTCCATCGGTGCCTCGTTTCGTTCGTTGTCCAACTATCGAAGTATTCCATGCGCATCGTAGAGCTTGGCGACCGCGATTGCCGGCCCACCTGTCAGTGTTCGTGTCGCCTTTGCTACGCTGAGTTAGATATCGAGAGGAACATCGTCCCAGCGCTCGCCAAACCCGCAGAGCCAGTTCAGCGCGTGCAGTCTCGCCGTGGTGATCACGGCGATCTGCTCCCATCGCTCGTCTGGTATTGCGCTGAAGGGCATTCCATCCACCGGGAAATCTGCTAGACCAGACGAAGGGAGCAACCCGGAGGCCGTGGCCTCGCGCACCACCGCCGCGATCGTCTCCTGCAACTCCCGCGCCTCACGGCCCTTGGCGGCCCGCCGCTCGGCCTCAATCCCGGCTCTCCATGCCCAGATTTCCGCCCGCTCCCGCTCCGTGGCGATCTCCTCCTCACGCCGCAGAGTGATGCTTTTCAAGAACGGGCGGACGTCGTCCCATGGAGCGGGGATACGCGCCAGCACCGGTCCAGGCTCGGACGGCTCCACCGGAGGCGGCAGCGCATCCAATAGCGAAGCGCTCCATGCCAGCACACTAAGCGCTTCACTGAGCCACGTTTCGCTGGCAAGATCCTCTTCGGACAATGAACCGGCTGGCCGGTCCAGCAGTTCCCGCTCTTCAGAGGTAAGGTAGGCATCTAGCCCATACTCTTTGAGCCAGGCAGCGAGGTCCCACCGCTCCGCCTCACGGTCCTCCCCAAGCACTTCTCCCGCCGCCGGATCTTCGAGGAACAAGCGGCGGCAGAGGGTGGCCAGCACCACAAGCCGTGCGCCAACCTCTTCCGCCGAACGCAGGGTAATCTCAATCTCTTGATCAGCAGCGCCGGTCATCGGCGTCCCACACGCTTGCGCCGAGCCACCCAGAAAGCTAGGAGACCCGCCCCGATGGCCCACGCGGCCGGACGCGCCATGTTTAACGTCCATCCGAGCCCGGTACGCTGCCGGACGATCAGGCGAGGATCGTCTGGATTGACATAGATGACACCAAATTTCCATGGATTGGGCTTCACTTCGTGGACGATGTCACTCGCGCTCATTGCCACCTCCCTTTTCTTGCCTTCATGCTCGGCAACGGCGTTCCTGTTTCCAGCGCCGGTCGCGAGGCGACCATGGCTCACGGCCGCCTTTGCGTGTAGAGTACTGGCAAGCGAAAGGAACTTCGACTCAGGACGGAACGATGGATCACCAAACGCCAACCCAGCGTGATGTGACGATTGTCGAAGTCGGCCCTCGTGACGGCCTGCAGAACGAGCGCGTGATCGTTCCGACAGATATCAAGGTCGCGTTCATTGAAGCTCTTGCCGATGCCGGCTTGCCGGTCATCGAAGCGACCAGCTTCGTCAGCCCAGCAGCCGTGCCTCAGCTTGCCGATGCCGACGAGGTCATGCGACGCGTTCGCCGCAAGCCGGGCGTTCGGTATCCCGTACTGGTGCCAAATGAGCGCGGTCTCGACCGTGCGCTGGCAGTAGGAGTCGACGCGATCGCGCTATTCACTGCTGCCACCGAAGCGTTTTGCCAGGCGAATATTCGCTGCTCAATTGACGAGTCGTTCGAGCGCTTTGCGCCCGTGGTCGCGCGGGCCCGCGCGGCTGGCCTCTGGATCCGCGGGTATGTCTCCGTCGCGTTCGACTGCCCGTATAGTGGGCGCGTCGAGCCGGAGGCAGCGATCTCCGTCGCAGAGCGCCTGCTTCGCCTCGGATGCGATGAGCTTTGCCTGGCCGACACGATCGGGACGGCTCAACCTGACGATGTGTTGCGCCTGCTCGATCGTGCGCGAGCATGCCTGCCCTTTCACCTCCTTGCGCTACACTTTCATGACACGCACGGGAAGGCGATTGACAACGTCCTGACCGCTTACCGCGAAGGGATCCGCATCTTCGACGGAGCCGCGAGCGGGCTTGGTGGCTGCCCGTTCGCGCCGGGGGCGCCAGGCAATGTCGCCACGGAG
>JBHOQQ010000100.1:0-15572 GCA_042408955.1 Thermomicrobiales bacterium
CGCCCCGGCGAGACCGCTGGCGTGCGGTCCACCCCCACGTGCGTGGGGACAACAAGCCGATCTCGTCGCCGTTGAACCGATGATCCGGTCCACCCCCACGTGCGTGGGGACAACCACCTGGGCCGAGACCGGGTTCTCCGCGCTCGCGGTCCACCCCCACGTGCGTGGGGACAACCTGTTCCGCCGCCTTCGCCGCGTCCTCCGCCACGGTCCACCCCCACGTGCGTGGGGACAACACTTCCATTTTCCGCATCATTCCGGGATGCGGACCAGCACAAGCCCGTCGAAGTCCACAAGCTCCCTCGTCGTCTCCCCGTGGCTGCGCAAGGCAAATCCTTGCTCGGTATCCGTGCTGTAGATCAGAATTCCGCCCTCCCGCCCCTTCAGGCTCCGGCACACCTTCTCCCACAAGCGCTCCCGCACCATCGCCGATACTCGCCCAACAAACACCCCCGTCCGCGGCTCTAGCAGCCAGCGGGTCAACTCCCCGCGCAGGCTCTCCGGCACCCGTTCAAGCACGAGCACCATCACCGCTCACCCCTCCATCACGCTCGCCGACCTCGCCATAATTCACCCCGCCACTCACCACCCCCTCGTCCGGATCCCACAGCCCTCCCGGCAGCGCTTGATCCGCATCAACGTCGCCACTTCCGCTCTTTCCGTCCGCCGCGGCATCGCGCCGGATTCCCAGTGCCCGGTCGATATCATCGACAATACGTTCAAGCAACCGGCTCGTGCGGAAGACATCGCGGCACTGCCGCCGCACCCGGCCCTCCAGATCATTTGTTCCCTCGGCAGCGGCGCGGAACGCGAGGGGAATGGTCAGATCAACCTTGTAAAGATCGGCGATATCGTAGACGAACGAGAGCATCTTCCCTGTGTGAATGAATCCGAGCGCTGGCGAGTAACCGGCTGAGACGATCGCGCCGTGGCACACTCCGTACAGCGCGGAGTTCGCCGCGCTCAACGCCCGGTTGACCGGGTCCGTGTCGCCCCATCGCTGCCGCTTGTACGATCGCCCGGTCCAAGGCACGCCGGTTTCCCGGCTCGCCCGCGCGTAGGCTTCTCGCACGCGCACCCCTTCCAGCCCACGAATTTGCCGCAAGCTCAGCGTCGCCGGCAGCGGCTCGGCGAACCGCATGCGGTAGAGGCGCAAGACGACCTCCAAGTGCCGCTTCGGATCCGCCCACTGCCACGCTTGCCAGAGCAGATGCCGGGCAGACCGCGTTTCACCAAGCCCTTGCGCATAGAAGCGGACACCTTCCTCGCCTGTCCAAAACACCAAGCAGCCGTTTTCCGCGAGCGCGCGAATCGCGGCGTGCGTGATGCTCGTGCCAGGACCGAGCATGAGCAAGGTGAGCGATGCGCACGGCACCGGCGTCTTGCCGCGCTCGTCGAACAGCGCAATCGCCTTCGCTTCTTGCTCGATGCGGGCGTGCTCAACGTAGAGATAGCTCCAGCTGTCCCGAACTTTGGGCAGAAGATGCAAGTCCTCCATTGCCGTACCTCATGCAGCCCATGCAGAGGCTCCGCTCGATAGGCTAGCCGCGCGCGAGCGAAACCAAGCCGAACCCATACGCCTTGCCTGGGCCAATCCCTGCCACGATGGACTTGCGAAAACGCATTACATCGGTGATCTCCAACACGCCATCGAAGACGACCGCGCCAAAGCTCAACGGGCGGTTCGATGGCTCCCGTTGATACCCGCGCTGCGTCGCTCCAAAGGAGCGATCTGGACGCGCTTGGGCGCTGACCATGGCAAAACCCGCCCGCTCGGCCTGGCGCTTGAGCCAGTCGAGCTGCTCCTCCTCCCGCAGCAAGGCAACGCGCTTCCCGAGCAGCGGATCGTTGCGTGGCTCCGGCCGGCGTGTCGCCAGTCGCTTGGTCGGGTTGGCGCGCAGGCGGAAGATCAGCCGCTGACCTGGCTGGAGCGTGGCTAACACGTGCCCAATCGGCTTGACCGCGGGATTTTCCGGACGAGGTAGCAGGTACGGCTGACCGCTGTCCTCCCGAGGGAGACGAGACCAATTCGGCTCGACGCGCGATTGCACCAGAAGGGTGACGATGCCGCTGCGCGCGTCGATCTCCGGGCGGTAGAGGATGTCGAATTCCGCTCGCGGCGCGTCTCCACCGGCGGTCGGGAATGCCATCATGATCCGCTGGTGCAGCCGGTGACAGTCCGCGAAATCACGGCGAACCTCGCGGTTACGAGGGTTAAGGATGAGACGTGACAGATACAGCTCAGGGAACGAGTCCATCGTCGGTAACCTCCTCTGCGATCGGCACGTCGCTGCCGAGTTTCCAGAACGTGGTCACGACGGTACGCGGCATGAACCGGCGGTGCAGGAAGGCTGGACCCGGCTCGGGTTGATCCTGCCGGACTTCCGGACCATCCGGGCTCTCCAGCACCACGCGCACTGCTTCCGGCCGGCCACGGTTCGAGCGCGGATGCCAAAGTTCGTTGCGGAGCGCTTCCGCAAGAGGTGTCTCCGGTCGCACACCGCCACCGGGGAGTGCGACCGGAACGCCCGGCGGGAACGACTTCCGCCCAAGGAACAGCGTCCAGCGGGGAGCACGAAGTGCGGCATCGAGCTGGTGCAAGAGCGTCACGTCCTCGCCACTCAGGCCAACCAGGAAGTCGGCATCGGCCAGATAGAAGCGCTCGGAAAGCGTTGCCGATTGCCGTCCACCCTCCTCCGGACGCACCTTCTGGATGGTGTGGTAGTCCCGGCTAACGACACCTTCGCGGTCCACGCGCACGCCCATGATCAGGGCAGCCAGGTCGTCGATGGGTTCCCCGCGGGGGCGGCCAAGCGCCGCACAGAGGAGCCCAAGGACGCCACTCTTCGAGGGCTCAAGGCCCGTGTCGCGCACACCGAACCGGCTCTGGGTCCCCCACGACTGCATCGGTCCGGCAAGACGAAGCAGGAGCGTATGCATAACGTTACCCTGCCTGGGCAGCCTGCCCATGGAAGCGCAGCGCGGCCATCGTGCGCTCGATGAGCGCCGCGACACCCGGCACGACGTTACCGGCGAGCGACCGCAGTGGCGTCTCGTCGTCGAGCAGCGCCACCCAAAGACCGGTGACGCCGTCGTCTCCATACATGCGGACCAGCTTTCCCCAGTACGCATCGAGCGCCTGCACCGACGCCTGCATCAAGTCCTCATTCTCACGGGGCGCGACGGGCTTCAGGAAGGCATTGGCCAGGGACCACAGGCCACGCTCCCTTGCCACGGCCATGACGAACGACGGTGGATTGTGGGCGGCCATGCTGTTTTGCTTGCCGGTCGGGATTGCAGCAATCGAGGCCTGGAGGAAGGCGCGAACCGTGGCGCGGGCCAGATCCTCATCGCCGCCAAGGTTCTTCCAAAGCTGCTCAAGGTCGATGGCGGCATAGCGGTAGTAGCAGGCGGAGTTGAACTCGACCGTGCCGAGCATGCCGGCACCCATATCCTCTTCGCGGGGCTTGAGATCGTCAACGGCCGTGAAGAAGTCGAACTCCATGTTGACGCGATTCGTGGAGATTGCGTGCGCAACTTGGCACGCGGCGTCGACGTTCAAGCTCGACTGATCAGCGAGCATCCGGCCAAATAGGGCAACATCGGCCGCGCGCCCGCCGTCGAGGATCGATTCCAAGGCTTTGCGTGCCTCATCGGGAACGCTCTGCTTTGCTTGGGCCTTGGTCCTGCGCGCTCCATCCCGGCCAGTGTCTGCCCCTGGTGGGCTGTCAGCCGCGGCGAGCAGTGCATCCCAATGCGTGGCGCAGATATCCGCCAAACCAGCGAGCTCTTGATTGCCGAGAAACAGCAGATATTGCGTTTCACCATTGGACACTGACAGCTTGACTCCCTTGAGCAGTGTTTCGATCGCTTGACGAGATTGCTCAGCAGGGTACCCCTTCTGCTCCAGGAGCCGGGTAACCTCCCGCACGACCAGTTTGGTGCGCTGGGCGCGGTTCTCAGGAGGCAGAAGATTCTCCGATGCAAACGCACGGCGGATCGCGCGCTTGAGGCATTGGCTCGAGATTCGCGCCCGCCGGTAGCCGCCAAATTCGCAATCTTTCGGCGCGCCAGTGTCATCGCGGTTCAGGTTGGATGGGGCGAAGTTTTGCAACAGGTGCACCTCGACGAACATGCTGTTCTCCTTTCAGAACACTCCCAGCCTTCCGGGACGATCTCTACCTATCCTCACGACGCGCTGACGGCTTGCTGCGCGGCCTCGGCGCGTGCAATCTCAGCCCAAAAGCTCTTCGCCCATCGCCGCTGGACGGGCCGTTCCTGCCAATCCCAACGGCGCAAATCCTCCAGCAACTGCGCCCAATCCACGGGAACGCCGGCTGCTTTCAGCATGGCGACCGCGCGGCGCACATGCTCAGCCACATCGTCCCGATGGGCATTGAGCAGCGCGACAAAGCGGCGCTCGACAGCCTCCCGCCGGCCTTGAGCGACCGACAGCCGGGCCATCGAGGCGCCGAAGTTGCGCGACGAGCTGCGCTCAGACTCGTCTGGCCAGATTTCGGGGTGTAAGGCGAAGAGGGAAGCGACGAGATAATAGGTTGCCTCCTCCCAGGCGCTGACCTGCTGCGGGATCCAGGGAACGACATAGGGGAAGAGCTCGGCGGCTTCGCCTGGCGGCCTGCCTAGGCCCCGCCTGAGCGCCGCGAGCGCTGCCCGATTTTCAGAGGCAGGTGTTGCCAAGCCAGCGAGGAACGCTACAAAGGCCTGGCTCGGACGTGGGGCACGTTCCGCGTGTTCCATCATGATCCTCCTTCTCCCGCGCGTGTCACGTGCTGTTCGATTGCCTTGTCAATTCGGGTAGGCAGGCCATGCTCGGCCAGCGCGACCGCTCGCAGTGCCCGAGCGCTACTTCCGGCCGCTTCCGCAGCCTCCTCAAATGCCTCCAATGCCGCCCGCTTCACCTCCTGCGCCCAGTCCCCGAGGGCTCTGGGCGCAATTGCTTCTCCAAGAGTGGCACCCATGTCTCCGGGAAGATCGACCAGCAAACGCTTGAATGGGGTTTCCAAGCGCGCCCAATAGGAGCGATCGGTTGGCAGATGCTGAACAAGGCTGTCGATCTGCGCACGATCGGGCTGCCTCCCTTGCACCCCGTCAGTCGCTGACGGAGCGATCAGCAAGGTCGCCAGTGTCTCGTTGACCTGGCGAAGGATAGCGCCCACCCCTTCGGCCAAAGCCAGTGCATCACCGAGCGCGACGGTAAGACGCTTGTCTGCAAGATAGGCCAAAGGTATCGGTAGTCGCTCGTATCGCCAAAAGTTGACAAGCGCCTGATCGGTGTTGAGGCCGGCGACGTCCATCCGGTAGATTGCGGAGCGGTCCAGCACGCCCGTGACCACCAGATCGGCGAGCCAGGAAATGGTCTTCGGCGTCCTGACGTGCTCGCCGCTCGAGAATGCCTGAATGAGTGCAAGGCTGTCGCGCCAGAGGGCTCGATCGCGCTGGAAACCGACCGGTTGCCAAGCGGGCTCGTTCGCCTTGGCCTCTCGGCGCTGGCGGAAGGCGACCATCGGCTCGCTGCTGTGCACCGGCCATCCCTCTGGAAACTGATACCCCTTCATGACGATGGCCTGACGAACGATCCACCCGGACCCATCGCTGGCGGGCTCCGGCAGCAGGCGCACCCGGCGGCTTTGCCAGGTCAACAGATCGAGATAGCCCGCAGGCGGGCGATCCCTGGCTTTGGTCGGCTCGTCGCGTTCCCACGCCGGGCGGTCATCGCCTTGGACCGGGAACGGCTCATCGTTGGCTGGGTCGTACCGAAGCAGGTTCAGCATGAGGGTTTGAAAGAGGGTGTCGCCCTTCATCAGCGCAACTGCACTCTTGGCGAGCGGGCCGCCCTTTGCCGATCCGTAGATGCGGCGATCGAGGTGGCGCTCGTAGGACAGCAAGCCGCCGATCGCAAACGCGTGCAGTGCCACCAGCTCGCGCGCTGCCTCCGGCGCGGTTAGGCTGTAGGATGCATCTTCCACGAAATGCTCAAACAGCGGCTCGCGCTTGCCAGCTGAAAGCGGCAGCTTGGTGACCGGACCGGCGTAAATGGGGTCGAGTTCGGCCGTCTGGTAAAAGGGATGGGACGCGTGAAACAGGTCGAAACGATGACGCCACTGGCTCAGATAGCGATCCAGCGTGACAGCGTCAAACGCCCCAGCTTGCCACAATTCGGCCCATGCACCATCGTCCGCGGGACCAAAGCACCGGTGCAGAATGGCGAGGAGCAGCCGGTGGAGCGCAACTGTCACAAGCGGTGAGGGATCGGCAATTTCCCGAATCTGCCCTGCGCCGAGGAGGACGGAGCGAATTCCCCCAAGACGCTTGGCACCGTTTGGTTGGAGAAATGGAATCCATGGTTCATCAATCAAATCAAAGCTGGGCATCGTCATCCCTCTCTGCTTCGGCAACGATTTCCACTCCCAGGTCAGGGTGAACGCGAAGGTGATACTTGCCCACCCGCCCCTTACCCTCCCGATCGAGGACGAGGAGCCGGCAGTGACGCAGCAGTGGCGACCGCTTCCATCCAGATGGTAGCTCTGTGGCAAGAAGCTTCTGCACGATGCGCCGTCCGCTGAGGCGAACGGAGTGTTGGAGCAGGCGCCATGCAAGAGCGATGTCCGGCACTTGCCCGAGTGCGAGCGGCTGGCTGGTGAGTGGGTCGAGCGGTGTCTTGCCATCGGTTGAAGGCAACAGAATGACGGAGACCGACGGATCGGACAAGCGCGTCAGTGCCTGAAACTCTTTATGTAGGTCTGGCGCATCTTCTTCGCGGCACTCTTCGATCATTCTCCAGAGCATGCCCCGGTACGATGGTGCCTTCAGCCACCGTCGTTGCGCCTCCCCGATCTCCTCCCGGCGCGTGGCTTCGAGGATTTGCAGCGTCTCCTTCCAGGCACCTTGGAATCCTGCTGACGCCTCAGGTGGGCAGGGGCGCCTGTCGTCATACACGGCTTCGACGAGAGGCTCAATATCGTCCGGCAAGCGAATCGTCCGCCGGCCGCGTAGCTCCCACCACGAGCGGAGAAGCACATGCTTGTCGTAGACGTGCGTTACCGCCGGATCAAACGCTGGCACACCATCGTGTTCCGCAGGAGCGACGATCCAGAGCGACGGGACCGCAAGGCCGGGCAGACGGCTTCGTTCGTGCCGGTGCAAGCGCCCAGCCCGCTGCAAAACGAGATCTGCCGGAGCTAGTTCCGTCACCAGCAGATCAAAATCCAGATCGAGGCTTTGCTCGATGATTTGAGTGGCGACGAAAACCGCCCGGTCCGGCCTGCTGCCACCTTTCCGGAACCGCTCCAGTGCCCGCTGCTCCCGCATCTCACGGTCCTTGTGCAGAAACCGGGCGTGGAGCAGATCGAGCGCTGGCTTACCGTCGTTCGCCGGGCCGTCAAAGAATGGCTTGAGCGCTAAGTACGTCTGCTGGGCACTGCGAACGGTGTTGCAAATCACGGCGGCACATCCTCCGCTGCCAAGGACGTCATGGAGAAGCTGGCCGAGCTCGTCTCTGGACGCGCCCGCAAGCCACCTCACACTTATTTCTTTCCGCCGCGCGGGAGAGATTCCGACATGCCGCGCTCCCGGCTGCGTACCAGACAACCAGGTGACTCGGGGATAGGGTGCCGCGGGAGGCGCAGGAAGGTCCGAAGCCGCAGCGCCGGGCAGCAATTTCGCGCCTTCGGCGTACGCTGTGACCAATCGCTCGCGGCGCTGGCGCGGCAGCGTGGCCGAGAGCAGCACGACGCGGCAGCCAAGCGCGCCGAGCCAGGAGAGGAGACGCTCCAGGAGCGTTGACATATAGGTGTCGTAGGCATGCACCTCGTCAATGATGACGGTCTTGTGGGCCAGACCGAACAGCCGCACGAAGACGTGCCGCGTTTGCAGGACAGCGAGCAGGGCCTGATCCACGGTGCCGACGCCGAAGGGGGCGAGCAGTCCTCGCTTGCGCTGGGTAAACCACTCCTGGGCGAGCACCTCGGCACCCGCTCCGTCCCAGCCGGGTGGTCCGGCAATCTCCTGCGGCCGGGGCAGCCGCTCGATGGCCTCCCTGGGATCAGTCAGCGCCGCTTGCCCGTGCAGGAGCTGGAGATTGACGATGCGCTCCGGATAGCGCACCTCTAGGAACTTCTGCACGCGGTCATGCATCTGGTTGCTTGTCGCTCGGGTCGGGAGAGCAACGTAACTCCCATAAAGGTGATGGTCGGTACTGGCGAGATCAGCAAGATACAGGGCCGCCTCGGTCTTTCCCTCTCCCATCGGCGCTTCGACGACGATCACGCCTGGTCCATCCAACCTGTCCGCGAGCTCGATCACGGCTTGCTGGACGGGGAAGGGTGGCGAGGCGTTCGGGAATAGGTCGGCAAACGTGCGACGACCAGGGGATTTCGTCCTCTGCCAGCCCAGCGTGTGCAGCGCTCGTGCTGCCAGCTCCTGAGCCTGCTGCCAGTACGCGCCGGCGTTAAAAGCCGGATCAGCACGTGCGTCGATATACCGGAAAAAGCGCACATCCGAGCCGATCCAGTCGGCCACGGAGACGAGACCGGCGAGCCAGAGGAGATGCGCGTTGCCGAGCTGTGATGGAAGACGCGGTGGCAGGCCAATCGTCTCGGCAACCAGGATCGCCAGGTCGCGGCGCGTGGCGGCACACTGTTGATCGCCAAGGGCCTCGAAACTGACACTGAGACGCTCGTCGCTGCGTGGGAATGTTCCGTGGTGCCCGCCCAGGGCCACTGCCAAAGGGTCGGCGAGCGAGCGCGGCCAGCGAAAGGGCTCCTCCGGCAGGATGTCAGCGAGGGCGCAGGTCGTGATGATTCCGTGCGGGTATTTCTGATTGAGCTCCTTGAACCTGGGAGCTTCTTGCTGGCGCTGGAACGACGGGGCAGCCTTGCCCAAGTCGTGCAATGCAGCCCCAATGGTGACCCATTGTCCCGCCTCGTCCTCGCTGAGCCCAGTGCCATGCGCAAACCACGCGCAAGCGGCGGGCGAGACGACCTCGCTCCAAAGACGTTGGGCGACAGCGCCAACATCGAGACAATGGCAAAGCAGGGGATGACGTAGGTCACCGCTCGATTTTGCCCAGAGACTCAGAATGACCGCGAGATTTCCGGAGAACATGGCCGAATCCTATCTTCTCCACTGGATGTTATGGCCGAAGAGTCGCTCATGAAATGCACTGCCCATCATAATGTGATGCGGCCGGTCCCGCCACGACGCGGAGCTTGGGCGATCTTGGACAGCCTGACGGGGTACAATGAATCAAGAAACGCTGGACTTCCTTACCGGATGACCCCAGCTCTGGTCGCGCATATTTCGTTGGTCCCAGGAGACAATGACCGCGTGGGCACAAGAGCCGCCAATGTCTCGCCTGCCGAGCTTGCTGCTACTGATCCAACCGAAGGGGTGATGCAAACAACCGAGCCGCCGATCGCCGAAACGGCGCACCTGCTTGGGCAGGACGCCGCCAGCCCGCAGCGCACACCGGTCGATGCCGTCATCGTGCTGGATTTCGGCTCGCAATACTCCCAGCTTATCACCCGGCGCGTCCGCGAATGCCGCGTCTATTGCGAGCTCGTCCCCTTTGACACTCCCTGGGAGGACATCGCGCCGTTGCATCCGAAGGGGATCATCCTCTCCGGCGGCCCAGCCTCGGTCTACGATTCCGGCGCTCCCCAGCTCCCAGCTTGGGTGCTGGAGCAGGGACTACCCGTCCTCGGCATCTGCTACGGGATGCAGCTCCTTGCCCATGCCCTCGGCGGGCGCGTCGCTCCGGCCGATCACCGCGAATACGGCCCGGCCGTCATCGAGGTGCTCAATCCAGATCATCCGCTCTTCGCCGGCTTGCCAGCGCAGATGCAGGTCTGGATGAGCCACGGCGACCATGTCGTCGAGGTTCCGCCAGGATTCACGGTGCTTGCCCGATCCGCGAATTCGCCCCACGCGGCGATGGCCCGCGGCAATCTGGTCGGCATTCAGTTTCATCCGGAAGTGGCGCACACGCCGCTGGGCACGGAATTGCTGTCGCACTTTCTGACGCGCATCTGCGGCTGCGCCCCCACCTGGTCTGCGGAAAGCTTCATCGATGCCTCGATCCGGGAGATCCGGGAGCGGGTCGGCTCCGGCCGAGTGCTGCTCGCCCTGTCCGGCGGGGTAGATTCCTCGGTCGCGGCCGCGCTCATCCACCGGGCCATCGGTGACCAGCTCACACCGGTGTTCGTCAATAACGGGTTGCTCCGCCTCGGCGAGGCCGAGCTGGTGCAGGAGGTCTTCGCCCGGCACTTCGGGATGCGGCTGGTCTACGTCGATGCAACCGAGCGGTTCCTGAGCCGCCTCAAAGGTGTGACCGACCCGGAGGAGAAGCGCCGGATCGTCGGGGAAGTCTTCATCCGCGTCTTCGAGGCCGAGGCAGAAAAGCACGGCCCATTCGAATTTCTCGCGCAGGGTACCCTTTATCCCGACGTCATCGAATCGACGACGAAGGACACCAAGGCGGCCGCTAAGATCAAGACGCACCATAACGTAGGCGGGCTGCCGGCCGATCTACGCTTCAAACTCCTTGAGCCGCTGAAGTTCCTGTTCAAAGACGAGGTCCGGGCGGTCGGGCGTGCGCTCGGGCTGCCAGACGAGATCGTTCAGCGCCAGCCGTTCCCCGGACCCGGACTCGCGGTGCGGATCATCGGCGAGGTGACTCAACCCGATTTGGAGCTGCTGCGCAAGGCGGATGCGATCGTCCGTGAAGAGATCGAGGCCGCAGACGAGGCGCCGAACGTCTGGCAATACTTCGCGGTGCTGCTGCCGGTCTATTCAACCGGCGTGATGGGCGATTACCGCACCTACGCGCGGGTCTGTGCGGTGCGGGCGATCGCCTCGCAGGATGCGATGACTGCAGATTGGGCACGGCTGCCGTATGACCTGCTGGCGCGCATCTCGAACCGCATCGTCAACGAAGTGCGAGGGATCAACCGCGTGGTGTACGACATCTCCTCGAAACCCCCAGCGACGATCGAGTGGGAATAGAGAAGCCGGCAGCTGAGGGGTCAGGAGTCAGGGGTCGGTGTGGGGGCTGGGGGCTGGGGGTTGGAGGCGAGGGAGGGGTCAGCCATCAGTGCGACGTCACGCATCATGCGTGGACGCGATGCAGTGCGTCCGTCCAGCCCACGTGCGTCCGGCGGCATCGCGCGGGGCGGGCTCGCTGGAGGGCAACGCATTGCCGAAACAGGCGCACAAAGCGCACCACCGCGCCAGCGTCGCGCGGGGCTAAAGTCCTCGCGCTCAAGCTACGAAGCCCCCTCAAGGGGGCTAACACGAGGCCACCGTGGGAAAGATGAGCCGGCTTTAGCCGGCTTTGTCATCTCAGCGCGGGGACGTTCGCCCGCGCGATCGGGCTGAGCGACCAACCTGACCGAGACGACCGGCGGAATCCCTGGAGCCCCGCGCGATGGCCGCCACCGCCCATCCGGGGTCGGGTACCCGCAGGTCCCGGCGCACCAGGGCTGGGCGCGATGAATCGCGCCCTTCCGTGTCCCGGCGGCTGACCGTGAGGGTCGAGACGAAGATCTTGCCCTCAACCCTATCGGCGACCGGCTGTCGGCTATCGGCTGTTGCCTGACGGCTGATAGCTCGTCGCTCGAAGCTCGAAGCTCGTAGGTCACCGCTTCCCTAGCCCCCAGCCCCCAACCCCCAGCCCCTAGCCCCTACACTCGCAGAAATCCCCGGTCTGTCACCCGTGCCTGCGGGATGACTGATAGCGCCATGAACGCCAGGAGACCAAACGGTGAAGGCAAGGTGCAACCCAACCCCCGCGCCGTCCCTTCTAATTGCTCGTACGCCGCAGCGACCACCTCCGCCGGACGATCGGAGAGCAAGCCCGCAATCGGCAACGGCAGGTGCGCTAGCACGCGCCCATGGGCAACCACGGCCAGCCCACCCTGACTCTCCGCAACCGTCAGGATCGCTCGCAGAATATCGGCGTCGTCCGCCCCGACAGCAACGATGTTGTGAGCATCGTGGGCCACGGTGCTTGCGAGTGCCCCACGGCGCAACCCAAAGCCCCGCACGTAGCCCACCCCTACCCTCCCGGTCGCCCGGTGGCGCTCCACGCAGACCAGCTTCAACAGATCGCGACTTGGGTCCGCAACCGCCCACCCCTCGACGATTGCCGGCTCCACGCGCTCATAGCCCGTGACGATCTGCCCCGGAATGGCGACAACCGCTTGCCGCGCGTCGTCTGGGCGCAAGCGCAGGTGCTCCAGCCCGATCGGCGCGATCCGCACCGTCTCTCGCAGCCCCGCCGGCGGCGGAACCGCTGGCACATCCAGCGCAACACCATGCCGAGCGACCACCCGGCCCTGAAAGATGGTCATCGCCACCTCGACGCGGTCCAGATCCTTCAGCACGACCAGATTCGCCTGGTATCCTGGCGCCACCGCGCCAACACCTTCCAGGCGCCAGTACTCCGCCGCGTTCCACGTCGCGAGCCGGATCGCCCGGACCGGATCGAGTCCAGCGCCAATCGCTGTGCGCAACGTGGCATCCAGGTGGCCGTGCTGCACGAGGTCATGGCAATCGCGGTCGTCCGAGCAAAAACAGCAGCGTGGATAGGTGTGATCGGTGACCAGCGGCAACAGATCTCGCAGATTGTGCTCCGATGAGCCCTCGCGAATCATGATCATCAGCCCGGCGCGCAGCTTTTCTCGCGCTTCTTCCAGCGCTGTGGACTCGTGGTCGGAGTGAATGCCCGTCGTCGCGTAGGCTTGCAATGCGCGGCCTCGCAACCCAGGAGCGTGGCCGTCCCGGCGCCTTCCCCCGGCGACGCTCAGCTTCGCCGCGATGTTTGCCGAGCCGGCAATGACCGCCGGAAAGTCCATCAGCTCGCCCAACCCTACCGTTTCGGGCCACGCCAGCACCTCGGCAATGTCGTCGGGATCGAGCTGCGCGCCCGGACTTTCGTTGTCGCTGGCCGGCACGCATGAAGGTGCGGTGAAGCGAATGTGGAGCGGCAAATCGCGGGCAGCATCGCGCAGGGCGCGCAGGCCATCAATGCCCGCCACGTTAGCGATCTCATGCGGATCGGTCACAATGACACCGGTGCCATGCGGAACGACAGCACGAGCGAGCTCCGGCAGCCACAGCAAGGAGCTCTCAACGTGGAGATGAGCGTCAATGAAGGAAGGAGCGATAATCTTGCCGGAGACATCAATCACCTGATGACCGAGCCCATAATCGCCAACCCCCGCGATTCGGTCGCCCACAATCGCGACGTTGGCACGCTCAATCTCGCCGGAAAAGACATTAACAACCTGGCCGCCAGCAAGAATCACATCGGCAGGCCCGGTGCCGCGCGCCGCGACCAATCGCCGGCGCCACGCAACCGCGTCGAACGATTGGCCCGTGCCAGGTTGCCATGCGTCCATCGCCCCTCTCCCCTGCGATTCACCGCATCCTTGGCGTGGGAGTATAGCTTTGCGAAGCCAGCGTGACGCCTACGAGGCGACCTGCTCTTCCACAAAGGCCAGCAGCGCCTCTAGCTCAGGTAGCCGCTCGCGCACGAACCGGCCAACATCGGCCGCCTGCGTGAACGGCAACTCGTAGGTCAGCCGCACCGCAACACCGTGGTCAACCTCGTCCCACTCCGCACGTTGATGCGGCGCGAGATAGCCGCGCGCGATGGCCGGAATGGTCATGCGGGCGAGGCGCTCTAAGGCCCGCCGGCGCCATTCGTTTTCCTCATCGGCGTACAGCCCAGGCGACGATGCCCACAGCTCGACCTGAAAGCCATCGAGTCCCACGCGGACATCAACGCGGCCAGCTTCATCGTCTACCGCGATAGTCCAGCGATGCTGATCATCCAGCGTCCCATAGGCATAGAACCCGGCCTCAATCAGGGAGCGCCGCACCGGTTCCAGAGCACGCCGCGCCCTGGCGATCTCGTCCGGGCGCCCTCCCTCGTCTGGCGGAACCGGCGTCAGCTCGGGACCAAAGCGGGCACTGGCACTTGGCGTGACATTCTCATCGGATGGTGATCTGGACATACCTTCAAACTCGCGAGACACGCCGTGCTCGCTACCAAAGTGCTCGGCACAGGCGGCGAATCGTAGTCCCATGAGCGTAGCGGGATCGAGCCATCTGGTCCAGTCCCCGCCGGGAAGGTGGGAGCGGACGGCCACGATACTGTTTGGCCCGTACGGCGCACGTGAATGCAAGTAGCCAAGACGATGGGCACGATGAACAAAACTGATTGGGCACATTGACAAGGATTTGACACGTCAGGATAGACGCGTTATTCTGGCGCTCCAGGATTCACCAGGGTAGCGGGACCGAGCGGCGCTGAGCGCGAAGGGCGAGGTGAGCAATCGCCCGTGAGCAAGGAGCCGCGCGAGCAACGGCCCTGAGCGGTGTCGGTGGGTAGCTTGTGGAAGCTACCGAACGAGGGTCAGCAACGGGGCTGACCGAGGTAATTCAACGGGAGGCAGCGGACAGATGGCAAAGGAATGGATTCCGGGCCTGATCGCACAACTGCACCGCGGCAAGATTGACCGGCGTGAGTTCATGAAGCGGGCAACGGCCGCTGGCTTGTCGGCCAGCCTGATCGGCCAGGTTGTCGCGCGCTATGATCTCGCGCGCGCGCAGGAAAACGCCTCTCAGATCGGAATGCCGGGTATTCCGCACATTACCGACACGAGCAAGGGTGAGATTCATCTGTACTCCTCCTGGCCGATGATCGGCGCCTCCGAGCAAATCGGAGGCGACTCCGCTGAGGCCGTCCGGATGGCCCTCGAGGACTTCGGCATGGCGGCCGGTGGCTTTGCGCTGAAATACGAGGCGCTCGATGACGCCATCGCGGCCACGGGATCGTGGGACGCGGGCAAGGAATCGGAAAACGCCAACAAGGTCGTCAACGACCAGGATGCAATGGTCTACATCGCGACCTACAACTCCGGCGCAGCGAAGATCTCGATCCCGATTCTCAACGAAGCCAAACCCGGCCCGATGGCGATGATTTCCCCAGCGAATACCTATCCGGGCTTAACGAAGAAGATCGAAGGTGTCACCGAAGAGGGCGAGCCGGATAAGTACTACCCGACCGGCAAGCGCAATTACATGCGCGTCGTTCCCGCCGATGACATCCAAGGCTCGGCGGCCGCCAACTGGGCCTACAACACCAAGGGTTTCCGCAAAGCGTACGTCTTGCACGATAACCAACTCTATGGCAAGGGCGTTGCCCTCGTTTTCCGTAACACCTTCGAGAAGCTCGGCGGTGAGATTCTCGGCTTCGAAGGGTATGATCCCAACGCGCCAGACTATCAGGCCCTGATGACCTCGATCGCCGACAAGGGGCCGGATGTCGTTTACCTCGGCGCGATCGTCAACCTCAACGCTAGCAAGCTTCTCATCGACATGCGCTCGCTGATGCCAGCCGACCAGGTCGCCTTCCTCGGTCCGGACGGCCTCATCAATGAGGCATTCGTGAAGGGCGCGGGCGATGCGGCAGAAGGCGCGTTCATTACCTTCGCCGGGTTTACGCCGGACGCTCTCCTGCAGCGAGGCGGCGCTGGCGCCGACTGGGT
>JBHOQQ010000079.1:0-50872 GCA_042408955.1 Thermomicrobiales bacterium
GCTTCCTGGTAATCCCGCGGCTTGAAATGCGTCATGATCTCGCGGACAACATCGAGATCGATCTCTTTCTGTCCGGCCGGGTGAGATTCGACTTGAGTCAACTGCGTCACCCCTCACATCTCGATGCCCGAAGGGCCCTGACCGCTCGTGAGCACGCTCACAATGTTCCGCGCGGGAGTATAGAAACGGCCACTGACCGAGTCAACGAGGCGTCCCGATTCAGCGGCCAATTCCAAGCGACGTGACCGAGCACTTCAGCCAGCGGAAAGCGCGCAATGTCCAGAAGCCGGGCGCATTAGGCTGAGGAGCGGTCAAATAGTTTTTTGAAATCGCCGTCAAAGGTTTTGAGGAATTCGTGCATGTCTAGCACGTCGTCAATGGTGACGGGCTCGCGCGGCGCTGGCGGGTTCTCGACGGTGGCTGAGAGCAGACCCTGCTCGCGGCTGAGGCGTCGCAGTGCCATCCGGGCGGCGGTGGGATCGCCATCGCCGAGAAGCGCGGCCACGAAGCTTCGCGAATGGCAATCGGTGCAAGTGACCACCATCATCCAGACGTCAGGCTTGCGCGACACGATGTGGACATCGTCCGGCTCGAATGGACGGTGGCAGACCGCGCATCGATCCATGCGCTCAAGAACGATGCGTTTAATCTGGCGTTCTGTGGCGTCCATTGGTGTGTCCCAGGCGACCCGAGCGTGGGGAAGACCCAGCGGGCTAATTGCCGCGCTTGCGCTCGAAATCGTCCATATCTAGCGTGTTGATAAACTCCTTGAAGACGGACAGACGCTCATCGTCGATGGACGAGCTCACCTCCCGCTCCAGGGAAGGTGGACCTGGCTCCTCCTCGACTTCGGGCTCGCCGTCCAAATGAACGCCGGCCCGGTCCATTACGGAGTCGTCCACGAAGATCGGCGCGCCGGTGCGGACTGCCAAGGCGATCGCATCACTTGGCCGAGAGTCGACCTCGATGGTCCGCCCCTGCGTTTGGATGACAATCCGGGCGTAGAATACGTCCTGGGTCAGATCGGTGACCAAGACGCGGTCCACCCGCGCATCCAAGTCGCCGATGATGGTCTTCATGAGGTCATACGGCAGCGGGCGAGGCGAGGCGATGCCCTGGAGCTCCATCGCGATCGCCTGCGCTTCAAATTCCCCAATCCAGATCGGGAGATAGCGATCCCCACGGAGCTCCTTGAGGAAGACCACCCGGTTTTGTGTGACGAGATTGACGCGAATGCTTTCAACGACTGTCTCGATCATCGGCAGGCCCTTTCGGCACGATCCGACCTCCCGGCGGCCGAGACGATGTAAGCGAGGATGATGCCATCCGGGACTATGCCGCCTGCGGACAGGTCCGAGCCGGCGATTGAATTTTACACCCGACGCGCAGACTCCTCAATTGCCTGGACTCCGACGTCAATCCCGAATTCCGGGATAGTCGTAGTGTGGCACGAGCCCGAAATCCTGCGGTGGCCAATAGGTTAGCCACGCCTTGCCGATGATGCTGTCGATGGGGACTGGACCAAAAATCCTTGAATCTGAGCTATTTCTTCGGTTGTCACCCAACACGAACACGCTGTCCTCGGGGATGACCCACCTGCAATCTGCGCGATTGCACTCCGTGATTCCATCCTGGATGTACGGCTCGTCCAATCGCTGGCCATTGATATAGACGTAGCCGTCGTCGCGAATTTCCACCGTCTCACCCGGCAGGCCGATGATGCGCTTGATGTACGGCTTTTCTGAGAAGACGGGCGGGGTGAAGACCACGATATCTCCTCGTTCTGGACGGCCGAGGGGATAGACCACGTGCGGAGTGTTGCGCTCAATCAATGGCAAGTAATCAAGCCAGCGATTGATATCAAAGTTGAGGTACGCGTTGCGGTTCACGAGCAGCATCTCCCCATTGTGGAGATTGGGCACCATGCTGCTGCCGTCAACCCGGAAATTCAAAACGAGCGCGCGGACCGCGACGAAGATCAGAAGCGCTAGGACAAGGGTTTCGACAATCTCACGAACCGCTCGCGCTGTGGCTGACTTGGGACTGGCGGACGGCCTCACCTCGGGAGCTCCGTCTCCGGGCGCCGTCATTGCAGGCTCGACAAGCGGGGGTGATGGAGCCAAGCCGTCAGCTGGCGGGTCATTCCGGCTCCTCAGGATGGAATCCGGAGATGATGGGGGTGCGCCGGGGAGAGATCGGTTGTCATAATCTGCCATACAGTGTTTTCATCCGGCGCGAGTGAGCGCGACGTCCGGGTGCCGGGCAGCATGATACCCACCAAGGGAACCCTCCGGCAAGGAGGGAGATAGTGTGCGCGCTGACTCCCATGAAGCGGTACTTTCGGACCAAGTCATGCCGGCTCCTGACGGAAATCCTTTCGCGATCCAAGATTGATCCATAGAATGGCATCGAGGCGTTGTCCGGGGCCGGCGCGATGTAAAGGCCACGTGTCTGGTTCGCTTGCGGGGCATGCAAGCGGCGGAGGTGAGACGAGCACCGTGCCCATTCCAGCGGCGAAAACCGAGGCCCCACTCGTCGAGCCAGGCCGGAACAGCGGCAACGAACCGGCCGCGTTACCGGCACGGCCGCAGCTGCTCAAGACCGGGACGGTGCTGCAGAATCGGTATCGCATCCTTGACGTGCTCGGCGTCGGCGGCATGAGCACGGTCTATCGCGCTCGTGATTTGCGTTTCACCACTGTGGAGCGCCTGTGCGCTGTCAAGGAGATGTTCAACTCGACTGAGGATCCCCGTCTCCGTCAATTGCGGCTGGCCACGTTCCACCGGGAAGCGGCGCTGCTCGCCACACTCACGCACTCGGCGATTCCGCGGATCTACGACTATTTCGAGCAGCAGGGCACGATTTACCTGGTGATGGAGCTCATCCACGGTAGCGACTTGGAGACGATGCTCAGCCAGCGCGGCGAGCCGTTTGACGAGGCGGTCATCATCGACTGGACCCTCGAATTGTGCAGCGTACTGAGCTATCTGCACGGGCAGAAGCCAGAGCCGGTGATTTTCCGAGATCTGAAGCCCAGCAACATCATGATTCGCAACGATGGCTCCCTGGTGCTTGTAGATTTCGGTATCGCGCGCCCGTTTGCTCCAGACCAAAAGGGCACCATGATCGGCACCGAGGGGTATGCGCCCCCGGAGCAGTATCGCGGCATTGCCGATGCCCGCGGTGACATTTACGCACTTGGCGCCACGCTTCATCACTTGGCCACGGGGAGCGACCCGCGGACCGAGACGCCATTCACCTTTGCGCAGCGTCCACCACGCCGGCTCAATCAACGTCTTTCCCCTGAGTTCGAGCAAATCATCCTCAAGTGTGTCCAATATTCGCCAGCGGATAGATATCAGACCGCCGATGAAGTGCGCGACGCGCTTCTGGAGTTGAAGAACAAGCCGTCTCGTCCGGCTCGGGCCGAAGCCGTGGCCGCTCCCCTCCGGGAGCGAGCGGCGGGATCACGTGTACTTAACACCGGGAACTTTGGCCGGTCTGGGTCTCTTGAGGCAGCGAGCCATCAGGAACGCATCGACTGGGTCGTTCGAACCGGCGATGAGGTTCGGTCATCGGCCTCTCATGCCGGAGGCGCGGTCTATGTGGGCTCGTATGACGGCTACCTCTACGCGATTGATGAGACTGACGGCACGGTGCGCTGGCGGTTTCGGGCGCAGCGTGGCATCGTTTCCCGCCCTTTGCCCACGGCCGATGCCGTGATCTTTGGCTCAGAGGACCGAACAGTCTACGCGATATCACGGCAACACGGGCGGGAGATTTGGTCGTATCGCACGAACATGGCGGTGCGCTCGTCGGCCGTGTCTGATGATCGCGCATGCTACCTCGGCTCGGACGACGGATTTGTCTATCGATTGGAGAGAGCCCGCGGCACGGTGGGATGGCGTTACCGAACATGGGGACCCGTCCGATCAACGCCGGTCTTGGTGGGATCGGTGGTCGTGTTTGGCTCAGACGACGGATACCTTTATGCGGTGCACCGAGAATCGGGGAGCTTATGCTGGCGGGTCCATTTTGGCGCGCCTATCCAGTCATCACCGGCAGTTGATGCGGGCATCGTTGTGGTGGGAGCAGCGGACGGCGCCGTGCGAGCCGTGGCCGAGACCGACGGCAAGCTGCTCTGGTTCTATCCAACGGGCAAGGCGGTCATTGCCTCTCCAACCATCGTTGATGGCACGGTCTATATCGGCTCGGCGGATGGCGCGGCATACGCGCTCGATCTGCACACTGGGTCGCTGAATTGGAAGACATCGCTTTGCAGGCAGGTGACTGGTTCGGCAACAGCAGATGGTGAGGTGTTGTACGTGCCCGGCGTTGATGGCGCGGTCTATTGCCTCAATCGAGCAGATGGCAATGTCAAGTGGTCGTGCAGCGTGGGAGGGCCGCTCGTGACGAAGCCGTTGGTGACGGCAGATCACGTGGTTGTCGGAAGCATCGACGGCAATATCTACGCGCTGCACCGCCATGCCGGTTAGCGTGGGGGTGGAGGAGGTTTTCGGTGGCGATCACGGCAATCGTGCACATCATTGGCGAAGACGCGGTGCTTGGCGAGCTCGATGAGCTTCCTGATCCGACACACTCGTACGTGCTGTTGAGGAATATCCGGAAGAAAGACGGCAAGCCGCTGAGCTACATAGACGATAGCGCGACCGCGTTTCTGTATTCGTGGAGCCGGATTTCGTTCATTGAGCTGATTGGGGAAGTGCCAAGTGTTGCGCCGGTGGCTGCGAATGGGAAACCCGCGGGTACAACGGTGCTTGGTTTCTTTCGGGAAGACGGTCACTAATTAAACGCGACCAGTTGTGCCCGCGGGCAGTGGTGCCGGACATCACGGAGAACGAAGACGCTGGATGAATGAAGCTCTCTCGATTATGCCATCCGGCGCACGAATCTTCAGCGATTGTGATGGTGTCGTTCAGATCTCGTCGGGGCGAACCTCGCGGCTCTCAACGACCTTGGGCTCCTCAGTCCGGCGCGCCGTCGTTGATTCATTCGGAAGCGAGCCGCGGATATCCTCGGACTCCTTCTTGAACTCCTTGATGCTTCGGCCGAGCGCGCCACCGATTTCCGGCAGCTTACCGGCGCCAAAGATGATGATCACGATCACCAGAACGATCATTAACTCTTGCCAACCGAGGCTGGGCATCGATTATTCCTCCTCCGTCGCGCCCGCTCCTGCGGAACGCGATTGTCGCGGCGAACCGCAGTGAGTATAGGACTGCGTCCAAGCTGCTGGCAACTGTGACACTGGCGACTTCTCCAAGCGGTCAATGGTGCTTCATGCCAGCATGCACTGCCTGGTCCGCTGGCCGCTGGGAGACAGGGAGCAGACCACGGCAAGCGTATTCTACCGCACTGGCACGGCCGATTTTGGTGCTCCTGCGCGTGGTCGAGTATCATATATTGGTTCGATTGCCCAGCGGTTCTTCAACCGCTGATTTGGTGTGGGTGCCGAAATTGAGTGGGGTCTAGATGGGAACAGCAGTTCAGTTGAGTGACGACGATATCGCGTTTCTCGTGTCCCTTCTCAAAAACTCATCTCAGCCATTAACGACCCAGCAGCTCATTCAAGCGCTGCGCTCGCGGGGACGGTAGGCAAGCCGCACTAGTCTTTGCCTGGTTTGCCAAGGGGGAACGACTTGATGACGTCGGTAACAGAACAGGTTGATGTTGCATTTCACGGAACGGCGGAAGAGCAGCGCTTGGCGGCCGAGCTCTTCCGCATGATGCAGGCGATGGGGCGGTTCATGGCCGCCGACGCTCCGATTCGCGTCTCACTGGCTTCGGTGCAAGCGTTCTTTCAACAGCAAGGGTCCGATGGCGCGGCAGACCATCTCGAACGCGTGCTGACCCTCAATGCCGAGGTCTTCGCCATCGAGGAGCGCAATGGCGAGCGATTTGTCGTCACGACGCGCGCGGGTAAGGCGCCGCGGGAGCGGGTGATCGACATGTCGCATTCGTTCAGCCAGCGATTCATGACGCCGCTGCCGAAGTCAGAAGTGACCGAGCGGCCAGTGCGACAGCGTCCGCGCATTGATCCGTCTTGGTCGCATCTCGATCGTGTGTTGCGAGGCATCGAATTGCCGGAGCCGGAGATCGAGGCTGTCGCGCCGCCTGTCCAACCGATCGTTGCGACGCCAGGGCCGGCGGTCGAAACGCCTGTCGAACCTGAGACTTTCGCCGAGGAGGTTGCCGCCGAACCTGTGGCAGCTCGAACGATCACGGTTCCAACGTTGCCACCGACGGATGTGACCGGGGTTGACGATCTTGAGCTTGCTCGCGCGATCACGGAGCGTCTGCGCGCCGATGCGCGCATCGCGAATTTCGGCGACCAGTGGATGATGGAGGACGCTGTCCCGCGATTCAGCCGCGGTGAGCTGCGGCGGATGCGAGATTACATCCAAGAGCAAGAGCAACCCCTGACCGATGACATGCTGGTACAGGACGTGCTCGGTATCCGACCCGGATCGCCGACCTTCGACCTGATGCGGTTCGCTCTCAACTACCGGCTCTCGAAGGAGCACCGGGAGTTTGATTTTGTTGGTACGAACAACCAGCGTTTTTGGAGCATCAGCAGCCTTCCGCCGATCGGAACCACGCGGCGCAAGCCGAATGAGATCGGCTCCGACTACCGGTTCTTACTCGACGAGCTGCCGGCCGAGCCAGCCTATCGTTCCCGGCAGAGCGTGGATCACGTGCTCACGTTCTACGAGTATTACCTCGGGCTGATTCCGTACGATACCGAAATGCAGGCGCTATTGCCTGCGCCACTCTTGCCAAATCAACGGTCCGCGGTGCTGACGTTTGAAACTCCTCAGACGTACACGACGTATCTGGTTGAACTTCGTTATCCCACACCGAACCGTGGAGGCTTTATCCTTGGCCTCGATGATTTCTTTGCCGAGAACCTTGTTCCCGGAGCTTTGATCACTATCAAGCGAACTGACAACGATGGCCATTACCTGGTTGAGTTCCTGCCGGCCGGAAACCAGAGCGAGCGGCTCCTGGAGCTCGATGACCGCCGGCAGCGGTACGTCTTCCGCCCGACAACATTCTCTTGCGCGGTTGAGGATGCGTTCCTCCTGACGGAGGATCGGTTCCCGCGCCTGGCGAATGAGAAGCCGCTTGATGAAAAGATTCGGCGCCGGCCTGAGGCGGTGGTGGCTGCGACGTTCGAGCGCATTGGCCAGCCCATGGAAGGGCCAGGCTACTGGGCATCGTTTGCCGATCTCCTCGCGGCCGTGAATATCGAGCGGCCATTCTCCGAGCGGTTCCTTCGCTCGATTCTCGATAACGACGAGTCGGGCGCATTCGCGCGCGACCCAGACGGGAACGACGCCTACACCTATGTCCCAGGCACGACCTCGTAACGAGTTGAAGACCCCGGCCGATGCGATTGCCGCGCTCGGCCGGGGCACGTTCCATCCGTCGGACCTGATCCCACTCTCGGATCTTGGCCGGGCAGATGCGGCCGCATTTCGCCAAGTCTGGCCGACGCTTCCCGAGCAGACGCGGATTACCTGCGTACGCTACATGGCTGAGCTCGCGGAAGATGACGTGCGTTATACCTTTGGCCGGGCCCTGCGGGTGGCACTCGATGACGATTCACCGATCGTCCGTCAGCTCGCCATCTCCGCGCTGTGGGAGGATGACGGCAGCGACATGATCGATCGCTTACTCGACATGCTCGCGAACGATCCCTCCCAGGATGTGCGCGCTGAGGCCGCCCAGGGGCTTGGAAAGTTTGCCGAGCGCGCCGCTGGCGAGGAGCTCGATCACGACGTGGCCAGCCGTCTGTACCAAGCGCTCGTGCAAGTGGCGCAAGATGACGACCAACCGCTCCTCGTGCGCCGCCGTGCGCTGGAGAGTGTGGCCGTCTTCGGTTCGGATGCGGTCATCGTTCGTTTGATCATGGCCGCGTACGACGATGACGATACCGCGTTGAAGGCCGGCGCGCTCTACGCGATGGGGAGATCGCTCGACCTGCGATGGCTGCCCACCGTGATGAACGAGTTTGGCAGCCCAGACGCGGAATTGCGTTATGAAGCTGCTCGCGCGAGCGGTCAACTCGGAGACGATCGGGCCGTGCCAGGATTGGCGTACCTGGCTCGCGAGGAGGACGTTGAAGTCCGCCACGCTGCTATCGATGCTCTTGGGAAGATTGGCGGGACATCGTCGGTGAATGTATTGCGCCGATTGGCTCGATCGGCCCCAGCGGTGGATACCGAGGCGATCGAGGAAGCGCTTGAAGAAGCGCTGATCTCGCTCGATGCATTACGCTTGCCCACGTGACGAGTGACGCGCTTACTCGCAAAGGTGTGACGAACCCGCTTGCTCCGCCGGATCAGGCGTGGGATCACCATCTTTGCCGCTTAGGTGGTCATCTGCTGCAATCGTGGCGGTGGGGTGAGTTCAAAGCTCGCCACGGTTGGTCGGTCACACGTGTGGCGGTGGGTGCACCCGAGCCCCAGGCGATGGCCCAGGTTTTGTTCCGCCATGTGGGACCGTTCAGCGTCGCCTACATTCCACGGGGACCGGCATTCGCGTCCGGCGCGGCGGCGGCGCTGCGCGATCTCTTCGGGGAGATCGATCGCATCTGCCGGGAGCGGCGTGCCATCCATCTCATCGTCGAGCCCGATCAACCTCTCCCATTCACCGGCACCTACAAGAGCGAGGGGTTTGTGCGCGGGCCGGATCACTATCAGCCGGGCCGGACGGTGAAAGTTCCGTTGCTGGAGGATGAGGCGCTGCTCGCCCAAATGCATCAGAAAACGCGCTACAGCGTCCGCCTCGCGCAGCGCCGTGGTGTTGGCGTCGTCAGAGCCGAGGGCACGGCGGACGACGCGAAGACGTTTTACCATCTGCTGCGAGAAACGGCAGAGCGCAACCAATTCGGTATCCATGAAGAGGCCTATTACCGCAATTTCCTCCACCTCTTTGGAGACGATCGCATTTTGCTCTTTGCTGAGGTAGATGGCGTGCTCGGAGCAGGGCTTATCGCGGCACGCTTTGGCAAGGAGGCCATCTACATGTATGGTGCCTCGTCAACCCACCATCGCGGGCATGGCGCCGCGTTCTTGCTCCAGTTCGAGGCGATGCGATGGGCGCGCGCATCTGGATGCGAGCGGTACGATCTGTGGGGTATCCCCAAACGTGACCCGGAGACGGGTACAAGCAACGGTGATCGCGTGCCTGGCACGCATGGCGATGACTGGCGCGGGCTCTACAAATTCAAGGTCGGGTTCGGTGGAGAGATTGTGACTTATCCTCCGACTTTGGAACGGCGCTACCGCCCGTTCCTATCATTCGTTGCGCGTCGTCGTTTGGGCCACAGAGGCTAGCGCTATGCGGGCTCGCAGCAAGACGCTCATGGAGATCGCGAGCGGCGATGGCGACTTGCGGATCGAGGGGGATCCAGGAACGCGCGTCAGCGAGATTGTGTATGACTCGCGGCACGTGCGTGCCGGCAGCCTTTTTGTCGCGCTCCGCGGCACCTACTTCGACGGTCACCAATTCGTGAATGAGGCTATCTCACGCGGCGCCGCCGCGGTGATGGTCGAAACGCAGCCTCCGCCCGGCACACCTGGCATTGTCGCGCCCAATACTCGCGCTGCGCTCGCCCGAATCGCGGCCGCATTCTTCGACTGGCCTTCACATGAGCTGAACGTCGTGGGCATTACCGGCACGGATGGGAAGACGACGACGACCTACTTGGTGGATGCCATTCTCCGTGCGGCCGGATTTCGCACTGGGCTGGTCGGGACAGTCTCCGTTCGCATCGGCGATGCGGTCGTTGAGCACGAAACGCGGCAGACCACGCCCGAGTCCGTTGAGATTCAACGGTATCTGCGGCAGATGGTCGAGCAAGGGTGCTCGTGGGCGATCCTGGAGGCAACCTCCCACGGACTCGATTTGCATCGTCTCGATCACGTGCGGTTCCAGATTGGCGCGGTGACCAATGTCACGCTTGAGCACTTGGAGCACCACAAGACGGTCGCCGCGTATCGGCGAGCGAAAGGCATTTTGTTTGAGCGGGTTGGAGCGGCAAGCGGCGTTGCTGTCATTAATCTCGACGATGAAGGCGCGCGAGCGATGATACCGTTCGCAAAGGGTTCGCACATTCTGACCTACAGCACAGAAGACGACGCAGATATCAGCGCGCACGGGATTACTTCGTCCGTGTCGGGGAGCCGGTTTCGGCTCCGAGCGGGAGAGGACGAGGCCGAGATCGCGCTGCCGCTGGTTGGCCGCTTCAACGTTTCGAACGCGCTCTGTGCTGCCGGTGTGGCGAGAGCAGCAGGAGTCGATTTGGCGACGATTGCGCAAGCGCTCGAACGCGCGCCGGTGGTGCCAGGACGGATGATGAGCGTGGACGCCGGACAGCCGTTTAGCGTGATCATTGATTACGCGCACACACCGGATTCTATGTCCAAGGTGCTGACCCTCCTGCGACATCTCAATCCCGGTGGCCGCCTCATTGCGGTCAGCGGTAGCGCGGGGGAACGCGACCGCGTCAAGCGGCCGATGCAAGGCGAGGTCAGCGCCAGGCTGGCGGACATTAGCATCTTTACCTCTGAAGATCCGCGCTTCGAGGATCCCGATCAGATTATCGAAGAGATCGCGGCCGGCGCCGCGCGGGCCGGTGCGGTGCGGGGAAACGACTTCTTCTGTATCACCGATCGTGCCGAGGCAGTGCGGCTGGCGCTGTCGCTTGCAGGACCTGGTGATTGTGTTGCGCTCCTTGGAAAGGGGCACGAACGAAGCATCATCTGGGGCTTTGAGAAGCGGCCATGGGACGAGGCCCAGGTTGCGCGCACGATCTTGGAGGAGATGGGCTTCCGAAAGGATACAGAGCCATGAGTCCGATCCGTGTGAACCGGCGGCGGCTTGTCGCCGGCGCTGGGTTGGTACTGGCCGGCACTCGGTTGGGCCAGTGGGGCCGATCCGCTGGTGGTCAGGAGGATCTGCCACCTGGGCGCATCGCGTTCGTGCGTCGAGGGGATGTCTGGGTGTGGCAGGGTGGGGATGTGGCGCAGCTGATAGCTGATGGTGCTGCGAGCGACCCAGTCTGGAGCCCCGATGCGAGCATGTTGCTCTATGTGCACACGGGCAACAGCTATTCCGACCTAATGCTCTACGATCTGGCGACTGGCACGAGCATTGCCCTGACGCACAATCAGTCGGACGCGCAGGAGGGATCGGAAGACTACGTACTCACGAGTAATTGGGTCCTTGATCCCGATTGGTCAGCTTCTGGGCTGATCGGATTTATCTCCGATGCCACCATAGACGGTTCATTGATCTTATGGCTCATGGCAAGCCCTTACGGCGTGCCGGAGCCTGCGGCGTCCGCTCAGCCTGAGGATCACATTGAAGGACTGAGTCTCTCGGTCGATGGAACGCTTGCTGCCTACACCGCTCGCACTACCGGCGACAACGGCCTCAAGCACACCTATGTTGCCTTGCGCGATCTGTCCGATGGCGTCGCCTATGTGCTGTACGACGAGACTACTGGTGTGTTCGATCCGGCGATCGCGCCTGATTCCCAACGGGTAGCAGTGGCGATGCGGTCCGCGCAGGGGATATCCGATATTTGGCTGGTGGCCCGCGCTGATAGCTCGACGATCCGTGTCACGGACGGGGCGCAGGCCGTCAAGCCATTTTGGTCGCCGGATGGAAGCTGGCTGGGCTACCTGCGGGCGGTAGAAAATCACTTTGAGGCATGGTGCGTTCCGGTCGATGGCACCGCGATCGGTGAGCCGAGGCGGCTGTTCCGGTACCAGAATCTCGATGGAACGAGCCGCCCCTCTTGGACATTCACGTAGCTTCCGGTCACAAGATCAGCGAACAGGCACGACATCGGGCTTGAGCATCAGGCCCACTTCGTCGAGTTGTTCCGCAGGGACCGGACTCGGCGCCTTGAACATGAGGTCAATGCCGCGCTGATTCTTCGGGAATGCGATGACTTCCCGGATGTTTTCCTCATCTGCTGCGAGCATCACGAACCGGTCAATGCCCATCGCTATGCCACCGTGCGGCGGTGCGCCATATTCGAGTGCATCGAGCAGCGCACCGAATCGCTCCTGCTGCGCCTCGCGAGTGTGGCCCATCATCAGGAAGATGCGCTCCTGGTCCTCCCTGCGATGAATCCGGATGCTGCCGCCGCCAATCTCATTGCCGTTGAGGGTGAGGTCGTACTGGCGGGCGCGCACGGCCGCAGGGTCGGTATCCAGCAGAGGCCGGTCCTCTTCGTAAAATCCTGAAAATGGGTTGTGTGTGGAGTCCCACCGCTGGCCTTCCGGATCCCATTCCAAGAGTGGGAATTCATAAATCCAACAGTATGCAAAGACGTTGGGATCGGCCAGGCCCAAGCGATGTCCCAATTCGTCGCGGAGTGAGGAGAGCGCTTTCGCCACCACGCTTGGCTGGTCAGCAACGAGCAAGACCAGATCGCCTGTCTGCGCGCCCACGCCAGCGGTCAGCGCGTCGAGCTCGGTAGGTGAGAGGAATTTTGCGATCGGCGACCGGATACCATCGGCGGTGAGCGCGATGGTTGCCAGGCCCTTTGCACCGGCTCGCACAGCGATCTCGGTCAGTTCATCGATCTCGCGGCGAGAGTGGCTCGCGCACCCCGGGGCGACCAACGCTTTCACCTCTCCACCGTTGGCAATCACGCTGGCAAAAGCACGAAAGCCTGTTCCGTGCAGCGCTGGCGTCACGTTTTTCAGCTCAAGACCAAAGCGGAGATCGGGCCGGTCGCTGCCGTAACGCTCCATAGCCTCCCGGTAGGTAAGGCGCGGAAAGGGAATTTGCTGAATCTTCTTTTCTGTAAATCGCTGCGTCAGTTCGATGTACAGCGCCTCAATCAGCGCCATGACGTCGGATTCCTGGACGAACGACATTTCGATGTCGAGCTGGGTGAACTCGGGTTGCCGGTCGGCGCGCTGCGGCTCGTCTCGGAAACAGCGGGCGATCTGAAAGTACCGATCGTAGCCCGCGACCATCAGCAACTGCTTCATTTGCTGCGGAGATTGTGGCAACGCGTAGAACATGCCTGGGAAAGCACTGCTGGGAACAAGAAAATCCCTTGCTCCCTCGGGAGTGCTCTTGATCAGACATGGCGTTTCCACCTCGACAAAGCCGCGAGCATCGAGGTAGTCGCGCATAAATTTCACGATCCGATGCCGCAAAATGATGTTCCGCTGCATGCGAGCTCGGCGGAGATCGAGATATCTGTGCTCAAGCCGGAGGCTCTCATCAACCTCGACATCCTCGTTGATGTAGAACGGCGGTGTGAGGGAAGCGTTCAGAATTTCAACGTCGTGTCCCTCGAGCTCGATCTCGCCAGTCGCGAGCTTGGGGTTTTCGGTGCCTGGCGGCCGATGGCGGACGATGCCGCTGACACGAATGACATATTCATTGCGAAGCTCTCCAGCCGCTTCGTGGGCCGCTGGGGAGATCTCAGGGTTGAACACCACCTGGGTAATCCCGTACCGGTCACGCAAGTCAAGAAAGATCAGGCCCCCTAAGTCGCGCCGGCGGTGCACCCAGCCGGAGAGGGCAACCTGCCGGCCGGCATCGCTTGCGCGAAGGCTGCCGCACGTTAGCTTGTCAAGCGTTCGGGGATCGATATCGTACGACGTGCTCACGCTCGCAATCGCTCTCCTTCACTCACACCAAAGAATCGAAGGTATCATTCAAGGTCGCATTCGGGTGCTTGTTGCACGTGGCTACGCCAAGGACTCGGCTCGGCGACGTCTCCGGTACGCTTCTTCAAGGATTTGCTCAGGATCAAGCCCGGCATGGATCGCTGCCTGCACCGCGCCCAGCAGATACTCGGCGATCCGTTCGCGCTCTTCGTCTGATGCAACCGGCGGCGCTGTGTGCGGACTGAGCACGCGGCTGAGGCGCGTCAAGACTGGCATCGATCGGGGAAGGCGATCGAAGGCATCCTGTTCTCTCACCTGCCGGCCGCTCTGCTGCCGCTCTTCGGCCTTGATTTCATGCCAGGTCGCCCGCACCTGCTCCGCGGTCTCGGCAACGACCGTACCGAAAACATGTGGGTGGCGACGCACGAGTTTACGATTCACGTGGTCATACACGTCTTCGATCGTAAATGTGCCTGCTTCCTCGGCGATTTGGGCATGGAGCGCAACCTGCAAGAGTAGGTCGCCCAGTTCTTCCGCGAGATGATCGGCATCCCCCTCCTCGATGGCATCAACGACCTCGTAGGCTTCCTCGATGGCCGCGGAAATGAGCGAGGCATGAGTTTGCTTGCGGTCCCAGGGACAACCATTCGGGGAGCGAAGCAAGCCAGTGAGGCGGTGCAACGTTGCTGGAGACCGGCTGGCCGCAAGCGGCGCCAATGGCGGTACCCAGACACTAGTAAGGTGATTTACATCTTGGTGATCGAGCTCGTGCAAAGGACAACACACAATCCGTTGCTCGCCTGGTACACCGGCAGCGGTGATGACCATGATCTCGTGATCATCCGGATAGACACGCATGAGCGCCAGCTTGACGACCGAGGCCACCGCGCGGGAATACACCTGGGCGATCAGGCACGGGCGGATCAGACTGAGGTCAAGGAGCCCGCCATTGAACGGCTCCTCGGACATCCAACTGGCCAGCGCTGGACCATCGAGAAGCTGAACCTCGTCGCGAATGGGGTCGGCTCGCAGCGCGGTCGCGACCGTGTCCAAAAAGCTTAGCCCTGGCAGGATCGTGACAGGAATCCCCTCCTCGTCGCACGCCTGGAGAATGCGCTGCACCGTGCGCTCACCCCAGAGTGGGTGCCCAGGAACAGCGTAGACGATGTCGTTGTCGCGGGCCAATTCGACCACGCGCGCCGCGATACGCTCGTAGACCTCGTCAAATGAGCCGGAGAGCGCGTAGAGGTCGTCGCAGGTGGAAACCCGGGCATCGCGAAGCAAATCCTCGATTAGCGGATGGATGCCCGTTCGCAGAACGATGCGCGTGGCCGCGTCGAGCGCTTGCTGAACCGCGATCGTCCGCTGAGCGGCGTCTCCTGGGCCGAGACCGACGATGGTCACGTGGCCAGCCATAACGCGGCCTCCTAATTCTTTGCCGTCAGGGATTTGTCGCCCAAGCTGAGGACAGCCATGAAGGCCTCTTGTGGAATCTCCACACTCCCGACCATTTTCATCCGGGCCTTGCCCTCTTTCTGTTTTTCCAAAAGCTTGCGCTTCCGTGTGACATCACCGCCGTAGCATTTGGCGAGCACATTCTTGCGCAAGGCTCGGATTGTCTCACGCGCGATGATCCGGCTGCCAATTGAGGCCTGGATTGGCACATCAAACATTTGGCGAGGGATCAGCGTGCGGAGCGCGGTCACCAGCTCACGGCCCTTGGCATACGCATCGTCGCGGTGGGTAATGATTGACAATGCATCGACTGGCTCACCATTGACGAGAACATCGAGCTTGACCAGGTCTCCTGGCCGCATCTCCGCGAAGCTATAGTCCAGTGAGGCGTACCCTTGCGACCGGCTCTTCAACTGATCGTAGAAGTCGACAATGAGCTCCGACAGGGGCATGTCGAATTTAAGCTGGACTCTGTCCTCATCGAGATAGATCATCTCCTGATAAACGCCTCGCCGGTTGGTGACGAGTTCCATGATGTTGCCGATGTATCGTGAGGGCACGATGATGTTGATGTGCATCCATGGCTCGCGGATCTCTTCGATCTCCCCCGGCGACGGCATGGCCGCGGGATTGTCAATGAGCACCGTCTTACCGTTGCGCAACTTGACCTCGTATTCGACGCTCGGGGCGGTCGCGAGCAGATCTAGCCCATACTCACGCTCAAGCCGCTCCTGGATGATCTCCATGTGAAGGAGACCGAGAAATCCGACGCGAAAACCGAAACCCAGCGCAATTGATGATTCTGGCTCAAACGTCAGCGATGCATCGTTGAGCTTGAGGCGCTCGAGCGCGTCGCGGAGCAACGGATAGGACTCACCGTCCACCGGATATAACCCGGCGAACACCATCGGCTTTGCTGGTCGATAGCCTGGGAGGGGCATTTCGGCTGGCCGAGCAGCAAGCGTGATGGTGTCTCCCACCTGCAGATCGCGCACAACCTTGAGACCGGTTGCGACGTAGCCAACTTCGCCAGTGCCCAGATAGGCCGCCGGAGTCATCTCAGGGGAGAAATACCCAAGTTCCAAGATCTCAGCCTCTTTGCCTGTGGACATGAGGCGGATCCGGTCGCCGGGCGAAAGCGCTCCGTCAACGATCTTGACGTAGGCAATAACTCCCTTGTACGGGTCATAGTGCGAATCGAAGATCAACGCGCGCGTTGGGCCTTCGACATTGCCGCGCGGCGGCGGGATTTTCCTGACGACCGCTTCGAGGAGCTCGTCAATGCCAATGCCCTGCTTTGCCGAGGCAAAGACGATCTCATCTTCGAGCAAGCCTATGAACTTGCCCACTTCCTCGGCGACCTTTTTCGGCTCGGCGCTCGGGAGATCGATCTTGTTGATCACCGCGATGATCGCGAGATCCTGCTCGAGCGCCATGTAGACATTGGCCATGGTCTGAGCTTCGATGCCCTGGGCAGCATCGACGACTAGCAGCGCTCCCTCGCAGGCAGCGAGGGAACGGCTGACCTCGTACGAGAAGTCGACGTGCCCAGGTGTGTCGATCAAATTCAACTCGTAAACCTGTCCATCCTGTGCTTGGTAGCGCATCCGGACGGCACGAGCTTTGATCGTGATGCCCTTTTCCCGCTCGAGATCCATCGAGTCGAGCACTTGCTCGACCATCTCCCGGCGGTCGAGCGTGCCAGTCCGCTCGAGAAGCCGGTCGGCAAGCGTTGACTTCCCGTGGTCAATGTGGGCGATGATGCAGAAGTTGCGGATCCGCTCAAGAGGGAGTGACTCGCCCGTCCGCGATCGAGGCGTTCCCTCGGTCACAACACTCATGTCTCAAGTATAGCGGAGGGGGAACAGGGGATAGCGCCCGGTCGCGCTCTGGTCTACTTCCAGCTAGCCAGCGGCTTGGGCAAGAAGCTCCTCAGACGGCCGAGGAACGCATCAATCTCGGGGATGCAAAGCACTCTCGCCGCGAGTGCATAGGCCCAAGCGGCTGTGAGCACCGCGAGCGCCAGCAAGCCCAATTGCATCAATCGAGGCCCGGCTCCCGGTGCGGTTGCGGCCTCAAGGCGGGGCCGCATCGCGGCCACGACCATGGCCATCATTGCCGTCGCGAGCGCCACACGGGCGAACCACCAGGCGAACTCTGCGCCCAGGCCATCAATCTGCTTGCGCAGCAACGCGAAGAGCGCCACGGCCTCAATCCCAGTTGACACCGAGAGGGCAATGGCGAGCCCAGCATGTCCGATTCGGGGTGAAAGAATGGCGCCAAGAGCGATATTGACGATGATGATGGCGATGCCTGTGATCACCGGCGTCTTCGTGTCTTGCAATGCGTAGAACGTGCGCGCGAGCACCTCGACGACCGCGTAGGCGGTGAGACCTAGCGTGAGGAACGCGAGTGGCTCGGTCACGAGCGAGGTTGACGTGACGCCAAATGCACCCGTTTGAAACACTGACTGGATAAGCGCGGTGCGAAGCTCGAACAGTCCCACCGAGGCAGGAAGGATCAGGAACAATAACGGTGTGAGCGCCTTGGCGAAGGTCGCGCTGACCGTGTCGAGATCTCCGTGCTCATAGGCGCGCGCCATGGTTGGAAAAACGACGGTGGAGATACTCAGGGCAAGCACACCGTGCGGCAGCATCATGATCTGCCAGGCGTAATTCAAGCCGGAAACGCGGCCCTCTCCCAGCGCCGCGGCAAAGTGATTGACCGCGATGAAGTTGATCTGAAAGGCCGCTTGTCCTACAACCCGAGGCGCGAGTAAGCGCGCAACCGTCGCAAGTCCCGGCGTGGCGCGCGACCATGTTGGACGAAATCTCAGGCCGGTACGGACAAGCCCTGGAACTTGAACCGCCACATGCAAGGCGGCCCCGACGATCACGCCGATGGCGACACCTTGGATTCCCCACCGTGGCGCTAGCAAAAGTGCCGCCAAGATGATGGCGATGTTATAGAGCACCGGCGCTAGAGCCGGCAGCGTGAAGAGATCTTGGGCTTCCAGGATTCCCTTTGCGGCGATGCCTAATCCCAGCAGGATCGGGGAGAGGAGCAAGAGCCGCATCATTTGCGTGGCGAGCCGGTGAGCTTCAGGCGAAAGGTCGGGTGCGACAACATACCGCATGATTGGATCAGCAAACACGAGGATCACGGCGCCGAGCACGATGGCAACCGTGGCCGTCAACGTAATGACTGCGGACGCCAGCCGCCAGGCGTGCTCACGTTCTCCCCGAGCGAGGAAGCCACCGAACACGGGAATAAACGCGGAGCCGAAGGCGCCTGACATGACAACGAGAAACAGGAGGTCCGGGATCCGGAACGCGCTGATGTACGCATCGAGTTCCGCGCTGGTGCCGAAGCGATGGGCGAAGATGACCTCCCGGACCAAGCCCAACATTCGGCTGACGATGAAGGCTGCCCCGACGATGGCAGCGCTGCGGCCGAAGGAGATGGCGGACGTGCGATTTGCCGGGCGGGCCATGCTGGGCGCGTCGCCGGTCGTTATCGCCACGGCGTCGCGCCCGCTCTCCTCGATGAACTGCTTTCCGTCAGCAGCGCCGACTGTTGCGGAAGGTTGGTTGTTGACTGGATGCGAACCTGTTACCATCGTTGAGATGCGGTGAGCGGGCCGTTGATTGGCGTGCCCGACTGGGAGTGATGACACGGATTCACGAGGTGAGTGACCTTGGCAAACAGTAAGTCGGCTGAAAAGCGCATTCGCGTCGCAGAGCGGAGGCGGCAGCGGAATCGCCCGTATCGAACTGCGGCGCGCACCTTTGTCAAAAAGGCTGAGCTTGCGATTCGCTCGGGTGATGCGCAGGCGGCAGCGGAGGCGGTCCGCGCTGCGATCAGCATGCTGGATCGTGTGGCGGGCAAGGGCATTATCCACAAGAACAACGCTGCACGGCGCAAATCCCGGCTGATGGCGAAATTCAATCGCATGATGAGTGGTACGGCGGCGTAAGTAGGCGTCGCGAGCATTCGAGATTGAGAGCACAGACGGCGGGGCGGCATTAGTGGCCGCCCTTTGCGTGCCGCCGGGTGGTGACACTCGCGGCCGTGAGTACGTGGTAGAGTGTGTCAATCGGCTGGCGGAGAAGTCCGCGCTTTGATTGGCGTTCAATCTCCACTGCCATACTCAGCAAGCGCCGGGGAGGGAGTTTCATCTCTGCAAGGCGCCTGCTCACGCTGGCCATGCGACGGGGATTCGACAGTCCAACCGCTCTGCCGATCTCGTCAGCGCTGATTCCCCGGCCAGCCTCCGAAAGCACGGAAAGCTCGATCTCCTGGAAGAGTTGTGCGCTGAGCTTGGCCGGATCCTCGCCGGTGGCGTGCAGCGAGGAAAGCTCATTGAGGGCTTGTGTAAGCCTGCCTCCGATTGCCGCATCCAAGAATGGGAACACGCGGTCTTCCCCAGCGCTGCTCACCAATGCTCGAACGTGGTCCTCGCGGACCTTATCCGGATAGGCCGCAAGTGCGAGCTTTTCGATCTCGTTGCGTAGCTCGTCCAAATCGGGAGGATGGTCGAACGCGGGATTGGCTGGCTTCTCTCGCCAGACCTTCGGGTATTTCAGGTCCGCGAGCAGGATTGCCGCCCGCTTCTCCATATCGCTGCCGGCTGCCCTGACTGCATCCAGCATCCAGGCGATGAGCCGGTCCCCTCTTGGCGGCTCCCCGATGAGCACGGTTGCGGCCGGAGGTGCGGCCCTCTTGACCACGCTAGGAACTGCGGCCAGTGATGGATCGACGAGGATCAAGACGTTTGACGGGGCGACCGCAGAGAAGATACGGCGAAGATCCAGATTCCCGGTTGACGAGCGCGAGTCTGTGTCATCCGAGTCGTCGCCCCTTGCTCCCTTGCTCACCCGCGACATGAGACCTTCGATGATCACCACACGGCAGGATCCGAAGAACGCGGTGGTGCTCACCGCGGCGACTGCTTCTTCGGTGGAGACATCCTTGCCATCAAGGCGCAGGGTGTTCAAGTTCTCAGGGTCGTGCTGCTGCCGGAGTCGCTCCACCTCAGCACGCGCCGTGGCGGCATCAGGACCGGTGATGAGGGCGATCACGGCTTCCATGTGGGTCATCGGAATGAGAGACGACGGGAGACCCCGCCTGTGCCGTGTGCAACGGAGCCTTGAACCTGCGCTCGCAGGTGGGTGCCGCGCCGCAGCATGTCATCACGCGCGGTTTGCGGCTCCCGACTCTCTCTCTGTTGGCTCAAGACCACGTAGACCATCACGTACACCGCAGGGTTCTCCCGAAACCGAGCGTACCATGCGGTGGGTAATGCTACAAGGGATGAGTACCGTGCCAGGGGGCGATTCCACCGGAGCGGCAAACTCGAATCAGCGGCGATCCCGTGCGAAGATGATCAGTGCGTCCGCGTATGGGGCGCAGGCGCAGTGAAGGACGAGAACGATGGGTGAGCAAACAACTGACAAGCGTGGCAGGCGGCGCGTGGTGGTGACAGGCATGGGAGCCATCTCTCCGCTCGGAGTGAGCGTTGAAGAGACCTGGGCGGGCATTGTGGCTGGTCGCTCGGGAATTGACCGAATCACGCGCTTCGACCCGACCGGATTTGAGACAACCTTTGCTGGAGAGGCACGCGGCTTCGATCCCGTCGCAGTGCTCGGCAAGAAAGAAGCGCGCCGGATGGACCGCTTTAGCCAGTTCGCCGTCGCCGCGGCGCTTGAGGCGAGAACTCAGGCAGGCCTCACAGGAGACGCAGTCGATCCTTGCCGCGTCGGTGTCTTGATTGGAACCGGTATGGGTGCCATGGAAACCCTGGAACAGGGTGCCGAGACGCTCCTGAGCGGGGGACCCCGGAGGCTCAGCCCATTCTTTACGCCGATGGCCCTACCGAACATGGCCGCGGGAATGGTTTCGATCGCTGTTGGGGCCAAGGGGCCGAATTTCGCGCCGGTTTCTGCCTGCGCGAGTGCGGGACACGCGATCGGCGAGGGGGCGCGCTTGATCCGTGAAGGGCTTGCGGACGTGGTTTTCGCTGGAGGTGCCGAGGCACCGATCACCCGGCTGGGAATCGCGGGATTCAACGCCATGGGCGCGCTGTCGCGGCGCAACGATGATCCAGCCCGCGCCAGCCGGCCATTTGACGCTGAGCGGGACGGCTTTGTGCTGGCCGAAGGTGCAGCGGTTGTCGTGTTAGAGGGCCTCGACCACGCTGTGAAGCGCGGTGCCGACATCCTCGGCGAGATCCGCGGTTACGGAACTACGGATGACGCCAATCACATCGTTCAGCCGGCTCCTGGCGGAGAGGGCGCCGCGAGAGCCATGCGCCTTGCGCTCGCAGACGCGTGCTTGCCGGGCGACGCTATTGACTATATCAATGCCCACGGCACGTCGACGCCTTTGAACGAGAAACTTGAGACCCAGGCAATCAAGGCTGCGTTTGGCGAATTCGCCTACAAAATCCCAATCAGCTCGACCAAGTCAATGACCGGCCATTTGCTTGGAGCGGCCGGGGCAATTGAAGCGGTCATTTGCCTCAAGGCGATCGCTAGCCAGTGCATCCCGCCGACGATCAATTACACCACGCCCGATCCAGAGTGCGATTTGGACTATGTGCCGAACTCCCCGCGAAAGGCGATCCTCCGGCACGTGCTGAGCAATTCGATGGGCTTCGGGGGACATAACGTCGCGTTGATCATCTCTGCGCCTCATGTGGAGGAGGCATAACAGCGCTTGAGTTTGGGCGAGAGACGCGAAGGGGAGACGAGCCAAATTGGCCCATCTCCCCATGCGTGCAAGAGCCGGTTGGCCTATTCGAGATACCCCCGCAACTGGCGGCTATAGCTTGGGTGACGCAGCTTGCGCAGTGCCTTGGCTTCAATTTGCCGGATACGCTCGCGGGTGATGCCGAATTCTCTGCCAACTTCCTCAAGCGTGCGGAAGCGCCCATCTTCAAGCCCGAAACGGAGCACAATGATCTTTCGTTCACGCTCGGTGAGCTTGGCCAGGGCCTCGGAGATTTGCGATTTCAGAAGCTGCTGGGAGGCGAGCTCAAGTGGCTGAGGCATCGAGTCATCCTCGATGAAATCACCGAGAAACGCGTCGCCTTCTTGCCCAACGGGAGCTTCCAACGAGACAGGATGCCGGGAGACATCGAGGACCTGTCGAACTTTGTCGTCCGAAATATCCATGGCGCGGGCGATCTCTTCCCGCGTTGGCTCGCGCTCAAGGATTTGCTGCAGACGGTGTCCGGTCTTGCGGACGCGGTTGATCGTCTCTCCGACATGAACTGGAAGGCGAATCGTGCGGCTTTGGTCGGAGATGGCCCTTGTGATCGCTTGCCTGATCCACCAGGTTGCGTAGGTGCTGAACTTGTAACCTCGGGTGTAGTCAAATTTGTCGGTCGCCTTCATCAGCCCGATGTTCCCTTCCTGAATCAGATCCAGGAAGGAGAGACCACGGCCAACATACTTTTTCGCGACTGAGACCACAAGGCGGAGGTTGGCTTGAATGAGATGGGTGCGGGCTTGCTCGCCGTCGAGCTTGTCTGCTTCGAGTGCCGCCTTTTCCTCGGGAGAGTATTGGCCGGTTCGCAGGCGCTCGGCGGCAATCTTGCCGCGTTCCATGCGCTTAGCCAGCCAGACCTCTTCCTGCATCGTTAGCAGGTCAGTTTCTCCGATTTCTTGAAGATAGAGCCGGACAGAGTCACCAACGCCGCCTGGCTCGTGGTGCTCGGGGCGCTCGGATGGTGGCGCCTCCCGGGGCTTGGCGAGCTTGCGGGAGGGAGGTTGGTCCAGCACCTCAATGCCTTCCGAAAGGAGCCAGGCGTAGAGGTCGTCAAGACTTTCGACGTGGTCTTCTGGGTTGGGAAGGTAGGCGATGATTTCGTCGGAGAGGAGATAACCTTGGTCTTTGCCTTTGGATATCAGCGACGTCAGCATCGGGTGTCACACCACCTCAAGAATGCGCAGCCACACGGTAGTGGGCGTGGCCGCGCGGCAAACAAATGCCCCACGCCTTTGGCAGTGGGGAGGCCGCACCAAAATCGCTCAATTTGGAGGGATGCGGGGACCGCGGGTAGTCATGACCCCTCGCCTAGCCCATATTGGGAAATCATCTTGGTGAAGTATTGTAATGCGTGCTTTCGAGTATTTCAAGCGTTTGTGACAGCCTTTCACGGGACCGAAGATGCCCGACCGGGTGCTATAATTGCTTGGTATCGGTAGGAGTAGGTTCAGGAGTAGTGTGCCATGTCTGGACATTCGAAATGGTCAACCATTAAGCGACAAAAAGGAGCGAACGACGCAAAGCGTGGGCAGTTGTTCACGAAGCTTGCGCGTGAGATTACTGTAGCGGCGCGATCTGGCCTTCCAGATCCGGAAGCGAATTTCCGTCTGCGGATGGCGATTCAAAAGGCGCGCGCCGAGAACATGCCAAAAGAGAATATTGATCGCGCCATCGAGCGTGCCAAGGGAGGAACAGCAGCCGACCATTATGAGGAAGTGTTCTATGAGGGGTACGGCCCTGGCGGTGTGGCGTTGATGATTCAGGCGATGACCGATAACCGCAACCGGACCGTCAGTGAGGTACGAGCCGTGCTCACGCGAGGCGGCGGCACCCTTGGCGAGAACGGTAGCGTGTCCTGGATGTTCGATCAGGTCGGACACATTGTCGTCAAGCCGGGGCGTCTTGAGCCGGATGAAGTAGCACTGATTGCCATCGATGCCGGCGCCACCGACGTGCAGATCGAGGATGACGCGGTCGAGGTCTATACCGACATGCAGGATCTGCACAAGGTCCAGGAGGCGCTGGTGGCGGCAGGCTTGGAGGTGACCGAAGCGCAGCCCGTGATGCGGCCCAAGACGATGATCACGCCCGATGTCGATACAGCGGTGAAGGCCATCCGGCTGATGGAGCGCTTGGAAGACCTTGATGACGTGCAGCAAGTATACAGCAATTTAGACGTGACCGAAGAGGTCTTCGCGCAGGTCAGCTAGGTGAGCGCCGCGAGCGTTAGCGCTTTGTCTGGCCAGTCCGTAAGCTGGTCTGATACATGATCACGCTAGGCATTGATCCAGGCACCGCATTGCTCGGCTTTGGCGTCATCGCATCGAACGGTGAGCCTCATGTTCTCGACTACGGTGCCGTGGTCACTTCCGCGCATCAGCCAATGCCGCAGCGGCTTGCCGAGTTGTTCGACGCGGTAACCGGACTGTTAGAGCGGCATCAGCCAGACGTTGTCGCTATCGAGCAGTTGTTTTTTGCGCGCAACGTCACGACGGCCATTGCAGTTGGGCAGGCCCGCGGCGTGGTCCTGCTTGCCGCGGCTAGGGCAGGAACGCCGGTGGTGGAATATAGCCCTTCCGAGGTGAAGCACGCGGTGGTTGGTTACGGCAAGGCAGCCAAGGCACAAATGCAGGAGATGGTGAGAATCCTGCTGGGGCTAGACCGCGTGCCGCAACCGGACGATGCAGCCGACGCTCTGGCGGTGGCACTCTGCCACGCGCAACGTCTCGGATTCACAGAGCGTGTCAGCGCTGCGCCTCTCGACTCCAGTAACCGGTGAAGACGGAACGGCAACGGCTTGACGAGGCGCTCGTCAAGCGCGGCCTCGTGGAGACGCGGTCGCGAGCGCGAGCGTTGATTCTGGCCGGAGATGTCCTGGTCAATGGCGTTCCAGAGACGCGGGCTGGTACGCTCGTTAGCGACCAGGACCGTCTGGAACTCCGGCAGCGGCCGCGCTTCGTTAGTCGAGGTGGTGAAAAGCTCGCGCATGCGCTTGCAGTTTTTCAAATCGATGTTCGTGGACGGGTGTGCGCTGATATCGGGGCGAGCACCGGGGGGTTCACCGACTGCCTGTTACAGGCCGGCGCGCGGCGTGTCTATGCCATTGATGTGGGGTACGGCCAGCTTGACCAGCGGCTACGCGACGATCCGCGCGTGGTAGTGATGGAGCGGACAAATGCGCGGTACCTTGAACGGCTCCCGGAGCCGGTCTCGTTGGTAACTATTGATGTCTCATTCATTTCACTGAGACTCATCTTGCCAGTTGCGTGGCGATTGCTGGAGCCTGGCGGATGGTGTATCGCTCTCATCAAACCGCAGTTCGAGGCGGGGCGGCAAGAGGTTCGCCGGGGCGTTGTGCGAGACCCAGAAGTTCACCGGCGGGTGCTGAGGGGCGTGCTTATGGCAGCGAGCGAATTGGGATTTCGCGTCCGAGGGCTGACGAGATCGCCGTTGCTTGGTCCGGCCGGGAACGTGGAGTTCCTGGCGTGCTTACAGCGTGGGGATGGTGAAGCCAGAGAGGTGCTGGTGACGGAGAGGGAGGAGGCTGGTTGGGACAGGATAATCGAGGCGGTCGTGAAGGAGTAGGGGAGAGGATGGAGCGGCCATTTGACGCGGTACGGCGGGCACTGCACGACATATCCCAAGAGCACCAACACTCACGCCACGACAATCCCAACCAACCCCACCACTCCCGGCCCGACACCCACCGCGCACACCGCGCTGGCGCGCCAGAGATCATCTTCGCCGCCCGCAAACAGCCAGCGGACGTCCTGGCTGACCTCGTCACGCTCGCTCAAACAAACGGCCGCGCGGTCGCCACGCGCTGCCCGCAGGAAACCATCGAGCATATCTCGGCGCACCTGCCTGCCGATTTCACGCTCACGGTCGATGCGGACGCTCGCGCGGTCATTCTCAGCCGGGTTGGCTGCCGGCCGCCACAAACCGGAGGCCGTGTTGGCATACTCACGGCCGGAACATCCGATCGTCCGGTTGCCGCCGAGGCGGCACTTCTTGCCCGGGAGCTAGGCTGCGAGACGAGACTGGTCTATGACGTCGGGGTCGCGGGTCTTCACCGGTTGGTCGGTCCGCTTGAATCCATGGCAACGTGGGACGCGGACGTGCTCGTCGTCGTTGCCGGGATGGATGGCGCGCTGGCATCAGTTGTCGCCGGTTTGGTGCCCGTTCCGGTCATCGGTGTGCCTACATCAACCGGCTATGGCTACGGGGGCGAAGGCGTTGGCGCCTTGATGACAATGCTCCAGTCCTGCGCGCCGGGATTAGTCGTCGTCAACATCGACAACGGCGTTGGTGCCGGCATCACGGCCGCCCTCATCGCGAACCGCGTGGCTGCTGCCCGGCAAAAGGCATAGCCCAGCGAGCCTCGCTCAAGCCCGCCGGCCCAAGCCGGCGATGAGGCGATCTGCCGCGACTCCTGGGCAGATGCGCCGCTGTGCCACCGCTTGCACCACACGCTCCATGTCGGGCGACGCATTGAAGAGATGTCGCTCTGTCACTCCGATCACCGCATCGCGAATCTCTGCTGCGGCAATCCTCTCTTGGCGCCTTACAAGCTCTCCCGTTGCCACCAAGGACGCATAGTGGGCATCTAAGGCGGTCATTACCTCTTCTGCGCCATCTCCCGTCGTTGCCACGCAGCGTAAGACCGGCGGCCGCCAGGAGCGGTCGTCTCCCGTGTGCATCGCTATCAACGCCCGCAGTCCGCGAGCCGTCTCGTCGGCACCCGGCAAGTCCGCTTTGTTGACGACCAAGATGTCAGCGAGCTCAAGAATTCCTGCCTTTAGGAATTGGACGGCATCACCGGACCGCGGCATGTGTACCAGCACGACCGTGTGAGCCACACCGGTAATATCAATGTCCTCTTGTCCGACTCCGACCGTTTCAACGATGATGAGATCGAATCCGGCGGCATCCAGCGCGTGGATAACGCCTGAGGTGGCTGGAGCGATGCCACCGCGGCGCCCCCGGGAAGCCATGCTCCTGATAAAGACCCCCTCATCGCTCTGCCATTGCAGCATGCGAATTCTGTCCCCAAGCACAGCGCCGCCACTCACTGGACTCGTCGGGTCGATGGCAATGACTCCCACGCGCTTGCCGCGACGCCGGGCGACCGGAATCAAAGCGCTTACGAGCGTGCTTTTCCCAGTTCCTGGTGGCCCAGTGACACCGACGATATGCGCTCGACCTGTGCGAGCGTAAATCTCCGCGGCAGCAGACCGGCCGAGTTCGGTGTCCCGCTCGATGTAGGTGACAAGCCGAGCGAGCGCGCGCTGATTCCCTCGGAGTGCTTCTTCGAGCAGGTTCATCGGAAGGTATCGTGCCGTGCAGGCGCGTGAGTCCGAATGAAGTCAATAATGGTCTGAAGCGACGTGCCGGGCCCAAACACCTCCGCCACGCCGAGGCGCTTGAGCTCGGGTATATCCTCTTGGGGGATCGTGCCGCCCGCAATTACCAACACGTCGTCGAGCCCTTTCGCCCGCAGCGCCTCCATAATTTGGGGAAACAGCGCCAGATGAGCGCCGGATAAGATGCTTAGCCCGACCACGTCTACGTCTTCCTGGAGCGCTGCGGTCGCGATCATCTCGGGCGTTTGGAACAATCCGGTGTAGATCACTTCAATCCCCGCGTCACGCAAGGCACGGACCAGTACCTTGGCGCCGCGGTCATGCCCATCAAGGCCGGGCTTGGCAACCAAGATCCGGATCGGACCGAACCCGCCGGTCGTGGACTGGCCTGCAAGCTCAGGATCCGGCTGAAGGCTTTCCATAGACATAAAATCCCTCACCTGTTTTCCGCCCGAGCTTGCCAGCGGCGACGAGCTTGCGAAGCAGGGGAGCTGGGCGATATTTGTCGTCACCAAATTCTCGATGAAGCACCTCAAGGATAGCGAGGCAGACATCCAATCCAATCAAGTCAGCCAGGGCAAGCGGGCCCATCGGGTGCGCCATGCCCAGCTTCATGATCTCGTCGATCGCCTCCCGGTTGGCCACCCCCTCGGCAAGACAGAAGATGGCCTCGTTGATCATCGGCATCAAGACGCGATTCGAGACGAAACCGGGGCTGTCGCTCACCGTTACCGGCGTCTTGCCGATGCGCGTTGCGAACGCCTCGATGCGCTGGACAACCTCATCGGATGTTTGCAATCCCCGGACGACCTCCACCAATTTCATCACTGGCACCGGATTGAAAAAGTGCATCCCAATGAAGCGCTCGGGCCGGGGCCACGCGGAGGCGAGTGCTGTGATGGAGATTGAGGACGTGTTTGTGGCCACCAGCGCGTCATCCTTGGCATAAGGCACGAGAGTAGTGAGCAAGCCGCGTTTGACGGCGAGGTCCTCAAAGACCGCCTCGATGATTAAATCCGCGCCCGCGACGCGATCGTAGCTTGTCGCTGGCATAATGCGCTGGCGGGTTGCTTCAGCGGCAGAAGCGTCAAGCCGCCCTTTCTCAATCGCACGCGTCAGATTGCCCACAATCGTCTTGAGCGCACGCTCGATGTCGGCCTCGGTGCGGTCGATCAGAACGACTGGCACGCCAGCCTGGGCAATCACCTGAGCAATGCCGCTCCCCATTGTTCCGCCACCGATGACGGCGACGGCTTGGATCTCGCCACCCTCAGGTGCACGAGGAGCGACCGCTGAAGATGCTGTCATTCTCTTCCCTTCCCCGTTCCCACAACAACTTGGACCTGTTCGACCGCGCTTCGGCGATTAATCTCGTTCATCGCTGCGGTGATCCCGCCGGTGAGCCACAGCCGCACTGCCTCGACCGCTCGATCAAGGATGAGAGGTAGCTGCGCTGCTTCATCCGGCGAAAACCGCGACAGAACGTGCGCCGTGGCCTCACCCGGCCCGCGCCCTATGCCGACCCGTAGCCTGGGAATCTCCTGCGTGCCGAGCTGCTCGATGACAGAAGCCAATCCCCGGTGTCCTCCAGCCGAACCTCGCGCCCGCATTCGTAAGACACCAAACGGCAAATCCAGATCGTCGTAGATAATTAGCAAATCGCTCACGGGCACGCGATACCAATGGACGATCTGCCGGACCGCATGACCACTCAAATTCATATACGTTTGTGGTTTGGCCAGCACGACTCGCTCACCGTCAATGACAACCTCGCAGAGCTCGGATTGGAAGCGCCGTTTCCAGCCCGCTGCGCCCGCGACCCGGGCGAGCCGCTCAACCACCATGAAGCCGATATTGTGCCTTGTCTCCGCGTACTCGCGGCCAGGGTTTCCTAAGCCTACGACGATTTTCACCCTGCATCTCCAGACTCAGACGTCCCTCTTCTGGTGGTCTATACTTGGCTAGAGATTCTGGCACGTCTTGTCGCCGTGCGCACACCCGTTGCGCTGAGGATCGGGAACGATGAATTTCTTCGGCATGGGTCCACAAGAAATCCTGTTGATTCTTGTCGTGGCCCTGATCATTTTCGGCCCGGGCCGCCTGCCGGAGGTTGCCGGTCAGGTTGGACGAGCTATTCGAGACTTTCGCCGGATGACCACCGAGTGGCAAGCGGAGTTTGAGCGCACTACCGGGGTTCAAGAACTCAAGCGCCAGGTCGAAAGTGAGCTGAGCGGCGTCAAGTCGCAAGTCGCCTCCGTCGGCACGACCGTGCAGAAGCAGGTGACGGGCGCGGCATCGACCGTAAGTTCCGCTGCGAAAGCCGCGACTTCAAGCACCTCGACCGTCAAGCCGGCTGGTAGCACCTCGACGTCCAGCGCGAGCAAGACGACGAGCTCCGCGGCATCCAGCAGCAAGGGCGCGACCGCATCGACGAGCGCGCCGCCCCCACGTGCGACGAAGAAGGACCCGCTGGCTGATGTCTCCTTCCTTGAGGACACGGCGCAGCCTGCCACCGCGCACACCGCCACATCCACCACCGCGTCAGCTAGTACATCCGCCGCGGCGTCACCACCTCCGCCGCCGCAAGCAGCCGCGTCGAATGGGATTGCTACAGCGTCATCGGAAGCGAATGGAGCGGGATCAGTCAATCTCGACCAGCTCGATGCCCTGACGCGAGCACGACGGCGGCGCCTGGCAGCGGGATACAATCGCTATCAGGCCTAGGCAGCGCGATCTACCTGGGCCATATAGAGTTCAACCCAGCCGCCTGGGGTAGCCAGGCGATGAACCTGACCGGTAAGTTGGGGGATCGACAACACGGGTTCCTCCGTGCGTGACCGGCCAAGCACCAGGCGAGCGATGCACGCCAAGAGCCGCCGCCGGAGGTCAACAGGAGCTACATGCGCTGTCAAAACGACCACCACGCGACCACCTGGGCGCAAGATGCGCCGGATTTCCCTTGCGGTCTCGGGCATCAAAATGTAGGGGCTTGGAAACGTTGCGACCACGGCATCGGCGCTGGCAGCGCGCAAGGGCAGTCGGCGCGCGTCGGCACACAGAAAGCGCGGTCCATGAGCGCGCTCGTGTTTTCGGGCTTGGCGAATCATCGCCAGCGAGCGATCCACGCCAATCCAGCGATATCCGCAAGAGACGGCGAACTCTGCCAAACGGCCCGTACCACAGCCGAGCTCGACTACCGTCGAGGCAGCGGGAATGAATGTCAACGCCACCTGCTGCCAGCGATGCCATGCCCCAGCGGAGATAACGTCGGTCAATGGATCATAGATAGGTGGCCCCCAACGATAAAGGGCCTCGAAGCCACAGCGCAGGAGCATGATTCGTAAGCGTCTGGCGCGCGCGGACAAACGAGAAACGAGCGGCCGCGCCAGCCTATGACAGGCTATGGTAACCACTGCCCCACCGATCACATTTGCGGTCCTGAAGACTGATGCGGAGACCTGGGCCCGCCGGGGACGCCTGGTGACGCGGCATGGCGTGGTGGAGACCCCCGCGTTCATGCCGGTGGGCACACAGGCCACGGTCAAAACACTCCATCCTGATGAAGTGCGAGAAACCGGAGCGCAAATCATTCTCTCGAATACCTATCATCTCATGCTCCGGCCAGGTGTTGAGGTAATCGAAGAAGCCGGCGGCCTGCATGCCTTCATGCGATGGGACGGCCCGATCCTCACCGACAGCGGGGGATTCCAAATCTTCAGCCTCGCCCAGCAGGCAAAGGTGCGGGAGGAAGGTGTGTCGTTCCGCTCGCATATCGATGGCAGCAAGCACCTCCTCACCCCCGAACGGGCTGTCGAGCTCCAAATTCGCTTCGGTTCGGACATCATTATGCCGCTTGACCATCTCGTTGGCCTGCCCGCCGAGCCACGCCTCGTTGCCGATGCCACCGCCCGCACGGCCCGATGGCTACGCCGTTGCCTCCGTGCTCACGCCGAGCTTGATGGCAATGCCCGTGGCTCCGCCTTGTTTGGCATCTGTCAAGGGGGCATGGACCCGGAACTGCGGCGTGATAGTGCCTTGGCCGTTGCGGAGACTGAGGTTGCGGGTTGTGCAGTTGGGGGCCTGAGCGTCGGTGAGCCCAAGCCGGTGATGTACGCGATGCTGGAAGTTGTGACACCGTGCCTTCCGCCGGATCGGCCTCGCTATCTCATGGGTGTAGGCGCACCAGAAGACCTTTGGGCAGGAGTGGCCCGCGGAATCGATCTCTTCGATTGCGTGTTGCCGACGCGCATCGCGCGGAACGCCACGCTGTTCACGCCGCAGGGGCGGGTAGATATTAAGTCGCGCAGGTTCCAACATCGTCACGAGCCAGTAGATCCCACCTGCGATTGTGCCACGTGCCGAACATTCACGGCTGCGTACCTTCATCATCTTTTTCGAGCCGGTGAGATCTTAGGACTGCGCCTTGCCACAATCCACAACTTGCGCTTCCTTGCCCGGCAGATGGAGATCATGCGCGAGGCCATCGAGCAAGGGACCTTCACCGCCGCGCACCGCGCGTTTCACGATCGCTACGCTAAAGCGTCGCCAAGCACGACCTAATCTCCTGTGGTTGGCGCGCATCACTCACCCGTCTACAATCGTCGCGCGGCACAACGCCGCCTGGGGCTGTGCAGCGACGCGAAGGAGCCGGCGTGTATATACCTGAGTTTGATCCGGATCGCTCCGGGGAGATCGCCGTCGGAGTCGATATCATCGAGATTGACCGAATCCAACGCGTTCTCAACGATTTTGGTGAACGCTTTCTTCAGAAGGTGTTTACGGAGCGAGAGCGCGAGCGGTATCGCCACCGCGTCAGCGAGCTTGCAGCGAGATTCGCGGCGAAGGAGGCAACATCGAAAGCCCTTGGCACGGGAATCCGGGGCATCCGCTGGAAGGAAATGGAGATTCTGCCAAATCGGCGCGGTAAGCCCGTCCTGATCCTCCATGGAGAGGCCGCCGCCCGCGCCCACCAGCTTGGCCTCACCGATTTCAGCGTGTCGTTGACACATTCGCGCACCGAGGCGATGGCATTTGTCGCAGCGATCAAAGGCAATCGCCACGAAACGGAGCCGCGACACGAGCTCATGGCCGCACATCAGATGAAACACAGCGAGGAGATTGACAGGTGACTGCTGGATCGCGGAGTCATGTTCCGCCGCATACCCACAATGCGCGTGTGCTGGATGAAGCATTCGCGGTTGAGGCGCTGCCCGAGCGCAGCATCGGAGCGCACAAATGGGGAGTCGGTGGGCTCGTTATCATCGGCGGCGGGCCCGGCTTTATCGGTGCTCCCGCATTGTGCGCCATGGCCGCCAACCGCGCTGGCGCGGGCATCATCACGATGGCCGTGCCCCGTTCGGCAATGCCGGCCATTGCCACGCTCGTTCCTGAGGCCGTGTACATTCCGATGCCCGAGGGCGACGCGCAGACCGTGGCCAAGCGCGCCGTTGAACTGATCGCGCCCAAGCTGGAAAAGTCCCGCGCGGTCGTTGTCGGCCCGGGCTTGGGTGATGACGAATACGCCGATGCGTTCCTCTCCCTGCTGTTCGGGATTCAATCGGTTCACTCGCGAGCACAGATGGGCTTCGCAGCACCTGCCAAGGCTGTGCCGACCGCGGCCGGCACGCCCCGCATCATTGGGGGAGAAAAGCCAGCGGTCGTCGATGCCGATGCCTTGAACTGGCTTGCCAAGCAACCGGAGTGGTGGACCATCGTGCCGGCGGGCACGCTAGTGCTCACTCCCCACGTCGGGGAGATGAGCCGGCTCCTTGGGTGGCCAACCGGCGCCATCATCGCTGATCCGGCCGGCGCTGCGGTCGAGGCAGCCACGCGCTGGCACCAAGTGGTGGTATTGAAATACGGGTACAGCGTAGTGACCGATGGCGCAGCAGTGTTCGTAGCCGACGATGCGCCAACGTCCCTGGCGACGGCTGGCACCGGCGACGTGTTGGCGGGAACGATCGGCGCGTTCCTGGCGCAAGGTCTGGCGCCGCTCCAGGCGGCTGGTCTCGCCCTGTACGCCGGCGCTCGGGCCGCGCGCCGCGTAGAGCAACGCGTCGGAACGCTCGGCCTGGTCGCGAGCGATCTGCCAATCGCGATCGCTGAAACGCTGTGTTGGCTTGAGAGTCAGAGAGGATCGCAGCATGGCTGAGGCCCGCGTTCGTGACATCATGCGCACCGACGTGCCGATCGTAACGGTGGACGACACCATCGGCACCGTGGCCCGGCTGATGGCCGCCTCGGGCCTGCCGGGCATCCCGGTGGTGGACCAGGGAGAGATCATGGGGTTGATCACGGAAAACGACCTGATCACCCGGTACGCGAATATCGAAGTGCCAACGCCAGTGCCATTCCTTGACGCGATCTTTCTCCTCGATGGCGGCCGGGATTTTGAAGATGATCTGCGTCATGTTCTCGCGGTCACCGCGGGGGAACTGATGAACGCGCCCGTCTACAACATTCGCGATACGGCAACCCTAAGTGAGCTTGCCACGTTGATGATCGACGAAGATGTCAACCCTGTGCCCGTTATCGATCACTCGCTGAGATTGGTCGGCATCGTTTCCCGAGGCGATTTGGTTCGCGCAATCGCCAAGATCGAAAACGCATTATCAGAAGAACCATCGGAGGACACGTCACCGGGCACCGCGACAACGAGCACCTGACTGGAGCGAACGCTCGTGCTGGCTGATGACATGGAAGGCCGCGCAACTCGGGCGATCATCGACCTCGATGCGCTTGCGAGCAATATCCGCATACTTGGGGCGAGCCTCTCCAGGGACACGGGCCTCATGGCAGTCGTAAAAGCCAACGGTTACGGCCATGGAGCAGTGATGGTCGCGAGGACCGCGGTCGAGGCCGGCGCGACCTGGCTGGCCGTGGCCACCGTCGATGAAGGAGCAATGCTCCGCCAAGCGGGCATTACCGTCCCCATCCTTGTGCTCGGTCCGATTGATCCGTCGGAGGCGCGAGCGGCCGTGGCCGCACGGCTTACCATCGCGATTGGCGGTCCGGACCTTCTCGATCCGCTCCGGCAAGCATCTGAGGCTTGCCAGCACGGCCCCCTAAGCGTTCATGTGAAGATCGACACGGGTATGCGCCGTTACGGCGTGCTGCCATCTGAGGCGCTGGCGCTCGCACAGACCATTGTGGACACTCCCGCTCTCCGTCTGACCGGCGTGTTCACGCATTTCGCTCGCGCGGACGAAGCGGACGAGACTCCAACGCGCCTCCAAGCCGAGCGCTTTGACCAGACGATTGCGGAGCTTCGGCGTGCTGGCATCGCGGCTGGTCTGGTGCATGCCGCCAACAGCGCCGCTGCCTTGCGGTCTCGCGCCTATGACTACGATCTGGTGCGGGCTGGCATTGCGATCTATGGCATTCCGCCATCAAGCGATGTGCCGCTCTTGCCGGGCATGCGTCAAGTCATGACTCTCCGTAGCCGCATCCGGCGGGTTGTGCGCCTGCTCCCTGGAGAAGGAGTGAGCTACGGGGCTTCCTACCGCGCACGCGAGAGTGAGTGCGTCGGGCTTGTTCCTATCGGCTACGGCGATGGATACCACCGGCTGTTGTCGAATCGTGCGTGGATGGGGATCGGAGGCTGGCGTGCGCCGGTAGCGGGCCGCATTTGCATGGACCAGACGCTGGTTAGGCTTCCCGAGGGACGCGAAATTTGCCCGGGTGAGGAGGTCGTTGTCTTCGGCGCTGGGGAGGCCGGCGAGCCGACGCTGCCGGAGCTGGCAGGATTGGCGGAGACGATCCCCTATGAGCTAGCGACGGCCGTGTCGTCCCGTGTGCCTCGCTGGTTTATTCGGGGAGGGCGAATTGTGGCCGTCGAGAATCTCTCCGGTCTCCACGAGATGACATAACAACCGGCTACGGTCTGTTCCGCAGCCGGTTGGCGTCAAATGATTCACGTCTGAGGAGACGATCTACTCTTCCGCTCCGAGCTCAGCTGCCACCTTCTTGAGGTTCTCGATATCCCGGCGGACGACGAAGGTGCGTCCACTCATGTCGTCCCGGACGTAGTTGAGCGTGCGGTCGTCCATCCAGCGGTAGATCGTTGGCCGGGTGACGTTGAGCTGCTGGGCCGCGTTGCCGATGCTGACCAGCTCGCTTGGCTCAAAGGCGCGGAACTTCGCGAGAGCGAGCATGCGCCCAAGATCGGTGTCCCAGAACGACCGCGGTACCGTGTAATCATCAGCAGCCGCGGGCCAGAAGAGGAGCTGGACGATTGACTCGATCGCGTTGAGCACCTGCTCCTTGGGTTCGCGAATCTGGCCTTTTGCAAGCATGGCCAAGCGCTGCAGGTCCTTGCCAAGCGGGCCGCTTCGGAGCTGATCCAGGGTCAATGGTTGGAAGGCAGCCGGATAGAGTTGATTGATCAGGCGGTGATGATGGCTGTAGACCAGTTGAAGCGCCTGGTCGATCACTTCCTGGTAATCACCCGAACGGTTCTCCACGACGGCTCCTTTCGGCCTCTCCCGAGTCGCTCTCCGCGTACATCTCGGACTGTACGGTCAGATTGTACGCGCATGCAACACATTTGTCAACAAGATCACCGTAACAGTTGACGACAACGACAGCGAACATCACCACACGGAAAACATCTCGTCCCTGATTCGTTGCCCTACCGTCAATCTCAATGTACGTGCAGGAGGGGCGAGAGGTTGCTCGAATAAGGTTCGTGCGTGGTTTCTAAGGCTACACAGGGTGACTAGTTCGCTGGCCACGTGCCAGTTGGGCAACAACCACACGCGCTCGCTGCCGCTTGGCTTCTCTTTATGGGAGACGAAGTCGGTGCCTGGTCACGTAAAGGGCGAGGAATAGGCGATGGATTCAAGGAAACAGCCGTGGGATCGGGAGACCAATCGGGAACCGGGGCCAATGCCCGTGTTACCACTTGGTTAGTGGGCTGTGGTCATGCCGCGAATGGCCAGCCCGACAATGAAGAGCGAGACCAGGCTGTAAAAGAGCAGTGCCTGCCGGGGATGGCGATCCCGCACGTAGGACCAAACAAACGGCATGATGAGCACCGCTGTGGCGCCATAGAGGTAATGCACCGAAGATGCTGCCCGCGCACCTTTCGCCAGCAGCAGAATCCCGAACAAGACTTGGACGGCGATGAGTCCTTGGCCGATAACTAGCGCGCCGGCAAGACTTCCTGAGAGGGACTCACCACGGACGAAACTCAACAATCCCCACAAGCCGACCGCCAGCATGAAGAGCAGCACGGTGGTCGCCAAGCGGTCATGAATGAGCAATAACGTCGCCAGAGACGCCTCCTCCACCCACCGACAAGCAACACACCTCCGCGAGCTTGTCGGGCATTCATTTCTGTCCGCAAAGTATAGCGACCGCAGACCGCATGCTGACCGGAGACCGTGCAGGCGCACCGCAGCGGCCCAAACAGGATTCCACTGGATGCCTAGGGAAAGAAGCTTAGCTGGCGCGCGACACCCACGACGCCGCGCTCCGGATCAGATTGCCAGCATTGAACCACTTCCCGGCGTGGCAGCGCCCGGATACGCTCGGCTGGAATGATCTCGCTCAGTGCGTTCGCTACGGTCGCCACCGCCAGATCTGGCCGGTTATTCGTTTCGGACAGGTGCGCTAGCCAGACTGCCGGCTGGCGCGCTGACTGCCTGAGAGCCCGGAGCAGCAACGCCGCACAGTCATCGTTGGAGAGGTGTCCGGTGGGCGCCGCGACTCGCCGCTTGAGGTGGATCGGGTAGGGGCCTCTCCAGAGCAATTCGCGATCGTGATTTGCCTCGATCACGATGAGATCGGATTGAGCCAGTGGCTCGATGAGCGCATCGTCATCTCGGCCGAGATCAGTGATGACGGTGATCGACCCTTCCGGGTGACGCAAAAAGAATCCCACCGGTTCCACGGCATCGTGTGAAACGCCCAGCGCGGTGACGGTGAAAGCACCGACCGAGCACTCCACGCCAGTTCTCAGTGGCTCAACGAGCGTCCCATCCAATCCGGCGGCCCGCGCGGTACCCGGCAACGTCAGAATCGGGAGCTTGGCGCGAAGAACCGGTTTGATCCCCTGTATATGGTCGGTGTGCTCGTGGCTGAGCAACAGCGCCGTGATGCTCGTGAGGGGCAACCCGATCTCGCGCAGCCGCGCCGTGAGCCGAGCGCCAGGTAAGCCACAATCAAGCAAGACGGCACTCTGGCCGTCGCCAATGACCATGGCGTTGCCCGAGCTTCCGCTTGCCAGACTGTGCACGACAACACCCATGGCCATACCTCGCTCCGCAGGGCACCTGGTGCAAATACTCGCACCTTTTCGCGTGGCCGGCTACTCCTTGCGGGTGGTAGCATCCGGCCAGCATCAGCACGAGAGCGTGCGAGCGTGGCAGCGATTGACAAGCTGCCTTCAGAGTGGAAGGGAGCATTACGGCGTGTTCCGTGGTTCGTCATCCTCAGGCGGATTCGGGCGGAGATCCGTGCGGCCTTCAGTTCCACGGCCATCGCTGCCTCGCCCCAGCGTTTCCCCGGCCACCCGGCGCATGCTCATCGCCGCTCTGGTCATCGCGGGCGTGATTGTGCTTCTTTTCGTCACCTCAGCATTCTGGATCACCTGGTGGTGGTTCGGCAGCATGGGGTACCGCGACGTGCTTGTGACGCGGTACGTTGCTCAGATCGTCTCGTTTGTGGCCGGTGGGAGCCTCGCGGGACTCGTTGTAGCCACGAACGGCGTCATGGCCTTGCGGCGGTCTCGCATCGGGCCACCTGGTGGACGCGTCGTCAGGTTTGCTGAGCGCATGCTTTTGGCAATCCTTGCCATCGTGACCCTGATCGTCGCGATTGCATTTGGGGCAGCGTCCGCAGCCAGGTGGGAAATGTGGCTTTTGTGGCTGCACGGGCGCGGGTTCGGCGTCGATGACCCGGTCTTTCACCGCGATGCCGGGTTCTACATCTTTGCGCTGCCGGCCCTCAAAGCGATTACGAGTGGAGCCCTCAGCTTGCTCCTCCTCGCGATGGTTGTCGCTGCCGCCATCTATGTGTTGCGGCTTGGCATCCGGTTACGAAATCTGCGGGCGATTCCCGGCCTGATGCGCGTTCACTTATTTGCGCTTGGCGGCATCATCCTTGCCGTCGTCGCATTCCGCTACATCGTAAACACTTTTGAGCTTGTGTACTCTGACCGCGGCGGGGTCTTGTTCGGTGCGAATTTCACCGACGTTCATGTGCAGCGTCCGGTCAACTGGCTGCTTGCCGCGATCACCCTCGCCACCGCGGTGATCTTGGTCCTCAATGCGTTCGTGCGCCGGCTCTGGCTTCTCGTTGGCATCGTTGCCGCCTGGGCGATCGTCGCCGTGGTGCTTGGCGCAATCGTTCCCGCGGCCGTGCAAAACACGATCGTAGAACCGAGCCAGCTTCGGCGTGAGCGGCCATATATTGCCAACAACATCGCTATGACCCGCGCGGCGTTTGCGCTCGATCGCGTGACGACGCGAGAGCTTTCGGGACGCGCTCCGCTGGACCCACAGGAGCTCGCTGCAAATCCCGCAACGTTGGACAACATTCGTCTCTGGGACTACCGGATCATCCGCACGACGTTTCAGCAACTCCAGTCGTTCGTGCCGTACTACGTCTTCAACGATGTTGATGTTGACCGCTACGTGGTGGATGGCAAGATTCAGCAAGTCTTGCTTGCTGCCCGCGAACTGGATCAAGAGGGGCTCCCAGACAATGCCCGGACGTGGACGAACCGGCATCTGGTCTATACCCACGGCTACGCGGTCGTTGTCAGCCCGGTTAGCGGCGTGACCGCCCAGGGACTCCCCACCTTCCTCGTTAGCGGCATACCACCGAGTGGCACCGGCGCGTATCGGATTGATCGGCCAGAAATCTACTTTGGTGAGCTTACGAGCGAGTGGGTGGTCGTCAACTCGCGCGAAGGCGAGTTCCACGGTCTGGTCGAAGAGCCAACGGAAAGGGCTGAAAACACCTATCACTATCAGGGAGCGGGGCGCGGCTCGATCGCCCTGGACTCCTCGCTTCGAAAACTGCTACTCGCTGCCTTTTTACAAGATCGGAACATCCTGCTCAGCGGGCAGTTGACCGACGAAAGTCGTGTCCTCCTCAAGCGGGATGTGACGGCCCGGGTGCGCGAGATCGCGCCATTCCTCGTTCTTGATCCTGATCCATACCTCGTCATTGCCGACGGCCGGCTGGTGTGGATCATCGACGCCTACACGCAGACAAACCTCTTCCCCTATGCGACCCGCATCCGCGGAATCAACTACGCGCGAAACAGTGTCAAGATCGTGGTCGACGCCTACGATGGCACGACAACGTTCTACCGCACGGCCGAGCCCGACCCGATCGCGGACGCCTGGGGAGCGATCTTCAGCGATCTCTTCCAGCCGATCACTGAGGCTTCCCCTGCCATCGCGCAGCATTTCCGCTACCCCGAGCAACTCTTCGATCTGCAATCGGAAATCTATGCCACGATGCACGTCACCGATCCGACAGCCTTCTACAACGGAGAGGACCGGTGGGCAGTTCCTCTTGAGCAGGTGACCGGCCGGCGCGAGCGCATGGTGCCGTATTATGTGACGATGACACTTCCAGGAGAGGCATCAGCGGACTTTGCGCTGATCCGGCCGTTTATTCCAGGGGGTCGCACGGACCGTCAGAATATGACCGCTTGGATGGCTGGCAGAACCGATGAGCAGGGGAGACTTTCGCTCGTTACCTACCGGTTTCCACGCCAGGAGACGGTGTTTGGTCCGAGCCAGATCGAAGCGCGCATCGATCAGGAGCCTGAGATTTCGGCGCAGATTTCGCTCTGGAACCAATCGGGCTCCGAAGTGATACGCGGTAACCTCTTGGTCATCCCAATCGGCGAGAGCCTGCTCTATGTGCAGCCGCTCTATTTACAAGCGACGCGCACGCCTGGCTCCCTTCCCGAGCTCAAGCGGGTGATCGTCGCGACGAACGAGCGCGTAGTCATGCGAGCCACGCTCGAAGATGCAATCGCGGCGCTATCAACGGGTGAGGCGCCAACCACCGAGCCGCCAGGGGAAGCGCCAGCGACCGGGAGCGAAACGGGTTCCATCGCTAGCCTGGTGCGGGAAGCCCTGGCCGCCTATAACCGCGCCCAAGAGGCGCTGGCCCGCGGTGATTGGGCGACATATGGACAAGAGCAAATGAGGGTGCAGGAGCTCCTGGAGCGGCTGGCTGCGCTCACCGGTGCGTCTGCCACGCCCCAGCCGGAGACGCCGGAAGTGGCCACGCCAACGCCGGGTGACTAGCCCGGATGATACAGGTCTCGGCGCGGTGCTTGTCCTCACGCCGGAGCGGGCTCACCGGGAGGTGGAGCATCTTCAGCAGGGGTGCATGCAGCGCGACGCGACCGGCTATCGCGCGAGAGGAAGGCTTGAGCCCACGCTCATGACGGAGATGAAGGTGCGATGGACCCAATGCCAGCGCAATCAGCTCCCGAAGATCGCCCGGCCGATGCGGACATGCGTCGCGCCTTCCTCGATGGCAATGGGAAAATCATTACTCATGCCCATCGATAGGATCGAAAGCTGGCGCGAAGGATTCTCGTCGCAAAGCCGGTCTCGCAGCTCCCGAAGCGCGCGAAAGAACGGCCGCGTCGCTTCCGGATCATCCACCAGCGGCGCCATCGTCATCAGGCCAAGCAGTTGGAGATGAGGGCATCGCTCGATGTGGGCGACCAGCGGCGATGCGTCTGTGGGAGCGCAACCAGCCTTCTGCTCCTCTCCAGACACGTTTACCTCCAGCAATATACGAACAACCTTGTTCCGCTTCGCCCCTTGCCGTTCAAGCTCATCGATCAATGACGGGCGATCCACGGACTCGATGATGTCGAAGAGCGGGACCGCGTATTTTGCTTTGTTCGTCTGAAGTTGCCCGATCAGATGGAGCGTGACATCTTGGGGAAGCGGCTCGGCAAATTTCTGGCGCGCATCCTGCACGCGGTTCTCCCCAAAATGACGCAAGCCAAGCGCATACGCTTCGTCAACCGCCGCGCGGCCAACCGTCTTGGTGACCGCGACAATGGTGATTTCCCGCGGGGACCGGCCAGCACGGAGAGCTGCCTCGGCCACCGCCTCCTGGACCCGAGCGAGCCGCTCCTCAAGAGCCGTCACGATCCGTTGTGCCATACCGTACGCGTCCCTTTATGCTAAGTGTCCGCCTCATCGTCAGCGAGCGCGATGATCGCCGCGAATCTTCCGCTTTCGGCGCCTTGGCCCCGGTGCGAAAACCACCGGTCTCCATGACAACGCGTGCACTCTGCGCTCAGCTCAATCTGTTCGCCAGGCACGCCGCACCGTTCAAGAATGAGCTGGTTCGCGCGAGCGACGTCGAAAAACCAGCGTCCGTCGCGCCAGCCCGCGGCACGCGGCCAATCCTTACCGGCCAGGAGTTGCCAAGCCTCCACGACCTCGGTTCCCACCTCGTAGCAGCAATCGCGAATTGCGGCGCCCAGGAAGGCAATCAGGCAGTCAGGACGGGTGCCAAAAGCTTCCTGCATTGTGGCGACGGTGTTACCGACAACATTGCTGACCGTACCACGCCAGCCCGCGTGGATCGCGGCAATTGCATGCCGCTCGGGATCATACAAGAGGACCGGAAGACAATCCGCGTGGAGGGTCATCAGGGCCACGGCCGGCTCGTCGGTGATGATGGCATCGGCATACCCGAGCGGCTCGCTCTTTGGAGCCGCTCCACGCCCAGCGTCCCCGCGACGTGCCCGGGCGACATCCGCGCCATGAATCTGCCGTACGGTTACCAGAGTTCTGGGATCAAGACCGATGGCCTCACACCACTTTTGCCGCATGGACCAGGCATCAGTTGGATCGCGCGGCACGCCGAAGCCAATATTCCCATCGGCAAGGCCCAATCCCGGCACCCGGCCGGTCAGACCGTGGATTACCTTCGTGTGGACCGACAGCAACTGGCTGCGCGTGACGCGCTCTCTCAAATCGCAGTCTCGCTCGACCAGGGCTGTCATGGATTCTCACCCTCACGCGCGGCGTCGAAAATCATTTGATCGACCACCCATTCGACCGGAGCGTGGTCGTCGGTGAACACCTGCCCGCCAGGTTCGACGACCCGGATGTTGCCGGTTTGCATCGCAAGCTCCGCTACCGTCCGGAGTGGTGAACCAGGAGGGAGTTGCTCGATGCGATCCCGAATGGGCGGATTGAGATCGCCGAAAAAGCCGATGACCATGCTGTTGTTGTAGCCAGCGACATCGACGATGTGCACACTGGGGAACACTGCCCGCATGGTGGCCGCGATCACCTCAACCAAGCGGTAATCCGTAGCAGTGCGGCCAACGTTGACGACCACAACTCCCTGCGGAGTCAGGTGGGCAGCAAGCTCTTCAAAGAACTCCTTCGTCGTGAGGTGAAATGGAATGTAGGGCTGGCGGTACGCGTCGACGCCGATGAGATCGTAGCGCTCGACCGTCCGGCGCACGAAATAGCGCCCGTCGTCGACCGTCACTCGCACATTCGGCTGGCTGAGTGCGAAGTATTTCCGCCCGAGACGCACCACTTCTGGGTCGATTTCGACACCATCAATCACGATGCCTGGATACGCGGCAGCAAGCGAGCGGGCGGCAGTCCCGCCTGCGAGGCCGATCATCAAGGCACGGGAGACGGGCTGCGCCTGCGGGTCTCGGGCGAAGAGCGGCGCGATCATGAAGTAATCCCATGGCCCACCGGTAAGCACGCTCGCCGGATCGTAGATGGAATGAATCGCGTGACCCTCGTTCAATGCCAGGAGATAGCGGCCTCCCTCCTTGAGCACCTGAATGTAGTTGTATTCGGATTCTGCCTCTTCGACGAGGTGTCCGCGGTACGGCGGCTTGATCGGGTGACCGCTGGCCAGTGCCTGGGCACCGATCAGCAGGGGAATGAGCGCGGCGGCGAGCATCGCGAGCGTGCGCGCTCGAACCTCTATCAGGCCAGCGATTGACAGCACGAGCAAGATCAGGCTCAGCGTCAGAAAGGTACGTGTCGTTCCGATCAGGGGAACGAGCACGATCACTGGCAGGAAGCTTCCGACAATCGAGCCGATCGTCGATAACGCGTAGATACGGCCGGCGGTTTGGCCAGCGCCGTCCACGCTTTGCAGCCGCAGCCGAATCGCATAAGGTGTGACAAATCCCAGCAGCGTGATCGGCGCCGCGAACAGCAGGATCGTACCTAGGAGCGAGCCGTAGAACGCGCCAACAGCTACTCGATCGAAGGCATCGAGCGATGCCGACAAGATTGGGCGGGCTAGCAGTGGGATGAGGCCGGTGGTGAAGGCGGCAAAACCGGTCACGGCGTAGAGAACGCGGGCATCGGGGTAACGATCAGCGATGCGCCCACCGAGGTAGTAGCCAATCGAAAGATAGGTCAGCGTGAGTCCGATGAGATTCGCCCAAATGAAGGTCGAGCTACCAAAGTATGGGGCCAGGAGACGGGAGGCAGTGAGCTCAATGCCGATGCTGCTCAGACCTCCGACGAAGACCAGCGGACCGAGGAGGCGTTGCGACCGCGCCACCTCGCCGGACCGGGACGCGGCCTCTACCACCCGCTGCGAGCGTGCGCTCGCTGCCGACATCGTGTCTCTCACCGGCTTCGCCATGGACTCCAGGTCGGATCACCGCACGGTCCTCTCATAGGCCGCGCGCCGCAAGTATACGAGGGATTGCCGCGCAACGCGTTCCTGTCTTCCCAGCTCGCGACCGTCCCAGGTCGGTTCGCGTTTGGCGACCGGCAACCCGGAAAGCCGTCCGTACATGTTGACGTCGGCGCCTTCTCCCTTGAAAAAGGTATACGAGCGAGTCACCAGCAAATCAAGAGGAGAGCGCCAATGCATCAACCAGCGGCTGGGCCATTACTCTCAGAGCGGAGGAAAACTCGCATTCTTCCCGTGATTTTTTCGCTGGCTCGCTGTCATCCTCCTGGCGTTTCCAACGCTGCATCAAGCCTCATCCTCACTCCTGCCATTCGCGTCAGGTTCGAGTAGCACCAGTGGGCGCGCGCTTGGTCTCTTGCAAGGAACTGCTACCCCAGGCAACACACTGCGCGTCCCAAATCAATACCCAACGATCCAGGCGGCGATCGATGCTGCCGCTAGTGGGGATCTCGTCCTGATCGCGCCGGGCACGTATAGCGAGAACCCCGTGATCGCAAATAAGGTCATCACGCTGGCATCAGAGTTTCTCACCACCGGTGGTTCCAGCCTCATCGACGCTACCATTCTGCAAGGTAACGGCTCATCCCAAGGAATCACCGTCCAAGCCACGGCGGCTGGCACGTCCAGTGTTGGGTTGACGATTCGCAGTGGAGGAGCTGGCGTCGTCGACGGAGTTCACGCGCTCGGCTCGGTTACTGTGCGTTACAACCATATCATCGGCTACGACGATGGCATCGACTTCGAGCCGCCCACCGGCAGAACCGGAACATGCACGTGTCAATTCAATACGATTGAGGGAGGCACCGACGATGGCATTGATCTCGATGCCGCGAGCAATGGCCTGCTCGAGGGAAACATTCTTCGAAACAATCGCGAAGATGGTATCGAGATACGGTTTCACGACTATGCTGGAACGCTCTCAATTGTGATACGAGGTAATCGCCTCCAAGGCAACGGCCAAGATGGAATTCAGCTTATTGATCTTCCTGGAGCTTCCGATCGCAGGATTCGGATCGAGCGAAACGTTATCGTTGCGAACGGCCGGGCTGGGCTGGGCCTGATGGACGGAGGCAACTCTGGCGAGGATTACCGCGCCGCCAGCCTGCTCGACCCGATCGATCTTATTAACAACACCTTCGTGGGCAACGATCACGCGGTGAGCGGCGGCGACAATATGGTTGTCGTCAATAATATCTTTGTCAATGCGAAGCGCATCGGCTTGAAAAACGTTGATGGTAGCTCCATCGCTGCTTACAACCTCTTTTGGAACAATCCCACGAACTTCACCGGCAGCAACGTGGATCAGACTACGACGGTGCTGGCTGATCCACTGCGTTCGCCCGACTACACGCTGAGCGCTGGGAGCCCGGCAATCGATGCAGGAACCGCCGCGTTCCAGTGGCGCGGACAGCCTGTCGTTGATATGCCTTCCAGCGCATATGTCGGAGCGGCGCCTGATCTTGGCGCATTTGAAAGTGGCGAAACAGGGCCGGCGCCATCCCCAACCCCGGTCCCATCGCCGACGCCGGGCGGTCAAACCTCGTACGTGCTCGTTGGCGCTGGTGACATCGCAAGTGAGAGCAACGGCGATGAGATAACAGCCGCGCTCCTCGATGGGATCGAGGGAACTGTCTTCACGCTAGGGGATAACGTCTACGAGTCCGGCACCATTGACGAGTTCATGACCTATTACGAACCCACGTGGGGCAGGCACAAAGCCCGCACGCGCCCTGTTCCAGGCGATCATGATTACTTCACTAGCGGGGCCTCAGGCTATTTCACCTATTTCGGCACGGCCGCTGGCGATCCCAGCAAGGGTTACTATAGCTACGATCTCGGAAGTTGGCACATCGTTGCGCTGAATACCAAATGTGACCAAGTCGGCGGATGCGGACCTGGATCTCCCCAAGAACTTTGGTTACGCGCCGACCTGGCGGCGCACCCAAACGCTTGCACGGTCGCGTACATGCATCATCCGCGGTTTAGTTCCGGCTCAACCCACGGCAGTCAAGCATTCGTGCAACCATTGTGGGAAGCACTCTACGACGCGGGTGTGGAAATCGTGCTCGCTGGCCACGAGCACAACTACGAACGTTTCGCACCGCAAAACCCTCTAGGTGATCTCGATACAAGCTGGGGAATTCGGGAATTTGTGGTCGGCACCGGCGGCCGAATCCATTACGGCTTCAGCACACCGCTACCGAACAGCGAGGTGCGCAACGGCGACACCTTCGGCGTGCTAAAGCTCACACTCCGTGATGGAGCGTACGAGTGGGAGTTTGTCCCTGAGCCGGGTTCAACCTTCAGCGATCGAGGCACCGGTACCTGCCACGGGGCACCGCCTTCTCCGACACCAACACCCAACGCCACCCCGACGCAAGACGTGACTCCAGCAGGTGGGCAGACAGTGGTGCTCACGCCAGAGGCTGATGCCCGCGTGGAAGCTGCCAATCCGAACACGAACTATGGGACCGCCCTCACCCTGATCATCGACGGTGATCCCCAACGCGAGGCGTTCGTGCGCTTTGCCGTCCCGAGCGGCGGCACCCTGGCGCAAGCGACGCTGCGCCTGTTTGCCAGCAATGGCACGACCAAAGCACCGCGGGTCTTTCTGGCGGGGAACGACTGGACCGAGACCGGGATCACCTGGAACACCAAGCCGGCCGTGATCGGTTCGGGGATCGCGGGGCCGGCCAGTTTTCCGGACAACACCTGGGTGGAGTACGATGTGACGAGTTTGGTGAGCGGGAGTGGGCCGGTGAGCTTCACCTTCCCGCCGTTGTCGTCGGATGGGGTGACGTTCCATGCGCGGGAGATGGGGACGAACGTTCCCCAATTGGTACTGCGCTACAGCGACAGCGATACGCCCACCGCGACGACTGTGCCTCCGGCCACTGCAACACCGTCCCCCGCCAATTCGCCGATTACCGGCCTGACCACTACTCCGAGTGTTACGGCCACTATCTCTCCACCAAGCACACCGACTGCGACATCGATTCCACCCACACCTGGCGGGGAGCAGACGGCGGTGTTTACGCCAGAAGCGGACGCTCGCGTCGAAGCGGCAAACCCAAATGCCAACTTTGGTACTGCCACGGCGCTTAGCGCCGACCAAGACCGGGCAGAGGAAAGCTATCTCCGGTTCACAATAAGCGGAATCACCGGTACCGTTCAACAGGCCAAGCTCCGCCTCTATGCCACCGGCAGCACGGTTGATGGACCTCAGGTGTACACGGCAACCAACACGTGGACGGAAACGAGCATCACGTGGAACACCCGCCCAACGCTGTTGACTGGGCCGGCCGGTGACACGGGCGCAATTTCTTCTGGCACGTGGGTCGAATTCGATGTCACCCCCTTGGTAACTGGCGACGGCACCATCACCCTGGCGCTCATCGCAACGTCAAGCGACGGTGTCACCTTCTCCTCTCGGGAGGCAGCCAGCAACTGGCCTCAATTGGTAATCCGATTCGCTGAAAACGCCACACAGACCGCCACGCCCGCAACAACCTCGACCGGCGTACCGCCAACGCCGGCGACCACGCCGGAAACCTCTCCGACCGTTGGCTCAACGGAGACGCCAGGTCCCACCGCGACGAGTTCCGTGGTTCCCACGCCAACCCAGCCGGCCACTGCCGTGCCAACTCCGACGGTTTCGCCAACTCCTACGGCAGTCACGGGCGGAGAGACGTTATTTGCAGACGGATTCGAGACTGGCAATCTCTCACAGTGGTCACGCGTCAAAGGGCTGATCGTTCAGCAGCAGCTCGTTCTCCAAGGTGCGTTCGCTGCCCGCGGAACCAGCACGCAAGCCGCGACATATGCGCGAGCGACGCTCCAAGCCCCACAGAGCGACGTCTATTTCCGCGTCTATGTTTATATTGCAAGCCAAAGCAACAACACCGTGTACCTTATGCGCTGCCGTACCGCCAATGACAAGTCAATCCTCGGCGTGTATGTGAACGGCTCCGGAAGACTCGGGTACCGCAACGACGTCAGCGGCGTTAGCACTACCACCACGGCAATCGTGGCGAAGAATGCGTGGCACGAGATCCTGCTTTACGCTGTCGTCAATGGCGCCTCAGGTTCCGTCGAGCTCTGGCTCGATGGGGCCTTGGTGGCAAGCAAGACCGAAAACCTCGGGACCACTGCGACCGGCATCGTGCAAATTGGCGAGAATGGGACGGGCAGCCGTAGCTATGACATCGCCTTCGATGATGTGCTTGTGAGCAACGCGCCAATCGCTGCCACGGCGATCATGGGCTCCTTCAGCGCCTCGGTGCCAACCGCGACGCCCAGCCTTACGCCAGCGGCCACACCGATCCCGACGCCAACGCCGCCCGCGACACCAACCTTCGTGGCTACAGCCACGACCGAACCTACAGCGACGTTGGAGCCGGTCCCGACCGAGACGCCCGTACCGAGCGCGACCTCGACACCGAGTCCTGTGCCCGCTGCCTCGGACAGCCCAACGGCGTCCGAGGAGGAAGCCGAGGTGCCCGGCGGCACTCCGGCACCGTGAGCCCGCTCACGCTTACGCGAGCTTCGCCTGGCGCACGAAGACAACACCCGCGTCACTACCGGGAGCACCTGATATTGCGCACAAGAAATGTTATCCGCAAGAAATGTTCGGGCAACGAGAACCGGGCATCCCTCGGTTCCAGAATTCCCAGTCTCCCCGTGCTCGGACAGCGCACCACAGGGTCATCGCCCACCATTAACCCGCGCTAGCCGATCCACTTCTGCTTGTTCGCCACGTAGTCGACCAGGATATATTCGCCAAGCCGCTCGGGTGTAGCGACAAAGACGCGGCCGCCATTGATCCGCATCAAGTCATTCACGAACTGGATCATGTATGGCGATCGCTCCAGCATAAAGGTGTTGATCGTGATCTTGTCCCGCGTGCAGCGAATGACCTCGCGCAGCGTCTCCTGAAATGTCCGTGGCATCGGCGGCCAGTGGAAAAAGACTTCGCCGTTCTCCATATGCGCGGTCGGCTCGCCATCCGTGATGATGATGATTTGCCGGTTAGTGCCCTTGTGCCGGGCGAGCAGCTTCCGCGCGAGCTGGAATCCGTGTTGCATATTCGTGCCGTACTGGAACTCATTCCAGGTAAGTGTCGGCAGATCCGATGGCTTCAGCTCCTCAGCCAGGTACGAGAAGCCAACGATGTCGAGCGAATCACGCGGATACTTCGCCCTGATCAACGAATCGAGCGCGAGTGCGATGCGCTTGGCCGCGGTGAAGCAGTCCGAATAGAACATTGAGCGGCTCATGTCGATCATCAGCACGGTCGAGGAGCGCGTGACAAACTCAGTTCGGTAGACTTCGAAGTCCCGCGGATCCAGCTTGACAGGAGTTCCCGCTCCGCGGCGCTGCACCGCGTTCATGACCGTCTTTGGCAGATCGAGGAGGAAGGCGTCACCAAACTCGTAGGGTTTGCTCTCGTCAGTGCGCTCACCCGGCCCTCCGGGTCGGTCGAGCTGGTGCTGTCCGAGCCGGTCCTTGTTCAACTGGGAGAAGATATCAAGCAGGGCCTTTTCGCCGATCTTGCGGACGCCCTGAGGCGTCAGCTCATATCCCCGGCGCGTCTTCCGGATGTATCCAGCATCCTCGAGCAGTTGCGCGATCTGGCTCAACTGCTGCATCTGCTCCAGGGCGTCTTCGCCCAGCAGGTCACGCACTTTCTCCTCGTCGAGATTGGCGAAGTCGTTCCAGTCGCGGACTTCCTTGAGCTCTTGCTCCAGGTCGTCATACCCCTTCAAGCGATCCATCAGGCGCATCGCTTCAGCCAGCGTCAACGATTCATCGCCGCTGAATTGGTAGCCCCGGCGCCAGTCTTCCGGGTGCATAGTTTGGGCAAGGTTCTCTTGGAGCCGCGCCATCTCTGCTTGGAGCCCTGGATCCTCCATGATCGCTTGCATGAGCCCCTGGAGTTGCGCGCGCTGCTCTGGGGTCATGCTGTCCATCAATTGCTGCATGGCAGCCATCTGTTGCTGCATGCGCTGCAAGAGGTCATCCAGGCTCTTCACGTCGGGGCCAAAGAAATGCCCCCACTTGTGCATGAATTGTTCGAAGCCCGGATCCTCGCCTCGCTGCCTCGCTTCTAGCATGTCATTCAGATCGCGGAGCATTTGCCTCATTTCCGCAATCTGCTCTGGAGTCATTTCGCTGAGGGCTTGCTGAATCCCCTGGAAGGTCTGCTGCAGCACCTGTTGCTGCAACATGGCCAGCAGATCCTGGAACTTTTGGCGGGCCGCTGGGTCCATGAATTCGTAGTCCTGGAGTCCGCGAATCGCCCCTGCGGGATCGGCAGGAAGCTGATCAAGCTGCTCTCGCTTCTTTGCCGCGAGGTTTTCTAGCAGGCGCTGGAGATCTTCGTCGTAGGCATCACCGTCAGCCACCTCTGCCGCATCCGCGGACGCGGCGTGATCTGACGGAGACTCTCCGCTCTGATTGGCCGCACCCTGCTGCGCTTGCTCCCGCGCGCGCTGGAGCCGCTCTCGCCCCTCGGCGACCCTTCGCTCGATCCCCTCGCGCTCCGTCTTGATGACATCCTGGAGCCGCTCCCGAATGTCATCCAAGATCGAGCCCAAGTCGTACCGGTTGAGCTGCTCCTGGCGCTGGCGGCGTACCCGGTTCAGCAGCTCGCGCAGGCCGGGCAACCGATCCCCTTCCGGCCGGTCTATCCCTTCCCAGAAGAGCCGGCGCAAGGCATTGAGGATGTCACCGTCCCGCATAAGCTGATCGGACATGGCGCGCATCAGGTCGTCAGCATCAAGTGGACTAACCTGCTGTGTGCCATCCCAGCGGGAATAGCGGGTGCCGAAACGGTAAATGGCCATGATGGCTTCCCTTCTGGCTGCAACCCGCCTGAAAGCGCAGAGCTAGCGGTGGTACCGCGCAGGCCCGCCACCACGCTCTTTG